>NZ_CP108143.1:3997500-4299276 GCF_036206005.1 Streptomyces sp. NBC_00178
TGCACTTTCGGGTGTGCGAAGCTGAGAACTTAAGCGCCAGTAAACGGCGGTGGTAACTATAACCATCCTAAGGTAGCGAAATTCCTTGTCGGGTAAGTTCCGACCTGCACGAATGGCGTAACGACTTCTCGACTGTCTCAACCATAGGCCCGGTGAAATTGCACTACGAGTAAAGATGCTCGTTTCGCGCAGCAGGACGGAAAGACCCCGGGACCTTTACTATAGTTTGATATTGGTGTTCGGTTCGGCTTGTGTAGGATAGGTGGGAGACTTTGAAGCAGCCACGCCAGTGGTTGTGGAGTCGCCGTTGAAATACCACTCTGGTCGTGCTGGATGTCTAACCTGGGTCCGTGATCCGGATCAGGGACAGTGTCTGATGGGTAGTTTAACTGGGGCGGTTGCCTCCTAAAGAGTAACGGAGGCGCCCAAAGGTTCCCTCAGCCTGGTTGGCAATCAGGTGTTGAGTGTAAGTGCACAAGGGAGCTTGACTGTGAGACCGACGGGTCGAGCAGGGACGAAAGTCGGGACTAGTGATCCGGCAGTGGCTTGTGGAAGCGCTGTCGCTCAACGGATAAAAGGTACCCCGGGGATAACAGGCTGATCTTCCCCAAGAGTCCATATCGACGGGATGGTTTGGCACCTCGATGTCGGCTCGTCGCATCCTGGGGCTGGAGTCGGTCCCAAGGGTTGGGCTGTTCGCCCATTAAAGCGGTACGCGAGCTGGGTTTAGAACGTCGTGAGACAGTTCGGTCCCTATCCGCTGTGCGCGTAGGAATATTGAGAAGGGCTGTCCCTAGTACGAGAGGACCGGGACGGACGAACCTCTGGTGTGCCAGTTGTCCTGCCAAGGGCATGGCTGGTTGGCTACGTTCGGAAAGGATAACCGCTGAAAGCATCTAAGCGGGAAGCCTGCTTCAAGATGAGTATTCCCACCACCTTGAGTGGTTAAGGCTCCCAGTAGACGACTGGGTTGATAGGCCAGATGTGGAAGCCCGGTAACGGGTGGAGCTGACTGGTACTAATAGGCCGAGGGCTTGTCCTCAGTTGCTCGCGTCCACTGTGTTAGTTCTGAAATAACGAACGGCCGTGTTGTGTTCCGGTGTTGGTTAATTTCATAGTGTTTCGGTGGTCATTGCGTTAGGGAAACGCCCGGTTACATTCCGAACCCGGAAGCTAAGCCTTTCAGCGCCGATGGTACTGCAGGGGGGACCCTGTGGGAGAGTAGGACGCCGCCGAACAATTTTTCCGGGAAAGCCCCGTGCCCTTGTGGCACGGGGCTTTTCTGCGTTCCCGGGCAGTTGTATCGCTGGAGCCGGCCAGTTCAGTGAGGGCAGGGCGTCAGCTGCTGCCGGGTGGGTTGGTCAGTCGGTGCCCACCTGGTGTTCGGCCCCGCCTGGAACGGGACGGCAGGCCGGCGCGTTCCAACTCGGTTGCCCGGCGGGGGACTGCGGGGCACCATCGGCGCATGGACTATGAGATTCGCGGTGTGCGGGCGGGGGAGTGGGAACCGGCCCGGGAGATCCGTCTGGCGGCACTGCGGGACCCGGTGGCGCCCATCGCCTTTCTGGAGACGTACGAGCGGGCGGTGGCCAGGCCGGACGAGTTCTGGCAGCAGCGGACCGCCGACGCCGTCGAGGGCCGGCTGTCGCGTCAGTTCATCGCCGAGGCGCCGGACGGCAGTTGGGTGGGGACGGTGTCGGTCCTCGTCGAACGTCCCGCCGACGAGCCGGGGTTCGGAGAGGCCGCGGAGTGTGACCAGACGCATCTGGTGGGTGTGTTCGTGCGGCCCGGGCACCGGGGCCACGGAGTGCTGGACGCACTCTTCCGTGAGGCCGTCGAATGGTCCTGGGCGCTGTCCGGACCGCCGGTGGAGCGGGTGCGGCTGTATGTCCATGAGGCCAACGCGCGGGCTGCGGCCGCCTACCGCCGGATCGGCTTCGTTCCGACCGGGCGCAGCGTGCGGCTGGAGGGTGATCCGGGCGCGTTGGAGCTCGAGTTCGAGATACGCCGCTAGCCGCCCGGCACGCGGGGACCCCGGTCAGTGTGTTCGCGGTGCGGGCAGTTCCTCCTGCCAGCGGGCCCGGGCCTGCTCGGGCGAGCGGAGCAGGACCAGGGTGGGCATTCCGCAGCTCTGGCCGGCCGCCAGGAGCTCGGGGAGCTGCGGCAGCGGAGCGACGGCGGCGACGTCGTCGAGGACGAGGGCCATTGGTGGGTCGAGCCGACCGTCGGTTGACCGTGCGGCCATGCGGCGGCCGTGCTCGACCACGTGCGAGGCGAGTGCGGTGAGCAGGGGCATCGCACCGGGGTGGTGGCGGGGATCCTCGATGGGTTCACCAACCACATAGAGCGTTCCCAGTTCGCGTGCAAAAGATTCCAGTGTGAGCGCATCAGCTCGGTTGGGCGTGCAGGCTTCCCGGATGTGGACGGACGAGAGGGCGGCGAAGGCACGGACAGTCAGTTCCTGTGCCATCTCCCGGCGTTCGGGGTGGGCGGTGAGCGCGGACTCCAGGAGCCCGGCGAGCCCGGAGGCCGCCTTCGGGTGGGTACGGAGCAGACGTACCGCTTCCTGGCCACCGCCCCCCGACGCCCAGCGGTGCACCTGGCGGAACGGCCGCCCGTCCACCGCGGCGGCGTGCAGCCAGCACTGCAGGAGGGTGTTGGCCGTGTCGGCGACCGCGGCGTCGGCCCTGGCCGTGGGGCGTACGGGGGCGAGCAGCGCGGTGGCGCGGGCGGCCGCCACGGCGGGGTCCTCGCACCCGGCCGTGGGTGACCAGTGGAGCCTGGCCGGGGTGTCGCAGAGGTGACCGGGGTCGTAGACGAGGACGGGACCGAGCTTGCTCCGGGCGTCCTTCGTCTCGGCCCAGACTGTGGGGTCGGAGGTCACGATCAGTGCGGGCCCCTCCGCGTCCCTGATGGCCTGGACGACGGTGGGGCGGCGGGCCGCGGACACGCCGTACACGACCTGAGGGGAACGGGGTGTGGGGAAGGAGGGGGGCGTCGCCCCGGGTGCGTACGCCGCGGCTGGTGGTGCCGAGGCGGGCTGGGGCGCCGGGGCTGCGGGGGCCGGGAAGCGCGTGTCGGCCGGGTGGTACTCGTGGACGGTGGGGTGCGGGTGCGCGGACTGCGGTGCGGGCTCCGGGTGCGTGGTCCGCCCCGCGGGGGCGTACGCCTCGGGATCGATGGCGCGCCGCTTCCTGACCATGCGCCAACGGGTGATCACACCCGCCGCGAACACGGTCAGGACCAGCAGGACCATCACCTCGCCGATGAACAGGCCCCAGAACAGGCCGTGCCCGGACAGTTCGCCGGCCGGGGTGTCGGGCCACGCGTGCGGCAGGTCCGTGGGCCGTCCGGCCAGGGCCCGCAGGGCGAGCGGCGTACGGGTGAAGGTGACGGCGTGGGGCCAGGAGCCGTGGGTGAGGAGCCCGGCGAGACCCGTGGCCGTCCACGCCAGGACCGTCAGCCCGAAGAGGAAGGCCAGGAGGCCCACGAGCAGGCCGTCCGGGATGCCGCCCTGCCGGTCTTCGCCGCGCCCCGCGCCGGGTGGTGCCTGGCGTGCCATGTCAGGCGACCGTTGACTCGGAGGACTCGCCGACGCGCTGTTGGTACTCGATATGGGCCGCTCTCTGTTCCGCCTCCAGTTCCGCGGCCCGTACGTCCTCGGGGAGCAGGTCCGACGCGGACCCTTCGGTCATGGCCCTGTCGGTGAACACCAGGGGGCGTTCCGCCTCGGTGATCAGGTGTTTGACGACTTGAACGTTGCCGTTGACGTCCCACACGGCGATGCCGGGTGTCAGCGTCGGGATGATCTCGACGGCCCACCGGGGCAGGCCGATGACCTTGCCCGTGGCTCTGGCCTCGTCGGCCTTCTGGGCGTAGATGGTGCGCGTGGAGGCCATTTTCAGGATGGCGGCGGCTTCCTTCGCGGCTGCGCCGTCGACGACGTCGCTGAGGTGGTGGACGACCGCGACGAAGGACAGTCCCAGTCGGCGTCCGAACTTCAGCAGGCGCTGGAAGAGCTGGGCGACGAAGGGTGAGTTGATGATGTGCCAGGCCTCTTCGACGAGGAAGATCCGCTTCTTCCGGTCGGGCCTGATCCAGGTGTGCTCCAGCCAGACGCCGACGATCGCCATGAGGATCGGCATCGCGATGGAGTTGCGGTCGATGTGCGAGAGGTCGAAGACGATCAGGGGGGCGTCGAGGTCGATGCCGATCGTGGTCGGACCGTCGAACATGCCCCTCAGGTCACCGTCGACGAGGCGGTCGAGGACGAGGGCGACGTCCAGGCCCCAGGCCCGTACGTCGTCTATGTCGACGTTCATCGCCTCGGCGGATTCGGGCTTCGGGTGGCGCAACTGCTCCACGATGTCCATCAGCACGGGCTGGCGGGCGGTGATGGTGTCGCTGACGTACGCGTGGGCGACCTTGAGTGCGAAGCCCGAGCGTTCGTCGAGCCCATGGCCCATGGCGACCTCGATGATCGTGCGCAGCAGGGCGAGCTGGCCCGTCGTGGTGATCGAGGGGTCGAGCGGGTTGAGCCTGATCCCGTCGTTCAGCGCCGCCGTCGGGTCGAGCCGGATGGGCGTGATGCCCAGCTCCTCGGCGATCAGGTTCCATTCGCCGACGCCGTCCTCGCCCTGGGCGTCCAGGACGACGACCTGGCGGTCGCGGAAGCGGAGCTGGCGCAGGACGTAGGTCTTCTCCAGTGCGGACTTGCCGTTGCCGGACTCGCCGAGGACCAGCCAGTGCGGGGCGGGGAGCTGCTGTCCGTACAGCTGGAACGGGTCGTAGATGTAGCCCTTGCCCGAGTACACCTCACGCCCGATGATCACGCCGGAGTCCCCGAGGCCGGGCGCGGCGGTCGGCAGGTAGACGGCCTGGGCCTGACCGGTGGACGTGCGCACCGGCAGGCGGGTCGTCTCGACCTTGCCGAAGAGGAAGCCGGTGAAGGCATCCGTCAACGCGGACAGCGGATCTCGCATGGCGTGACTGCCCTTTCGTTAACGTCGGATACCGGTGGCGAACGGCAAGGTGTTCACGAAGGCGCGGTGGTGCTCCCGGTCGCACCACTCCAGCTTCAGATACGACTTGCCGGCCGAGGCCCGGATCGTCCGCTTGTCGCGGGCGAGGGCTTCGGGGGACCGGGACGACACGGTGATGTACCCCACGAGGTTCACCCCGGCCGCGCCGCTCGCCAGATCTTCACCCCGCTGGTCGAGCCGGCCGTGGGCGGCGATGTCGCGCGGGTCGACCGTGCGGTTCATCTTGGCCTGGCGGCTCGCCTCGGCGTCGTCGTTGGTCTTCTCGGTCAGCATCCGCTCGATGGCGATCTCGGTCGGTTCGAGGTCCATGCAGACGGCGACCGTGCGGATCACGTCGGGGGTGTGAACGAGGAGGGGCGCCAGGAAGTTCACGCCGACCGGGGTCATCGGCCATTCCTTCACCCAGGCCGTGGCGTGGCACCAGGGGGCGCGGGTGGTGGACTCGCGCGTCTTGGCCTGCAGGAACATCGGCTCTACGGCGTCCAGTTCGGCCGGCCAGGCGTTGCGCTTGGTCATTGCCTGGATGTGGTCGATGGGGTGGTCCGGGTCGTACATGGAGTGGACGAGGGAGGCCAGGCGGCTCTGTCCGAGCGGTTGGCGCACCCGGATGTCGGCCTCGGCGAGCCGGGCGCAGATGTCGGTCAGCTCGCGTGCCATGACGACGGCGAGGCCGGCGTCGCGGTCCACCTTGCGGCCGCCCTGGGGGCGGATGGCACGGGCCATGGCGTTGGCCTCGGCGGCCAGGTCACGGCTGTAGTGCATGCAGGCCACGAGGTACGCGCGGTGCTGCTCGCTGGAGGTGGAGACCATCGACTGGAGTTGGTCGTAGGAGTCCTGGAGCCAGCCGGGTGCGTTCCGGTCGCCGCGCTGGGCGACGTCCTTCGCGTGGGCGTCGGGGTCGGCGGGGAGGGTGCGGGCGAGCATCTGGAGGCGCGTCACGAAGCCGTCGCCGTTGGCCACGTGCTTGAGGAGGGTGCCGAAGCGGTCGACCAGGGCCTCCTGGTCCTCGCTGTCGCGCAGTCCGACGCCCGGGCCCTCGATCTCGATGGCCGCGGTGACGGTACGGCGGTCCGCGTGCAGCAGTACGGCGATCTCGTCGGGGCCGAACGGTGCGGCGAGCCAGCTGATCCTGCCGATGCCGGGCGGCGGTCCGATCTCGACCTCGCGGCCGTCGGCGCTCACCCCGGCCTCCATGGCCGCGGAACGGTAGGCGGTGCCCCGGCGCAGGGTGCGCTTGAAGCTGCGATTGATCTCGAACCACTTGTAGAAGGTGCGGCCCTTGTAGGGGACGTACACGACGGCCAGGGCCAGCATCGGAAAGCCCACGAGGGACACGATGCGCAGGGAGAGGGCCGGGACGAGGAGGCCGCTCATCATGCCGAGGAACGCCCCGGCGATGATCAGCGCGATCTCGCCCGTCTCGCGGTTCTTGCCGACGATCGCGTTCGGCCGGGCCCGGCCGATCAGATACGTGCGGCGGGGCGCGATCGTGTGGGACTGGATCGTCAACGCCCTCCACCTCCTGTGCTCGTGCTGCCTGTGCTGCCTGAACCGCCCCCGCGCGGGGAGCGGCTGCCGTGGGGTGTGCCGGAGGTGGGTCCGGAGCCGCTGCGGGGCGAGGGTGCCGCGCCCGGCTGGTTGCGGGAGCTGTGGGCGGCGACACCGCCGCTGACCTGGTTGGCCGGGCGTGCGCCGCCTCCGCCTCCGCCTTCGCCGCCTCCGCTCCGGCCGCTGTGGGTCTTGATGCCCTGGGAGACGAGTGCGGCGGGGGAGCTGATCAGTGCGGCGGCCTGCGAGCCGTCGGTGGCCTGCTTGCGGTTGGTACGGGCGCCCTGGATCTCGTCGCCGAAGCCCGGCACGAAGCGGTAGATCATGGCGGAGGCGAAGATGGCCAGCAGGATGATCGCGAGCCCGGACACGACTGCGGAGAACGCGTTGGGCCCGTCGTCGGCCGAGAGGGCTCCGGCGAGCCCCAGCACGATGACGATGACCGGCTTCACCATGATCACCGCGATCATGATGCCCGCCCAGCGGCGGACGTGGCCCCACATGTTCTTGTCGACGAGCCCCGAATACACGACGACGCCGAGCAGCGCGCCCACGTAGAGCAGGGCGGCCCGGATGACGAGCTCCAGCCACAGGATGCCGGCGGCGAGGATCGAGACCAGGGAGACGACGATCAGCATGATCGGCCCGCCGCCGATGTCCTTGCCCTTCTTGAGGGCTTCGGCGAACGACCCGAAGAACACGTCGGTCTGCCCGCCGGTCGCGGTCGAGATGACCTCGGTGACACCGTCGGTCGCCGACACCACCACGTACAGGATGAGCGGCGTGAAGGCCGAGGCCAGGACGGTGAGCCAGAGGAAGCCGACGGCCTCGGAGATCGCCGTCGTGAACGGCACGCCCCTGATGGCGCGCTTGGCGACGGCGAAGAGCCACAGGACCAGGGTGAGGATGGTGGAGGCCGCGAAGACCACGGCGTACTGGGTGCGGAACGTGGAGTTGGTGAAGTCCACGGTCGCCGTGCTCTCCACGGCCTCGCTGAGCTTGCCGACGATGTAGGCGGCGGCGTCGGCGCAGCCGCGGGCGAGGGAGGAGAGGGGGTCCAGGGCGTCGTCGGTGACGGCGGGCGTACTGCGGGGGGAGCCGCCTCCGCCGTCGCAATAGTCACGTGCCGGGCCGGCGATCAGCTGGCAGGGGTCGGTGCTGCCGGAGGGTGACGGAGTAGGGGTGGGGCTGGGTGCTGCGACTGCTCGGGCCGCGAACACGATCACCGACGCCTGAAGGGCGCCGAATACGGCGGCGACGGAACGCAACTGGCTTCGGCGACTACCGGGCATAGGTGAACCCTCCGAACTCGTTCACTGCGTCGGCGATCTCATCGGATCCGGAGACGGGGTTGTCGCCCGTCACCGGGGTGGGACCCTCTGTCTGGCGGGTCTCCAGAACCTTCCAGTCGGTCCCATCCCACTTCAGTGTCATCGAAACGGTGAACCAACCGTTGGTCACCGGCTTCGTTGACTTCTCGCCGGTCAGCCCGAACAGGCCGGAACACCAGACGTCGACCTGGGCAGTGGACCCTGAGTACGCCTTCGTCTTCGTACCGGCGGGGATGGTGCGGTTGACGAAAGTCGATCCTGCAGGGGCGCTGCCGTCAGTGTTCAGCCCGATTTGAGCAATGAACTGATCGGAGTAGTCGGCATCGAACCCCGCCTGCAGTTCGTTGACCTTGCCGGCATCGGCGATCGATCGAACGATGGCGCCGCGCGTCTCGGCGTTGAACATGCCGTCCGACCCCAGCGCCACCGCGTAGTTCGCCGCGGCGCTCTGTGCCCCCTGCTCGTCGTGGGCGAAGCCGAAGGCGATGGTGCCGTTCCTGCCCTGGACGGGCTTGGTGCCCGTGGCCGTCGTGGGGGCCGCGCCTGCGGCGTCCGGCTGCTTCGCCTTGCCGGTGCCCCCGTCGTCGCCCCCGCTCCCGCCCTGGTTCGCGAACGCGATCGCCGCGATCAGCAGCACCACGACACCCACGATCATGACCAGGGACCGCGAGTTCCGGGCGGGCCGGCGGCCGTAGCCGTCGGTGTCCTCGCCGCCTCTGTGCATGCGGGTGCGGGTCTGGCGCGTCCCGCCGAGGGTGCTGTACGCGTCGTCCGACCGGCCACCCGGCTCGCTGCCGCCGTAACCGCGCTCGTCGCCCTGGCTCATGCCGCGTACGCCCCCTCAGCCGTCTGCAGTTCCGCGTGGTACGACGGTAGCGCTGCTGGTTCCCGCGTGGACGCGGTGTGGTGACTCGACATCAGGGGACGCAACCTCTGCCGGTGGGCACGACGGACGGATGGTGTGGGAGGGGCCGGGGGGCCGCAGTCGGAACGGTGTGCCGACGGCAGGTCAGACGGCCATCCCGTACACGATGGTGAACAGCGTGCCGAGCGAGCCGATGATGAAGACGCCGGTCAGACCCGCCACGATCAGGCCCTTGCCCTGCTCCGCGCTGAAGGTGTCGCGCAGGGCCGTCGCGCCGATGCGCTGCTTCGCCGCACCCCAGATCGCGATGCCGAGGCAGAGCAGGATGGCGACGGCCATCACCACCTCGATCATGATGCGCGCCTCATTGCCCAGGGTCCCGAACGGCCCCCAGTTCGGGGCGATTCCCCCGATGATGGTGGTGATATCGCCCTTTTCCGCTGACAGGATCATGTAAGTCACCGCCCCTGTTGGGTAGTTCGCAGCCCGCACCGTGCGGCGCGGGTCGGTCTCTATCTTCGCTGATGAAACCGGCATCGCACGACGCCTTCCGGGGTCTCTTTACCCGGATCTCGCACGTTTGACCGGCAGAGCCGCCCTGACCTGCGGCTCGTGTCAGGATCTGCGCGCATATGCATGGTTACTCTGTGTATCACGGGGTGTGACCGCTAGCAACGACGGTGGCCATGGTTCCGGGTGCGGTCGATGCGTTCACGGGCCGAGAAGCGTTCGTACGCGCTGTTCGAGAGCCGTGACTGCGCCGGTGGCTTCCGGCCGACGCGTCGTCAGATGTGCGGCGGGGAAGACGTCACGGGCCCGGATGCCTGAGCACGGTTCGTCCGGGCGGCTGCGGCCGTGGTGGGACCGGCCAGTGCGAAGGTGGCTCGAAGTCGCACCAGGAGCCGTCGAAGGGGAAGGCTCTCGCCTCGGCCAGGCGCACCACGCGTTCGCCCTCGGCGCGTATCGCCGCGGCCTCGGCCTGTGACCAGTAGGCGGGATGCCCGGTCTTCTCGTCGAACGACCGCTCGTCCTTCCATCGCCATCCGTGGTTCCGGGCGACGGTGATGTCCAGTTCGTGGTCGGCGACGTCGATGTCCTCGCCGTGGTGGCGGCGGTGTTCCAGGTTCACGTACCAGCCGCGGAACCTCTTCCTTCGCCCGAAGAACCAGAACACCGCGTGCCCGGCGGCCGTCGGCTGGTGGATGAGGGCGCTGCCCAGGGACCACCGGCCGGCCTTCAGCGGGTAGCCGTCCGCGGGCCGTTCCTCCGGGGGGATGTCCCGGAGGTGGGCGCCGCCGGGCAGTTCCGTGCGCCACATGGGCGTGCCGGTCTCCAGCCACAGCAACTGGCCTTCGTCCGTGCGTTCGACGAGGCGTACGGGTACGGAGGAACTCAGGTGGCCGCCGATGAACAGGTTCCAGCGGAGGATCCCGCCGTTCACGGGGTGAGGAGTGCCAGGTCGTCGGCGGTGAGCCGCAGGGAGGCCGCGGCCACGTTCTCGTCGAGGTGGTCCGGGTTGCCGGTGCCGGGGATGGCCAGGACGTGAGCCCCCTGGTGGAGCGTCCAGGCGAGCCTGACCTGGGCGGGCGTCACGTCGTGGGTGCGTGCGACGGCGCTCACCTCGTCCGGCTCGGGGCCGGCGGCACCGTTCTCGCGGCCCCTGCCGACGATGGCGAAGAACGGCACGAAGGCGATGCCCTCCTCGCCGCAGTGCCGAAGGAAGGCGTGGTCCTCGGCCGGGGAGTCGATGCCGTACGCGTTCTGTACGCAGACGACGGGGGCGATGGCCCGCGCCTCGGCCAGTTGCTCCGGTGAGGTGTTGGACATGCCCAGGTGGCGGATGAGGCCGGCGTCGCGGAGTTCGGACAGGGCCCCGAAGTGCTCGGCGACGGATGCGTGGGCGTTGCTCGGTGCGAGGCGCAGGTTGACCACGTCGAGGTGGTCGCGGCCCAGCTGGCGCAGGTTCTCCTCGACCTGGCCGCGCAGCTGCTCGGGCGTGGCCCAGAGCCAGGCGCCCGAGGGGTCGCGGCCCGGGCCGACCTTGGTGGTGATGACGAGGTCGTCGGAGTACGGGGCCAGCGCGCTGTTGATGAGCTCGTTGGCGGACCGCAGTGAGGAGAAGTAGAAGGCGGCCGTGTCGATGTGGTTGACGCCGAGCTCGACGGCACGGCGCAGGACGCCCAGGGCGCGCTTCCGGTCGCTGGGGACTCCGTCGGCGAACACGGCGCCGTCCTGGGTGAGGCGCATCGAGCCGAAGCCGAGCCGGTTGACGGTCAGATCCCCGAGCTGCCAGGTGCCGGCCGATGATGCGTTGATCGTTTCCACCGATGAAGTCATCGTCGGATTCTGTCATTGCCCGTCTGCGTGACCCCGGTCGTCTGCGGAGCTGCGCCTGCCTGCCTGGCCCCGGCCGTATGTGACGGAACGTTCGGAGCTGTGCGGGCGAGGTGCTCGATGATGAGTTCCGCGACCCGGGAGGGCGGTATGCCGGTGCTGTCGACGACCTGCGCCTCGCGGCGCAGCCAAGGGAGCGCGTCGCGGTGGGCGGGGAGGTGGCCGAGGCGCCACTGGCCCGCGTTGCGGCTTTCCGGCTTGGTGTCGGTCGTGATGCGGTGCGTGAGGGTGGCGTCGTCGGTGGTCAGGACGAAGTGGTGGACCGGGATTCCGGCTTCGGCGAGCCCGCCGCCGATCTCCCGCCAGTACTCCTGCCTCAGGACCGTCTGGGTGACGACGAGCGTCCCGCCGACGAAGTCGAGCAGCTGCCGTGCCGTCTCCACGACGAGTCCGCGCCACGGCTGCCAGTCCTGGAAGTCCCGTTCCGGCCGGCCGAGCACGTGTCCGAGCATCTCCCCGACCTTCTCCGCGTCGAAGAGCCGGGATTCGGGGATGCGCGGGATGAGTTCTCCCGCCGTGGTGGTCTTCCCCACGCCGAAGGTTCCGTTCAGCCAGATGATCACACCAGTGAGGGTATGCGGCGGCCGGTCCGCCAGGGCGGCGTCGCCGAGGGGTGCATGCGCGCCGCCTGACCGGATGCATGAGGGAGCGTCAGGACCTGTCCGCCAGTACCGCGGTGAAGCTGCGGCCGTAGGCGCGGTCGGTCGTGACGTCGAGGCGGGTGCCGCCGGGGACGTGGCGGACCCGGACCCCGGCGTCCGCGGAGCGGGTCCGCAGCGGTCTGCCGTGCAGGGTGACGGAGACCGTGCGGCGCGTCGTGGTGGGGTCGGACACCGAGATCGCGCAGGTGCCGTCGGGGCTGCGCCGCAGGAGGACGGACGCGGGGCCGTCGACGGACAGTCCGCTCACGTGGTGCGTGCCGGAGGAGAAGGTGTTCGCGGCCAGGATGCCCAGGCCGGCGTGGGCGACGGCCTGGAGGCGGACCGTGTTGGCGCGCACGGCCGGCGCGTCGCGACGGTAGGACGCCAGCTGCGCCTCGGAGGCGTTCGGCACGATGAGGTGGGCCATGGAGGCCGGGAGGTCCGCGGCCGTTCGGTCGTAGGACAGGGTGAAGACCTGCTTGGTCACGGTGGTGTCCGGGTTGGAGACGCGGACGAGCCGCCGGCTGCGGGTGACCGTGTCGAGCGCGACCGTCGGGGCGGGGCCGGTCAGGAAGACGTATCCGACGGCCGTCCCCTGCCCGGCGTCGGCGTACCGCAGCCAGGCCGGAGGCGCGGTGCCGGTGCGTTGCCAGGGGGTTCCGTCGTGGAGGGCGCCGCTGAGGGTGACGGTGGACGAGGGGTCGGCGATACGGGTGTCGACGGTGGTCGTCACCGCGCGGCCCGAGTGGCCGGTCACGCCGGCGGTGAGCACGACGATCTCGTCGTCGAACATGAACCACGAGGTGGTGGCGCCGGCTGACCGGTAGGCCACGAAGCCGTCCGGGAGTTCGCCGGCCTGCTGCGCGGCGTGGGCGGCGTCGTCGGTCAGGACGTGTCCGGCCACGCCGTAGGCGCCGAGGCGGGCGCCGCCGGAGAAGGCGCCGGTGCCCCGGGGGAAGTACACGTAGGTGTTCTGCGCCTCGGAGGACGAGGTGAAGCCCCGTTCCGGGTTGTCGTACCAGAGGGTGCCGTAGAGCTCGGGGACCGTCCGGCGGTGCTCCACGGGGGCGGTGACGCCCGCGAGGCGGTGGGGCGGGACGGCGGTGAAGTGGTCGAGGCCGTACGCCTGGCGCTGGTCCACCCCGGAGAGGTAGAGGTAGTGCGCGCCGGTGCCCTGGAACCAGGGCATCAGGTTCTCGCCGTTCATGTACTCGTAGGTGCTGATGCGGTCCGAGCTGCGGGCGAGCGCGAAGGCGTAGCCGGGCCGTCGGTGGACGGTACGGTCCATGGCGTTGAACGCCGTGTGGGAGGCGGCGGGCCCGAGGTCCTTCGCCGGAGTCGCCGAGTTCAGGATGTCGGCGTAGTGGGCGATGCTGACGGGGGAGACGAAGGAGACGGGGTCCAGGCCTGCTCCGGACGTCTCGTGGACGTGTGTGACGTAGCCGGCCAGCGCCGCCGCGTCGTCGCCGGTCATGTGGGCGGAGAGGTCGACGACCGCCTCGACGACCGCGGTGGCGTCCGCGTAGCCGGTGGCGGGGCGCGAGACCGCGCGGCCTTTGACGATCTCCATCATCCAGCCCTCGAAGACCAGCGGGGCGAAGCCGTCGGTCACCCAGGTGTGCACGGCTCCGGCCAGGTCGTCCGCGGGCACGTAGCCGGTGCCGTCGAGCATCTTCAGGGTCTGCACGATGCGGGTGAGCAGGCCCTTGCCGTAGGACCCCGTGTACGCGACGGAGGCGTGCTGGACGAACGAGCCGTCCGCGTAGAACCCGTCGGTCACTCCGTGCCGCAGGTCGTAGGGGTCGATCGTCGCGAAGACGGTCAGGTGGTCGGCGACGGCCTTCGCGATGCGGGCCCCGTCGCCGAGGACGGCTCCCTGGAGCATCCGGTTCGTCGTGATGTCGGCGAGGTTGGCGCCGGTGTGGAAGCGGGAGTCGAGGTCGACGTCACCGCCCTTGCCGTTGCGGAGGTACGCGTCCATGGAGGCCGTGTAGGCCGCGGGGAGGTCCGGGCGCCGTTCCGCGATGTCGTCGCGCAGGAGCACCAGGGTCCTGCTCACGTGACCCGGGATGCCGATCTCCCAGTGGAACCAGTTGCCGTAGTAGCCCTTCGCCTGGTCGCCGAAGTACGTGTCGAGCAGCTCGGCCAGTGCGTCGACGACCCGCCGCCGCACGGCCGGGCTGTTGCGCAGGTCCGAGTCGTCGGTGCCGGGGAGGCAGGTGGCCAGGGCCGTCTCGTAGAGGTACTGGTACGTCGTGTTCAGCGCGGTGTCGCTGGTGCCGAGGGGCAGTCCGGCGAAGAGTTCGCCGGGGCCGGCGGCGTCCATGGCCGCGAGACGGGCGTACGCCGTCGCCCGCAGGGCCGCGATCTTCGGGGCGACTTCGGGACGGGCGTTGGACTCGGCGGTACCGCCGAAGATCGCGGCGGTGTTGCGCATCAGCGTCCCGGCGCCGTCCGCCGGGGGCTCCGCGACGCCCGCGGCCGACGGGGCGGAGCCCGGCGGGGGCGCTGCCCCGGCGCGGGCCGACGCCGACATGGCCCACAGGGCCGCCGCCGGTATCGCGGACAGTGCGGATCGACGCGAGAACTCCACCAGTACGCTCCAAGGTCCGGTAAGCGCTTACCCACCAGTCGAGCAACGAGGCCGGGGCGCTGTCAACGGTGCGGAGTCCGGGATCGGCGGGCTCGGCGGGCACGGCGGGATCGGCGGGCTCGGCGGGATCGGTGGGCTCACGGAGACGGGGATCGATCCCCGCGGGCTCCGGACCTCTCACAGGCTCCGGATGACGTCGTTCACGAAGTCGCGGGACGCGTCGGGAGCGAGTGCGATGGCCTCGATCCGGTTCAGCAGGACGCGGTACTTCTCCAGCTGCGCCTCCGTGTCGAGGAAGGCGGGGCCGTGCGCCTGGTCCAGGTTGACGCTGTCGAGCTGCGGCACCGGCCCGTGGGCGTAGTAGATCGACTGCCCCGACCCGGCGAGGGTTCCGGCGGAGAACGGGATCACCTGGAGCGAGACGTGCTCGCGCTCGCTCATCTCCAGGAGGTGCGCGAGCTGCCGGCGGGCCACCTCGGGACCGCCGAACCGCATCCGCAGGGCGGCCTCGTGGATGACGACCCGCTGGGTCGTGGGCGGGTCGCGGAAGAGGACGGCCTGGCGTTTGATGCGGAACGAGACGCGGTGCTCGACCTCGGGTGGAGAGAGTTCCGGCACGTCCTGGCGGAGCACTTCGCGCGCGTGCTCGGGGGTCTGGAGCAGTCCCGGGATGTGGACGGTGACCGCCGTGCGCAGGTGCACGGCATGGTGTTCGATCTCGGCCAGGTCGAGGAGGGGGGCGGGCAGGATCTCCCGGTACTCCTCCCACCAGCCGCGGGTGCGGTCGGCGGTCATGTTGCACAGGGCCCGGATGACCCCCTGGTCCACGTAGGCGTAGTGGTCCGCCAGTGCCCGTACCCGGTCGGGGCTCACGCCCACCCGTCCGGCCTCCATGTTGCTGATCTGGTTCTGCTTCACGCCCAGGAGCGCACCGGCCTGCGTCGCGGTCAGGCCGGCGCGTTCACGGAGCTTGCGCAGCTCGCTGCCGAGGCGGAGTTGACGACCTGTCGGGCGGGTTCTCACCGGTTGATTCGCCTCTCTGAGCGCCTCATCACCCACACGAGTGGAAGTTCACTCATTACTCGTCTTTCGGCTAATTCATTAGTCAAGCCTGGCTACCTTGGGACTCTGGCCACCTGCCCGGAAGTACCCCGCTCGACGGAGCGGCCTCGTCACCGGGTCATGCGACATGCACATCCCAACTCTGCTCCGCGAACGGAGACTTCCATGACCCACGCCACCGTATCGCCGCCCTGGGCGTACACCCTCCAACTTCCGCAGGATCCCCGTGGACCCGGTATCGCGCGCGCGACGCTGCGCACCGTGCTCGTGGTGCACGGGATAGGGGATCTGGTCGAGACCGCTGAACTGCTGGCGAGCGAACTGGTCACCAATGCCTACCGGCACTCCACCGGGCCCTACTCGCTCCGGCTCCGCGGGGCGGGGAGGAACAGGGTCCGGGTCGGGGTGTGGGACAGCAACCCGGAGATCCCGGCGCCGTTCCGCGGCGGGGAGACGCACGAACCCGGCGTGCTGGAGGAGCGGGGACGCGGGCTGCGGCTCGTACGGCAGTGCGCGGACAGCTGGGGTGCGTACCCGGTCCGGGGCGGGTTGCCGGGCCAGGGCGGCAAGGTCCTGTGGGTCGAATGCACGGGGAAGACGCCGTGTCCGTGGAGTGATCCGCCGGAGTGACGACGCCCCGGGCGGGCGGCCCCCGCACACGTCGGGCCGCTCGCTCGCCCGCTCGCCCGTCGCCCGAAACCCCGCCCGTTCAGATGCGCAGTTCCGGAGGGAACCCGGTCCAGCGCAGTTCCTCCGGGAGGTGCCCCATATCGTTGACCATGACCAGGGCGGCGGGCCTGCCGGGGGTGTACCGGATCACCGTCAGCGCGGCGTTGGAGTGGTTCAGCCCCAGCCAGCGCCACGCGGGGGCGTCGAGAGCGTCGCGCACCAGCCAGGCGGCCAGGAACGCGTGTGTGACGACGAGTTCGTGGCGCGCCTCGCCCCCCTCCACGCACCCGGTGAACCTGGCCATCGCCTCGCCGGCCAGCTCGGGGCCGCGGGTGCGCTCCTCCTCCGGCACCTGCGCCACGAACGCCAGCAGCCGGTCCGCCGACTCCTCGGGAAGCTCCTCGCGCCGAGGGACGTACGGGACGTAGTCCCCGGCAGGCTCCGCGACCTGGAGCGGCACGTCCCCCCGGAGCTGTTCGTGGACCAGCCGGGCCGTCTGCGCGGCGCGGGGCAGCGGGCCGTGGTGGACGGCGGCGAACGGTACGGCTCGCAGCCGGTCGCCGAGCAGGAACGCCTGACGCCTGCCGTTCTCCGTCAGCTCGGTCTCGTCGGCGGACGCCTCGCCGTGCCGGGCGACGTAGAGGTAACGAGTGGCAGAGCTGGTCATGGGCGACCCCTTTTCGGCTGGTCATGCGGACGCCGACGGGGACGGTGTGCGCCCCTGGCCCGGTTCCGGGTCGCGCGTTCGGGTGATCTCGATGCGGAGCGTTCCCTGCGGAGGCGGGGCCACGGCCACACGACGCCGGTCCGCTCGGCGTGTCGGGTACGCCGGATTTGGCACAGTGCCGCTCCATGATCCGGAAGCGGGGAGCGGCATGGCTGCGGTGGAGAGTCTGAGCGAACTGGCGGGGCCGAGGGGCGAGGGGGAGCCGGGCGGCGTCCTGAACCACAGCGACGGGCCGTGGCTGCGAGCGGCCAGGGGAGCGGACGAACTCGTGGCCCATCTGGGGCCGGTGCCCGGCGAACTGGCGGCCGCGCACGAGGGGCTGGTGCACGGTGCCGGCCAGCTGTCCGCCCTCGCGGAGCTGGCGGCGGTACGGGAGTCCTGGGAGCGCCGCATCCAGCTGGCGCGGGGCGAGTGCGGCAGTCTGGCGGGCAAGCTGCGAGCCGTCGCCCGAGCCCAGGGTTCCACCGACGAGGCCGTCCGTGCGTCCTTCGCACCCCAGGCGGGTCACGAAGGTGAGCAGCGGTGACACCGGCCCTCACCTGGGCCCGGTTACAGGACCTCGACTGCACCGAGCTGGAGGGTGCCGCCGACGGATGGGGCAGGTCGAGCAACCGGGCCGACGCCGCGCGCGACCGCATCGACCAGCAGCTGCTGACCGGGCTCCGGGCCGAACAGGAGGGCGAGGCGGCCCGGGCGGCGGTCGCGCGGCTGCGCCGACTCGGGCGGAACCTCCAGTACGTCTACACCGAGTGCGGGCTGCTGCGTACGACGCTGAACTCGCTGGCCCACGAGATGAGGCTGCAGCAACGGGCCCTGGCGGAGGCGCTGGACGACGCGGCGGCGCTGAAGTTCACCGTGCACGCGGACGGATCGGTGACCTACCCGGCGGCGGGCGAGGGCCTGGTCGACGGTGCACCTCTGCGGGGTGGCACCGCCACATCGAACGGAGCCCCGGCGCTGACCCCGCCCTCGGGCCTCGTCGCCCCGAACCCCCACACGGCGAAGGCGCAGGACATCGCGGACCGGGTGACGAGAGCGGTGCGAACGGCCGCCGAGATCGACTGGCGGTACGCGGGGATCCTGCGCCGGCTGAAGGCGGAGGAAGGCCTCAAGGTCCCCGACTCCACCTGGAAGGACGCTGCGGGAGACGCGGGCGCGGTCAGGGAGGCGGCGGGCGCGTACCTGGCGGACGCCATCCCGTCCGACGCGACGCCGGCCCAGCGGCGCGACTGGTGGGCGGGCCTGACGCAGGAGCAGCGCGAGGAATACCTCGCGGTGTACCCGGACCGCATCGGCAACATGGACGGCATCCCGGCCCTGGTCCGGGACGCGGCCAACCGGGACAACCTGCAGCTGCTGATCGGCAAGCTGGAAGGCCGGGACGACGATCGGTCGGTCACGCAGCTGGCGGGACTGCGGGAGATCGACCGGCACTTGGGGGCGGGCACGCGACCGCCCATGTTCCTGCTCGGCATCGGGGACGAGGGTAACGGAAGGGCAATCGTCTCGTTCGGCAATCCCGATACGGCGAAGAATGTTGCGGCTTATGTGCCGGGGCTCAATACGGCTTTGGATGAGGATTTCGCTAAAAATGACTTGAAGCGGGCTCGGGATACTGCAATCGCCACCCGGGAGATTGATCAATCGAGTGCCACGGTCGCTTGGCTCGGATACGACGCGCCGCAGTTCCCGGATGGGATGGAGAGTCTCTCGGTGATGGGGGATGAGCGGGCGGTGGCTGGTGGTCGCTCCTTCAATGGCTTCATAAGCGGTGTCGCTGCAGCAAATGCTCACAGTGATCCACATCTGGTTGCAATCGGGCATTCGTATGGATCGCGCACGGTCGGTGCGGCCACTCAAGAAGGCGATGGTTCGCCTGGTGTAGACGACATTGTGCTGATTGGTAGCCCAGGGGTCGGAGTTGATCGTGCGGAAGACCTCGGTGTGGGCTCTGGTCACGTATTTGTCGGAGCAGCCGAAAATGATGTTGTCACTAAGGCGTCGTCGAAGTTGCAGGCGGGTTTCGGCGCGCTCGGTGGGCCCCATGGGTATGCGGTGGGGAGCTTGATCGATCGTGATGACCACCTTTGGTTTGGCAGAGACCCCGCCAGCGAGGCCTTCGGGGCTACGCGTTTTCGCTCTGCGGAGGGGCCTCCGCTGGTGGGCCTCAAAGGCCTTTCCTTCGCTGCGCACTCTCAATATTTCGATCGAGAAGGTGCGGACACGGTTTCGGCAGACAGCATTGCGCTCATCGCGGCAGGGCACTCTCATAGAGTCAAAGTGGAGGAACCTCGTTGAGGCGCCGTTGGATTTTCCTGGCAGTGATGTTGGGCCTCTCCCTGAGCGGGGGATGTGGGTTCGTGGAGGAAGATAACGTGAATATGCAGGAGGCTGCGCAGCGCTCTGATCAGATGCTAGATGGCGTCCTGGGCGCAATTCAGCCGCAGGTGCAGTGGACTCACGGCCCCACTACTGTCGGCAGCTGTGAGGTGTCTAGAAGGCGGACGATTATGACGGTTATCTCTGCGCAGCGGAGAGGTAGTTTTCTGGGTATCGTTGATCGACATATGCGCAAGAGTGGATTCAAGATCAACGCCGCGAACAATGATCCGGAGTTTCCGGCTATCTATGGACAAACGAAAGATGGTTATACCGTGAGCCTTCGATTCGGTGGTGCGGGGCAAGCGTTTCTGCGTGTCGACACCCCCTGCGTAGAGGAGTCCGAGGTGGCCGAGTCCACCACCGAGGCGACCGCGCCCACCTACGAGGGGCAGGAGCACATCCCCCGCCCCGACATCCGATCCGCCTTCTGGTCCGCCGGCGCCCCCTGACCCCGCGCAGCCGCCCCTGACGCCCCCTCATGCTCCGTTCCACCCGTACACACCAGCGAATCACGACGTGAACCGCGCCCGAATGGGGGATGGTTGGGGGGTGCGGAAATACTGGGTGTTCCTCGGCGGTGGGATCGGGCTGGGCCTGTGCTTCATCGCGCTGCTCGTCGTCGGTACGTACTCCGCCGCAGCCGGGATCTCCGGGGCGAAGGGGGCCGTCGGGCTGGCCAAGGGGGCCGTGCCGGCGCGGTACCAGCCGCTGGTCGAGCGGTGGGGCAATCTCTGCCCGGCCATCAACCCCGCACTGCTGGCCGCCCAGCTGTACCAGGAGAGCGGCTGGAACCCCCGTGCCCAGAGCCCGGCCGCCGCGCAGGGCATCGCGCAGTTCATTCCCGGGACCTGGGCCACGCACGGCATCGACGGGGACAAGGACGGGGACCGGGACGTGTGGGACCCGGCCGACGCGATCCCGTCCGCAGCGTCGTACGACTGCGAGATCGCCGGTTACGTCAAGAAGGTGCCGGGGGATCCGACCGACAACATGCTCGCGGCGTACAACGCAGGGGCCTATCGGGTGATCCAGTCCGGCGGGGTCCCGGCGATCAGGGAGACGCAGAACTACGTCAAGATCATCCGGTCGCTGGAGAAGAGCTTCGCCCGGCCCGTCGGCCGGGTGCAGCCCTCGCAGCAGGCGGCCGGGGCGATCTACTTCGCGCAGAAGAAACTCGGTACCCCGTATCTCTGGGGCGGGAACGGGACCGCCGACCAGGGCGGCCGGTTCGACTGTTCCGGGCTGACCCAGGCGGCGTACCGCACGGTCGGCATCGAGCTGCCGCGAGTCGCGAACGATCAGTACAACGCGGGGCCGCACCCCTCGCGGGATGAGCTGCTGCCGGGCGACCTGGTGTTCTTCTCCGACGATCTGAACAACTCCCGCGCCATCCACCACGTGGGTCTCTACGTCGGCGGCGGCTACATGATCAACGCGCCGTACACGGGGGCGGTGATCCGGTTCGACAAGATCGACACGCCGGACTACTTCGGCGCCACCAGGGTCACGAAGGACGGTGCCGCGGCGCTCCCGACCGCGCTCCCCGGGAGCTGACGGTCAATCGGCCGTGGCTGGAACTCTCCGTGAAGCCTGGGCCCTGAGCTGCGACGACGAGTCACTCTTCGATAACGTCATGGTGATCATTCGGTGGAGAGCGGAACGTGGACGGCGTTCAGACCGTTCCCTGGACTGGGACAGCATGTGCACCGACCATGCGCGCTGTCCGGGGCAGCCGTGCGGCAGGGCATCATGGCGCCCGGCGGCACCGATTCCGTACCGACCACGGGGGTCCGACCAAGGCGACGTACACCGGTGTGCGTCGCAGCAGCAGACAAGGCAAGGGGCCGCAGCAGATGGCTGGACTCGCACTCGATGGGTCGAACCCCGACGTCAGCCTGCTCTACGACATCAACGGGCTGGCGAAGGCAGCTCCGACCTGGTTCGACCGGGTCATGGAGTTCGTCGGTGAGTACGGGATCATGCTGGGCATGGTCCTGGCGGTCCTGTGGTGCTGGTGGAGCGTGCGCCGGCGCGGGACGACCGAGGACTCGGTGACGGCGGTCGCCGGGCTGGTGTGGGCGCCCCTGGCCGCCGGTATCGCCCTGCTCATCAACATCCCCATCCGGGGTTTCGTGGAGAGGCCGCGTCCGTTCCTCGATCACCAGGGGCTCGACGTCCTGGTGGCGGGGAAGACCGACTTCTCGTTCGTCAGCGACCACGCGACGATGGCCATGGCGATCGCCGTGGGTCTCTTCGTGGCGAACCGGAAGTTCGGGATCGCGGCCATCGCGCTGGCGCTCCTGGAGGGCTTCTGCCGCGTCTACATGGGGGTTCACTACCCGACCGACGTGATCGGCGGTTTCGCCCTCGGCACGGCGGTGGCCCTGCTGCTCGCGCCGCTCGCGATGATGCTGCTGACGCCTCTGGTGGGTGCGGTGGCCCGGGCGGGTGCCGTCGGCAGGCTCGTCCGTTCGGCCCGGCCGGTCGCGACCGTCGGCCGCCCCGGGGAGCCCCGCGGGATTCCCGAGCCCCGTCCAGGTTCGGGCCGTGGCGGTGCGCCCGGCGAGAAGGATCTGGCTGCCTGACCGACGAGTCCGGCGACCTGAGGGGGTGTCCCGCTGGGGGCACCCCCTCACGCATGTCCGGTGGCCGCGCGCGTTCACCACGTTCACCATGCTCATCGAGCTCCCGGCGTCCGTGAGGCGGGCGACGTGTGTGTGACGTCCGTGAGGCGCGCGACCCGCTCAGCGGAGGCACCCTCCGCGGCGGCCCCCTCCGCGGTGAGCGCGCCTCGCCGGCGGCCGCCCGGCCCCGCGCACCCGCCCGCGCTCGAATTTCCGAGAATGGCTGAGTCCGATCGTTCGGAGTGCCTGTTCGCACCCCTGATGACGGGGCATCATGTGCGGGGATCCGGGGGTGGTGGGTGTGGCTGGGCGGCGGCCGACACGGCAGGAGGTCAACCGGCGGGGCGGGCGGGCGGGGTTCGTCGGGCGCAGGGGTGAGCTCGCCGTCTTCCGGGAGACGTTCGCCCGTGACCCCGAGGACGCCGATTTCCCGTTCCTGTTCCACGTGCGGGGCAACGGGGGCGTGGGCAAGTCGACGCTGGTGCGCCAGTGGGAGACCGCCGCGCGTGAGCAACCCTCCGTGGTGACGTCGTACGTGGACGACGAGGTGCACGACGCGATCGAGGCGATGGAGGCGGTCAGCGCGCGGCTGGGCCGGCAGGGGCACCCGCTGAAGCGGTTCGACCGGCAGCTGGCCACCTACCGCCAGCGCAGGCACCAGGCCGAGAGCGCGGCGCCCGGACTCCAGCCCCTCCCCGGTGCGCCCGAGACGGGCGGGATCGCGCCGCCCTCGCCGTCCAGTACGGTCGCCGCGCAGCTGGGGCTGGCCACGATCGGGCTGGTGCCCGGGGCGGGCCCGTTCGTGGGGGCGGTCGATCCGCAGCAGGTGGCGCTGGGGGCGGACAGGCTGCGGGCGATGCTGAACACGCGCCTGCGCAGCCATGACGACGTTCACCTGGTGATGCATCCGCTCGCGGCGCTGGCCCCGGTGTTCCTCGACGACCTGGCCGAGGTCGCGGAGCGGTGCGAGCGGGTGGTGCTGTTCTTCGACGTGTACGAGCGGACCGGGCCGGTCCTCGATGCCTGGCTGCGGACGATCGCGTTCGGGGAGGAGTACGGCAGTCTGCCCGTCAACGTGCAGATCGTGCTGTCCGGGCAACTGCGTCTGGACCAGCGGGTCTGGGGGGAGTGGCTGGGCCAGGTCACCGAGGTGTGCCTGGAGGTCTTCTCCGAGGAGGAGGCCCGCACGCTGCTCGCGACCCACGGGGTGACGGACGGGGCGAGCGTCGAGCTGGTGCTGCGGCTCTCGGGCCGGCTGCCCCTGCTGGTCGACATGCTGGCGCGGAGCGACGGGCGGGCGGGCGACGGTTTCGGGGACCCGTCGGAGACGGCGGTCGAGCGGTTCCTGAAGTGGGAGCCCGATCCCGGGCGCCGTGAAGCCGCTCTGGCCTGTGCGCTGCCCCTCCTGGTCGACGAGGACATCTACAGCGCGGTCGTCCCGGGGGCCGCGGCGGACGGCTACGCCTGGCTCCGCGCTCTGGCCTTCGTGTCGCCGCAGGCCGGGCGCTGCCGCTATCACGACGTCGTGCGCGCGGCGATGCTGCGGTTGCAGCGGACCCGGTCCCCCGAGAGGTGGCAGCGGGCGCACACGCGTCTGGCCGAGCTGTTCGAGCGGGGGCGTCTGGGTGCGGAGGCGGAACTGGGCGGCGACGCGGATGCCTGGTGGGGTGACGCCGTGTGGCGCGAGCACCGGTTGAACGAGACGTACCACCGGCTGTGCGCTCACCCGCGTGGCGCGTTGCCCGGGGCTCTCCTGCAGACCGTCCACGCCGTCGGTCTCGATGTGGCCACGCACCGGCGCTGGGCGCAGACGCTCGGTCGTGCCGGGGTCGACGCCGATTCGGCGGCCCTCATGGCGTGGGGTGGTCGCCTGGAGTCCGCGGCGGACGAGGAGGAGTCCGGGGCGGGTGCACTGACGCTCCTGCTGGCCGCTCCCGAACTCGGCCCCGCTGGGCGGGCGTTGGCCTACAGCGTTCGTGGCAGGGAACATCGGGTCGCGGGTGATCACGAGAGGGCGCTGGCGGACTGCACGGCGGCCGTCGCCCTCGCGCCGGACACGGCACTTTGCCATGCCGGGCTGGGGGAGACGTATCGGGCCCTCGGCCGTCACGAGGAGGCCGTCGCCGCGTGCACGCGGGCGATCGAGCTGGACCCGGGTGACGCGTGGACCGCCGGCAGCCGGGGGGAGGCGTACCGGCTGCTGGGCCGGTACGACGAGGCGCTCGCCGATTTCTCCCGTGCCGTGACCCTCGACCCGCTGTACGCGTGGGCGTTCGGCAGCCGGGCGCAGACGTACGAGGCCCTGGGGCGGAAGGACGACGCCCTCGCCGACTACGACCGCGCCCTCGGCATCGACCCGGACTACGAGTGGGCCGTGGGGAGCCGGGCGCAGCTCCTGGAGGCGATGGGCCGTCCGGAGGAGGCGCTGGCCGACTACACCCTGGCCATCGCGATCGATCCGCAGTACGCCTGGGCGGTGGGGAGCCGGGCGCGGCTGTTCGGGCGGATGGGCCGTCATGAGGAGGCGCTCGCCGATTTCTCGCGTGCGGTGGAGATCGACCCGCTGTACGCGTGGGCGTTCGGCAGCCGGGCGCAGACGTACGAGGCCGTCGGGCGGTACGAGGAGGCCGTCACCGACTACGGCCGGGCCCTCGCCATCGATCCGGGGTTCGGCTGGGCCCTCACCGGTCGTGGTGAGCTGCACGAGCGGATGGGCCGTCATGAGGACGCCGTCGCCGACTACGGCCGGGCCCTCGGGGCCGGGCCGCCGTCCGACTGGACCTTCGCCGCGCGGGGCCGTGCCCTGCTGAGCCTCGGGCGGCACGAAGAGGCGCTGGCCGACTGTGCCCGGGCCGTGGAGCTGGATCCGGACGACGCCTGGAACGAGCTGACGTACGCCCTCGCGCTGCTCGTCGGCGGTGGCGGGCGGCACGAGGAGGCGACGGCCCGCCTCGACCGGGCGGGCCGCGGTTTCGCCGCCGCCGTCGAGTCCGCGGCCGGGGCGGGGGAGGATGCCGCCGACGCCTACGAGGGGCTGCTCGTCCTGCACTGTGTCCTGCTCGACGGGGACGGGGCGGCCGTCCAGTGCGAGGCGCTGGCCGGTCTCGAACGCACGGAGGGTGCGGTCCGGGAGACCCTGGACGCGCTGGCGTTCGTGCGGAGGGTGCTTCCCGCGGCGGGGCCGGCCGTCGAGCGGGCCGAACGCCGCCTGCGCGGGGCCGACGGGCCGCACTGACGGGCGGAGGCGGGCGTACGCCGGGTGACGGCGGCCGGCTCGCTTCTCCACGGCGGCAGTCCTGCTTCCCGTGGGCGGCGGGGGCGACGGCGGCCGGCTCACTCCTCCCGGCCGGCCGGGAGTACGGCCCTCAGTGCTCCTCTGCCGTGGTCAGGTGATCCGTGGCGTCGGTGCGGGCCCGGTCGCGGGAGCGTCTCGCAGGGCCGGTCCACCCGCATGAGCAGCGCGCCAGGCAGAACGAACCGCGTTCGACCGTGGTCGTGGTGTGCGCCCCGCCCTGGCTCTGCGGGGGAAGGAGCACGGGGGCTTCGACGAGGGGGTCCGAGGAGTCCTGATGCACCCGTCCACGGTACTGGGACGCGGCCCGGAGCAGCGGGGTGTGGGCCGATCGGCTTGCGGCGGAGCCCTCGCGGCGTGACGGGGCGCGCCGACCGTCGTTAGGCGAAGCGGGCGGGAACCGGGTCGGGTGGACGTCGTTGGGGGTTGGCAGGCGATGGTGGTGCGGCAGCAGAGATGCGGAGGCGGGGCACTGGCTGTGTGCGCCCTGGCCGTCGCCGGCGTGATGACGGTGGCCACCGGGTGCTCCGGTGACGGCGGCGGGGAGGGCGCCGGGGAACGGGCCGTGACCCGGGAGGGCCCCGCCGGGAGCCCGGCCGACGCGGTGCGGGGGGCGGCCGACGAGCTGGTCCGCGCGGGCAGCGCCGAGACGCGTACGTCGATGGAGACGGCGGCCGGCGGGACGAGGGTGACGATCCGGGGCGAGGGTGCGTACGACTTCCGCGGTCGACTGGGGCGGATCAAGGTGGTCCTGCCGAAGGACGCGGCCGGGGCGGACGGGCACCGGCCGATCACGGAGCTGCTGGCCCCCGGGGCGCTGTACATGAAGAACCGTGGCGCCGGGGTCCCGGACGACAAGTGGGTGCGGATCGACACGACGGCCCTGGAGGACGGCAACCTCGTCACCGGTGGGGTGACCGACCCGATGGCCGCGGCCGAGCTGCTGCGGGGCGCGGCGGACGTGACGTACGTGGGGCGCACCGAGCTGGCCGGGGTCCAGGTCAGGCACTACCGGGGCACGGCGGACATCGGGAGGGCGGCCGGGGCGGCCTCGCGGGAGTCGCGCGGTGCGCTGAGTGCCGCGGCGAAAGGGTTCAGCACGGACACGGTGCCGTTCGACGCCTATCTGGACGACGAGGGTCTGCTGCGGAAGGTGCGTCATCACTTCACGTTCGCGACCGAGGGGCCCGCGGTGGCGGTGGTGTCGACGACGCTGCTCTACGGCTTCGGGGCGCCGGCCTCCGTGGAGCTGCCCCCGGAAGCGGATCTCTACACGGGACGGGTCCAGCAGGGGCGCAGTGGCCCGGAAGCGCCGTAGGGAGGGGGCCGAAATGGTCCGTCCGTGCCATGCGCGGTGCGTGCTCCGGTCCCTACGCTGAGGGATGTCCCGTGACCCGTGGCGGATCGGCGCACGGCGTCGGATGCGGTGCGCCGCACGGCTGAGGGACGTTCGCACACTGGTTGTATTCGGGCGTCGCGGCAACGCGGCGAGGTGTCGTGGCTGTCGTCGCGCGCCCGCCGGGGATGACGGGGCGGCCCTCGGGCAGTCGGTGCGCCGGAGCCGGCGACGGCAGAGAGAGGTGACGCAGGTGGTGACGCTCAGCGCTCCGAACGCTCAGGACCATGTGGCCCTCGCCGAGATCGAACTGTGCGGTGAGCTCATGATCGCGGCCTCGGACGCGCTGGAGGACCGGCTCAGTGCCGACCGGATCGACGAGGTGCTCAAGGTCGGGGCCGGTCGCGGGCCCGACGAGGTGCTCGACGTCAGGGCCGGTCGCGGGCCGGCCGAGCAGCCGCCCGCCATCCCCCGGCAGGGCCGCCACCGGGGATGACGTGCCCGGCCGCCCTCATGTGCGCAGCAGGCGGGCGATCGCCTTCGTGGCCTCCTCGACCTTCGCGTCGATCTCGTCGCCTCCCTTGACGGCGGCGTCGGCGACGCAGTGGCGCAGGTGCTCCTCGAGGAGCTGGAGCGCGAAGGACTGCAGGGCCTTGGTGGAGGCCGACACCTGGGTGAGTATGTCGATGCAGTAGACGTCCTCGTCCACCATCCGCTGGAGTCCGCGGATCTGCCCCTCGATGCGGCGGAGGCGCTTGAGGTGCTCCTCCTTCTGGTGGTGGTACCCGTGGATACCGCGGTCGTGGTCGGTGACGACCGCGTCGGAACCGGCTGCGTCAGCGGCCTCGGTGGTGGTCATGGGGTCCTCCCGTTGTCCTCGTGCCCCGCGGGGTCCGTGCCGTTCTGCGCCGTCTGCATACCCCTGGTGGGTATATGGTAACGAATCCTGCCGAAACGTGACCGGGGGTCCGTGCTGATCACTGTGCCTGATGCGCGACACTGAGGAACGCCGGTTAGCCGTGGCCGGATGATGCGCCTAGCATCAGCCTGACCGAATCCAAAGCACCCCGAGGACCCCACGTGCGCTTTCGTCTGACCCCCAGGGAGACGAGCTTCTACGACATGTTTTCCGCATCCGCGGACAACATCGTCACGGGCTCGAAACTCCTGATGGAACTGCTCGGGGCGGATTCTGCCTCCCGAGTCGAGATCGCGGAGCGTATGCGGGCAGCGGAGCACGCGGGGGACGACGCGACCCACGCGATCTTCCACCAGCTGAACTCCTCCTTCATCACGCCGTTCGACCGCGAGGACATCTACAACCTCGCGTCGTCGCTCGACGACATCATGGACTTCATGGAGGAGGCCGTCGACCTGGTCGTCCTGTACCAGATCGACGAGCTCCCGAAGGGTGTCGAGCAGCAGATCGAGGTCCTGGCCAGGGCGGCGGAACTCACCGCCGAGGCCATGCCGAGTCTGCGGACCATGGACAACCTCACCGAGTACTGGATCGAGGTCAACCGCCTGGAGAACCAGGCCGACCAGATCCACCGCAAGCTGCTGGCCCAGCTGTTCAACGGCAAGTACGACGCCATGGACGTGCTGAAGCTCAAGCAGATCGTGGACGTGCTGGAAGAGGCGGCTGACGCGTTCGAACACGTCGCCAACACCGTGGAGACCATCGCGGTCAAGGAGTCCTGAACCTCGTGGACACCTTTGCGCTGGTCGTGACCATCGGGGTCGCGCTCGGCTTCACGTATACGAACGGCTTCCACGACTCGGCGAACGCCATCGCCACCTCGGTCTCCACCCGGGCGCTGACCCCGCGTGCGGCTCTGGCGATGGCGGCTGTGATGAACCTCGCAGGCGCCTTCCTGGGCCAGGGGGTCGCCAAGACCGTCAGTGAAGGCATCATCGCCACCCCTCAGGGCCAGAAGGGGATGGGCATCCTCTTCTGCGCGCTGGTCGGCGCGATCATCTGGAACCTCATCACCTGGTACTTCGGCCTGCCCTCCTCCTCCTCGCACGCCCTGTTCGGCGGCATGGTCGGGGCGGCGCTCGCCGGGGGCACCGACGTGATCTGGTCCGGGGTGGTGGAGAAGATCGTCATCCCGATGTTCGTCTCCCCGGTCATCGGCCTCGTGGCCGGCTACCTGGTGATGGTCGCCATCCTGTGGATGTTCCGGAAGGCCAACCCGCACAAGGCCAAGCGCGGCTTCCGCATAGCCCAGACCGTCTCGGCCGCCGGCATGGCGCTCGGGCACGGACTGCAGGACGCGCAGAAGACCATGGGCATCGTGGTGCTGGCCCTGGTCATCGCCGACGTCGAGGGTCCGAACGACGAGATCCCGATCTGGGTGAAGTTCGCCTGTGCGGCGATGCTCTCCCTCGGTACGTACGCGGGCGGCTGGCGCATCATGCGCACCCTCGGCCGCAAGATCATCGAGCTCGACCCGCCGCAGGGCTTCGCCGCCGAGACGACCGGCGCGTCGATCATGTTCGGTTCCGCCTTCCTGTTCCACGCGCCCATCTCCACGACCCACGTGATCACCTCGGCGATCATGGGTGTCGGTGCGACGAAGCGGGTGAACGCGGTCCGCTGGGGCGTGGCCAAGAACATCATCCTGGGCTGGTTCATCACGATGCCGGCCGCCGCGCTGGTCGCCGCGGCGAGCTACGGGATCGTCTTCCTGTGCTTCGGGTGACCGGAGCCGGTCGCCCTGTGCTCCGGATGACCGGAGCAGGCGCCGCGGGGTGAGACCCGGCGGTTCCACGAGGACGTGAAAAGGGTCCGCCCCCGCTCTCCACAGGAGAGCGGGGGCGGACCCTTCGCCTTGCGGTGGCACCGCCATGCAGCACCCCAAGGCCGTCTGTGGTTATCCGAAGCGGCCGGAGATGTAGTCCTCGGTGGCCTGGACGGACGGGTTGGAGAAGATCCGCTCCGTGTCGTCGATCTCGATGAGGCGGCCGGGCTTGCCCACCGCCGAGAGGTTGAAGAACGCCGTGCGGTCCGAGACGCGCGCCGCCTGCTGCATGTTGTGCGTCACGATGACGATCGTGAAGCGCTCCTTCAGCTCACCGATCAGGTCCTCGATGGCGAGGGTCGAGATCGGGTCGAGCGCCGAGCACGGCTCGTCCATCAGCAGCACGTCCGGCTCGACCGCGATCGCGCGGGCGATGCACAGGCGCTGCTGCTGGCCGCCGGAGAGGCCGGAGCCCGGCTTGTTCAGGCGGTCCTTGACCTCGTTCCACAGGTTGGCGCCCTTGAGGGACTTCTCGACGATGTCCGACAGCTGGCTCTTGCGGTACGAGCCGTTGAGGCGCAGGCCCGCCGCGACGTTGTCGAAGATCGACATGGTCGGGAAGGGGTTCGGGCGCTGGAAGACCATGCCGACCGTGCGGCGTACGGCGACGGGGTCGACGCCGGGGCCGTAGAGGTTCTCGTCGTCGAGCAGCACCTTGCCCTCGACACGGCCACCGGGGGTGACCTCGTGCATGCGGTTCAGGGTGCGCAGGAACGTGGACTTGCCGCAGCCGGACGGGCCGATGAAGGCGGTCACGGAGCGGGGTTCCACGGTCATCGAGATGTCCTCGATGGCCTTGTGGGATCCGTAGTAGGCGGTGAGGCCGCCGATGTCGATGCGCTTGGCCATGTGAATCAGCTGCTTTCTGCGTGGCCTCAGCGGCCGGACTTCGGGGCCTTCCAGCGGGCGATGCCGCGGGCCACCAGATTGAGGATCATGACGAAGGCGATCAGCACCAGGGCCGCTGCCCAGGCGCGGTCGTAGGACGCGGCCTCGCCGACCTTGTACTGCTCGTAGATGTAGAAGGGCAGCGAGGACTGGGCGCCTTCGAAGGGGTTCGTGTTGATCAGCTGGCTGCCGAAGACCAGAAGGATGATCGGTGCCGTCTCTCCCGCGATACGCGCGATGGCGAGCATGACGCCCGTCGTGATGCCGCCGATCGCGGTGGGCAGGACCACCTTCAGGATGGTGCGCCACTTGGGGATGCCCAGGGCGAGCGAGGCCTCGCGGAGCTCGTTCGGGACGAGCTTGAGCATCTCCTCCGTGGAGCGGACCACGACGGGGATCATCAGGATGGACAGGGCGAGCGCGCCCATCAGGCCGGACGGCTCGATGTCGGCGATCAGCATGATCGACAGGATGAAGAGACCGGCGACGATCGACGGGATTCCGGTCATCACGTCGACGAAGAACGTGACGGCCTTGGCCAGCCCGCCCTTGCCGTACTCGACCAGGTAGACCGCGGTCAGCAGTCCGAGCGGGGCGGAGATCACCGTGGCGATGCCGACCTGCTCCAGGGTGCCGATCAGCGCGTGGTAGACGCCGCCGCTGTTCTCCGAGCCGAGGACCCCGGCCATGGAGTGGGTGAGGAAGTACAGGTCGAGGCGCTCGGAGCCGCGGCTGACGGTGGTCCAGAGCAGCGAGGCGAGCGGGACGATCGCGACGAGGAAGCACACCCAGACGACGCTGGTGGCGAGGCGGTCCTTGGCCTGGCGCTGGTTCTCGACCACGGTCGTGGCGACGTACGAGATGGTGAGGAACAGCAGCGCGGAGATCAGGCCCCACTGGACGCGGCTCTCCCAGCCGGCGGCGACGCTCACGCCGATGCCGAGCGCCACCGAGACGGCGGCGAAGCCGAGCGGGGACCAGCGGGGGAGGCTGCGGCTGCTGAGGCCGGCCTTCCGGCGTTCCGGCGAGGTCCGCGGACGGTCGTCCTGGACGTCGGTGGTGGTGGCGTGGCTCATGCGTTGGCCCCCGAGTACTCCTTGCGGCGGGCGATGATGAGCCGGGCCGCGCCGTTGACCAGCAGGGTGAGGACGAAGAGGACGAGGCCCGAGGCGATCAGGGCGTCGCGCCCGAACTCGTTGGCCTCGCCGAACTTGGCGGCGATGTTCTGCGCGAACGTCCCGCCGCCGGGATTGAGCACGTGCAGCGAGATGAGGAAGCTCGGGGAGAGGACCGTGGCGACGGCCATCGTCTCGCCGAGCGCCCGGCCGAGGCCCAGCATCGACGCGGAGATGATTCCGGAGCGGCCGAAGGGCAGGACCGAGAGCCGGATGACCTCCCAGCGGGTGGCCCCGAGGGCGAGCGCCGCTTCCTCGTTCATCTTCGGGACCTGGAGGAAGACCTCGCGGCTGACGCTGGTCACGATCGGCAGGATCATGATCGCGAGCAGGACGCCGACGGTGAAGAGCGAGCGGGCGACGCCCACCTCGGTCTTCTCGAAGAGGTAGGTCCAGCCGAAGAACTGGTCGAGCCAGAGGTTCAGGCCCTCCATGTACGGCACGAGGACCAGGGCGCCCCAGATGCCGTAGACGATGCTGGGCACCGCGGCGAGCAGGTCGATCACGTAGGCGATCGGGGCGGCCAGCCTGCGCGGCGCGTAGTGCGAGATGAACAGGGCGATGCCGACAGCGATCGGAACCGCGATGAGCATCGCGATGATCGAGCTGACGACCGTGCCGAAGAGGAGGACCGCGATGCCGAAGACCGGCGGGTCACCGGCGGGGTTCCAGTCGAAGGTGGTGAGGAAGTTCCCCTCGTCCTTCGAGACGGCGATGACGGCGCGGTAGCTGAGGAACAGGGCGATCGACGCCATGATCACGAGCAGCAGGATGCCGGAGCCCCGTGAGAGGCCCAGGAAGATCTTGTCGCCGGCGCGCCCGGTGGACTTGGGGCGGCCGCGCGTGGCCGGCTGAGCCGGCGGGTGGTCGAGCGGTGTGGTGGAAGCCATGGTCTTTCCGGTCTGTGTGGGGGAGCGGCGAGCTCCCCTGGCGGCGGTGCACCGGATGGGGTCGGTGGCGTGGGCCGGTCCGGAGGGGTGCGCCGGACCGGCTCGCCTGTGCGTGCGTGTCGTACGTGGAGCGGGTTACGAGAGGGCGGCGACCGTCTCGCGGACCTTGGCGTTGATCGCCTCGGGGATCGGGGCGTAGCCGGCGTCGACGAGGACCTTCTGGCCCTCCTCGGAGGAGGTGTAGGTCAGGAAGGACTTGACCGAGCCGAGGGTGTCGGCCTTGTTGCCGGTGTCGCAGACGACCTCGTAGGTCACCAGGACGATCGGGTACGCGCCCTCGGCCTTGGTGGTGTAGTCGAGGTCGAGCGCCAGGTCCTTGCCGGTGCCCTTGATCTTGGCGGCGGCGATGGCCTTGGAGGCGTTCTCCGAGGTGGCCTTCACCGGGGCGGAACCGCCGGTGTTGATGTCGACCGTGGAGATCTGCTGGGAGGAGGCGTAGGACAGCTCGAAGTAACCGATGGAGCCGTTGACCTGCTTGACCTGGGCGGCGACGCCCGCGGAGCCGGACGCGGCCTGGCCACCGGGGGCCGGCCACTTCTTCTCGGCCTCGTACTTCCAGTCGCTCGACGCCGCGGCGTTCAGGTACTTGCCGAGGTTCTGCGTGGTGCCGGAGTCCTCGGAGCGGTGGAAGGGCTGGATGGCCGTGTCCGGGAGCTTGACGCCGGTGTTGAGCTTGGCGATCGCCGGGTCGTTCCACTTCTTGATCTTCGTGTCGAAGATCTTGGCGAGCGTGGGGGCGTCCAGCGTGAGGCTGTCGACACCCTCCAGGTGGAAGCCGATCGCGATCGGGCCGCCGACCATCGGGAGGTTGATGCCCTGGCCGGTCTTGCAGATCTTCTTCGACTCGGCGACCTCTTCGGGCTTCAGCGCCGAGTCGGAGCCGGCGAAGCCGACGGTGCCCTGGTTGAACGCGACGATGCCCTCACCGGAGGACGAGGAGTTGTAGTTGACCTCGGCGCCGGAGCAGGCGGCCATGTAGTTCTTGACCCAGAGGTCCATCGCGTTCTTCTGGGCGCTGGACCCGGAGGCGCGCAGCTGGCCCTGGGCGCCGTCGCACTTGATGTCCGACGCGGCGGCGGTGGTCTTCGTGGCGCCGCTGCCAGTGTCGGCGCCGCTGTTGTCGTCCGAACCGCACGCCGTGAGGACCAGGGCGCTGGAGACGGCGAGGGCACCGAGCGCGGTGGCACGAAGCCGGTTCTTGCGCTGAAGCTTCACTTTCGGGGTGTTCCTTCCAGGAGCCGCCGCGGCTGTGTGGTGCGAGGCGGCGTGCGATGAGGAGTGGTGCGCCGGCTTGTCGCCGTGCACCGTGTACGTCCGAAATTAGGCAGAACAGGTGAAGCGCCCTACGGGGCAGAGTGAACGGCAGGTGAACCGTGCGGGGCGGGCTGGTTCCGCGGCGCGGCGCCGGTGGCCGGGGGCGTCACGGCGTGCCTGCGGGGCGGCGGAGCCGCGGTTGTGCGCGGTCGGTTCGGGCGGAGCGGGGCGAGCGGGGTACGGGTCCGGCGGGGTCAGGTCCGGCGGGGCGGGGCCGAACGCACGGGACCCCGCCGCCCGGAGGCGGCGGGGTCCCGTGACTGCGGCAGCGTCACGTCCCGGCCGGCGAAGTCCTGGTTCGCGCCGGACTCCCAGGACTCCCGGTCGGCGCGGGTCGGGATGCCGCGCAGCCTGTACTTTCCGGCCTCGGACGTGGTCACGACCGAGGCCTGCGGCTTCGCCTCGCGCTCGGCCTGGACGGTCGAGTACTGGGGGAGTACTGGGTGACCGTGCTGGAGGCGGCGTCGACCGCGACGTTCCCGTCGTCGGCCGGACGGTTGCGCGGCAGGACTTCCGGCGGCTCGACGGGGACGGTGCCGTGGCAGGTGACGGTGTCGGCGCCCGCGGAGTGGCAGCCGACGTTCTGCCGGTCGCCCGGCAGAGAGGCGCCCCCGGCCCGCCGGCCCGCCGGCCCGCCTGCTCGTGCGGGGGCCGGGCGCGGGCCGGGGTGGTTCCGGCCTCAGGGGTGCGCGTGCCGCGGCAGGGTGAGGATGTCGGCTCCGTCGTCGGTGATGGCGATCGTGTGCTCGGTGTGTGCCGTCCGGCAGCCCGTCGCACTCCGGAGTGTCCATCCGTCGGCGTCGGTGACGAGTTCGGCCGTGTCCGCCATGACCCACGGCTCCAGTGCCAGCAGCAGTCCGGGGCGGAGCGTGTATCCGCGGCCCGCGCGGCCGGTGTTGGGGACGTGCGGGTCCTGGTGCATCGTCGACCCGATGCCGTGCCCTCCGAACTGGGTGTTGACCCGGTATCCGGCCTCGCCGAGGACCGTGCCGATCGCGTGCGAGATGTCCCCGATGCGGGCCCCGGGTCCGGCGGCGGCGATGCCCGCGGCCAGTGCGCGTTCGGTCGCGTCGATCATGGCGAGGCTCTCCGGGTCGCGTGTGCCGCCGACGATGAAGCTGATGGCGGCGTCCGCCGCGATCCCGCGCAGGGAGACGGCCAGGTCGAGTGTCAGCAGGTCGCCGTCGCGCAGTGCGTAGTCGTGCGGCCGCCCGTGGAGGACGGCGTCGTTGACGGCCGTGCAGATGTGGTGGCCGAACGGACCGCGGCCGAAGGAGGGGGCGTAGTCGACGTAGCAGGACTCGGCCCCGGCCTCGTCGATCATGGCCTTGGTCCAGCGGTCGATGTCCAGGAGGTTCGTGCCGACCGTGCTGCGGTCCCTCAACGTCTGCAGGATGTCGGCGACCAGGGCGCCCGTGTCTCCGGCCCTGGCCAGCAGGGTGGGGTTCAGGATCTCGATCATGGGGGCCCTTCGCGCGCGTTCCAATAACTATACCGGCCATACTATACCGGTATGAGTATTGGGGCGGTGCGCGGACGCGTGGCGGAGGAACCGGAGTCGGCTTCTCCGTCCGTCAGGTGCCGGGCCTGAGCGTCCCCATGAACGCGTCCAGCTGGACGCGGTCGCCGGGCCGGGTCAGGAGCGCGCGGGCGGAACCGGGAGGAAGCCAGGCCAGCCGGTCCACCTCGTCGTTGGGCACGAAGGTGCCGTCGGCCGCCTCCGCCGCCCAGTAACTGACCTCCTTCGGCCGTCCGTTGGCCACGTAGACGGCCGTGGGCAGGGCGGCGCCCGGCTCGCACCGGTGGCCCGTCTCCTCCTGTACCTCCCGCAGGGCGCCCTCCAGCGCCGTCTCGCCGCGCTTGAGCTTGCCCTTGGGGAACGACCAGTCGTCGTACCGCGGGCGGTGGACGAGGCAGATCTCCGTACCGCCCTCGGGCGCCCGGCGCCACAGCACGCAGCCCGCCGCGAGCACCGGGCCGCTCATCGCGCGGTCACGGCCGTCGCGCGGGGCCAGGCCTCGCGGAACACCGCACGCGCGGCCGCCACCTCGTGCCGCTGGTCGGCGTGCAGGACGCCCAGGGCGTACGCGGTCGCCGGGGCGATCCTCGGGGTGCGCGCCGCCTCCGCCGCGGCCGCCGCCGCCTCCGCCGCGTCCCGGTGCAGTTCGAGAGCGTGCCCCGGCCCGGTGAGCGCCGGGTCGGGGGCGCCCCGCAGCACCTCGTGGGCGTACCGGTGCAGCCGGAGCAGCAGCCGGGCCTGGTGCCAGAGGGCGTCGTGGGCCTCGTTGTACGGCTCCACCGCCTCGTCGGGCGGCAGGGCGGCGACCGCCGCCAGCATCCGCTCCTCGGCCAGCCCGGCCGGGTCGTGCAGCACCCCGGCGGCCGGTTCGGCGGCCGCAGGCGACAGGGGGACCTCCGAGGCGAGCAGGGCGACGCCGTCGGCGACCGCGTGGAAGCGGGAGGAGCCGATGGCCTGGAGGGCCGCCGAGTGTGCGCGGGTCCTGGCGAGGGTCAGCCGGCGTTCCAGGAGGGCGCCCGCCCGCGCGGCACCGACGTCGAGGGCGGCCCGCTCCTTGGCGGCCTCCGTGGTGTCCGCGTCTCCCGAGGCCCTGGCGGCCGGCAGCGAGGTGCCGGAGAGCTGGTGCAGGGCGTCCAGCAGCCGCCCGAGCCGGGTGGCGTAGGCGTGCTCACGGGCCAGGGTGCCGGAGAGCCAGGCCAGTTCCGCCCGGAGGTGGTCGGCCCAGGCGGGTTCCAGCGCTCCCCGGAAGGTGTGCAGGGTGGCGCTCATGCGGCGGGCGGCGTGCCGCAGTGCGCGGGCCGCCTCGTCGGCGCCGTGCGTGCCCGCGTCCGCCGGGGCGCTGTGCTCGCGGTGCAGGCGCAGGCCCCGCAGGAATCCGGCTGCCTGTTCGCGCAGGTACGGCGCGAGGACCGATCCGGCGGAGAGGGTCGTCGTCGGGTGGTCAGGGCGTCGCACGCCTACGCCTCCGGGCATCGATGAGCATCTCTTGTACATGCCGCAGGGGCTGGCCGTCCGCGTCCGTGGAGTGCCTGGTCCAGTTGCCGTCGGGGCCCAGGTGCCAGGAGGACGTGGTGTCGGACATGCCGGTTTCCAGGAGCCTGCTGAGCGCGGCTCGGTGCGCGGGGTCGGTCACGCGGACCAGTGCCTCGATCCGGCGGTCGAGGTTGCGGTGCATCATGTCGGCGCTGCCGAACCAGACTTCGGGCTCGCCGCCGTTGCCGAAGGCGAAGAGCCGGGAGTGTTCGAGGAAGCGGCCCAGTATCGAGCGGACCCGGACGTTCTCGGAGAGGCCGCTGACCCCGGGGCGGATCGCGCAGATGCCGCGCACCCAGATGTCGACGGGAACCCCGGCCTGCCCTGCCCGGTAGCAGGCGTCGATGACCGCTTCGTCGACCATCGAGTTGACCTTGATGCGCACGTAGGCGGGCCGCCCCGCCCGGTGGTGGGCGGCCTCCTTGTTGATCCGCGCGATCAGCCCGTCGCGCAGGGACTTCGGCGCCACCAGCAGCCGGCGGTAGGTCTCGCGGCGGGAGTAGCCGGAGAGCCGGTTGAAGAGGTCGGAGAGGTCGGCCCCGACCTGCGGGTCGGCGGTGAGGAGCCCGAGGTCCTCGTACAGCCGGGCCGTCTTGGGGTGGTAGTTGCCGGTGCCGACGTGGGAGTAGCGGCGCAGCGTGTCTCCCTCCTGACGGACCACCAGGGAGAGCTTGCAGTGGGTCTTGAGCCCGACGAGGCCGTAGACGACGTGGCAGCCCGCCTCCTCCAGCTTGCGGGCCCACTTGATGTTGGCCTGCTCGTCGAAGCGTGCCTTGATCTCGACGAGGACGAGGACCTGCTTCCCGGACTCGGCGGCGTCGATGAGGGCGTCGACTATCGGCGAGTCGCCCGACGTCCGGTAGAGGGTCTGCTTGATCGCGAGGACGTCCGGGTCGCCCGCCGCCTGTTCCAGGAAGGCCTGGACGGAGGTGGAGAAGGAGTCGTACGGGTGGTGCAGCAGTACGTCGCGTTCACGGAGGGCGGCGAAGATGTCGGGCGCGGAGGCCGACTCGACCTCGGCCAGGTCGCGGTGGGTGCCGGCGACGAACTTGGGGTACTTCAGCTCGGGCCGGTCCAGCGAGGCGATCCCGAACAGGCCGGTGAGGTCGAGCGGGCCGGGCAGCGGGTAGAGCTCGGTCTCGGAGATCTTCAGCTCGCGCACCAGCAGGTCCAGGACGTACGGGTCGATGGACTCCTCGACCTCCAGGCGGACCGGCGGGCCGAAGCGGCGCCGCATGAGCTCCTTCTCCAGCGCCTGGAGGAGGTTCTCGGCGTCGTCCTCCTCGACCTCCAGGTCCTCGTTCCTGGTGACCCGGAACATGTGGTGGGCCAGGACCTCCATGCCCGGGAAGAGCTCTTCGAGGTGGGCCGCGATGATGTCCTCTATCGGGACGTAACGCTGCGGGGACGCCTCCAGGAAGCGCGTGAGCAGCGGCGGCACCTTGACCCGGGCGAAGTGGCGGTGCCCGCTCACGGGGTTGCGCACGACGACGGCGAGGTTGAGCGAGAGCCCCGAGATGTACGGGAAGGGGTGGGCCGGGTCGACGGCCAGCGGGGTCAGCACCGGGAAGACCCGCTGCCGGAAGAAGGTGAACAGGCGGGCCTGTTCCTTCTCGGTCAGGTCGGGCCAGCGGACCAGCTGGATGCCCTCGTCGGACAGGGCGGGGGCGATGTCCTGCTGGTAGCAGGCGGCGTGCCGCGCCATGAGTTCCCGCGAACGGGTCCAGATCAGGTCGAGCACCTCGCGGGGCTGCAGCCCGGACGCGGACCGGGTCGCGACGCCGGTGGCGATACGGCGCTTGAGACCGGCCACCCGGACCATGAAGAACTCGTCCAGGTTCGACGCGAAGATGGCGAGGAAATTAGCCCGTTCGAGTAGCGGTGTGCCGGGGTCCTCGGCCAGTTCCAGGACGCGTTCGTTGAACGCGAGCCAACTGCGCTCCCGGTCCAGGAACCGGCCCTGCGGCAGTTCGTCGCCGTCCGCCTCGGGCTCGTAGGCGTCCGCGTCGTTGTCCAGATCGGGATCCAGGTCGGCGGCTGTGGACAGACCTGTGGGCACCCCGCCGGCGACGGCGTGGGGCCGGTGCGCGGCGAGGGAGCCCACCGACGGCTGGGCGGGCTGGACCGGGACCTCGGAGCTGGGCTGCTGGCTCATGGACCTATTCTTCCGCGCGTTCGGCTCCTCAGGCGCGTCGGAGGCGAGAAAGATCGCGGAAGAAAGGGGGCCGGTCCGTTTCGCGGGGTCGTTCCCGTTGCGGGGGGTGGGCAGAGCTGGCTGCATCCCGTGAGGGTCGCAAGCTCTTCTGAATGGCCGGTAACGGCGACATGACGTACAGGAAGCGGTGTGGCTGCGGTGCTGTCGTCGGTCACGGAGAGTCAGCCCCCCGTCCGGGCTCCCGTCGGGGCGCGGACAGGGGGCTGCTGCCGGTTCTCAGCCGCTGCGGCGGCGCAGGACGCGGAAGGCGAGCGCGAGGGCCAGGGCGGCGAGGGCCAGCGCGATGCCGGTCTCGACGAGCTGGAGCGGCCAGAAGTGCGAGGCGGGGTGGTAGTCGGCGTACTCGCCTGTGACCGCCCGCCCGGCGAGGCAGGCGGGCCGGTCGGCGACCTGCTCCCAGCAGTCTTCGACGGAGTGCCGTACGCCGTCGTCGGTGATGCGTCCGGTGTCGGTGATCCAGGAGCCCCGGGGCAGAGAACCGGTTTCGTCTGTCGCGCTCACCAGAGTCCTCGGAGGCCACAGCAAGGGGCGCAGCGCGGTCAGGGCGATGACGGCGGCGACGGTGACCAGGGCCGAGAGCGCCAGCGCGGGGACCGTGCGGCGGACCAGGAGTCCGACGAGCGCCCCGGCACAGAGGCCGAGCAGGACGTGGGCGATCGGTACCGTGCCCGTGGTGGCGAAGACGTAGGGCGTGGACCACTCGGACGTGTAGGAGACCGTCAAGCGGGACCGGACCCAGTGGAGCACCGCTGAAAGCACGGCGGTCACAGTCACGAGCAGCACAGCGGGCACGGCGAGTTTCGCGGCGAGCCAGCGAGCGGGCGACATCGACTGGGTCCAGGACAATTTGAACGTGCCGCTCTCCAGCTCCCTGCCGATCATCGGGCCGGCGACGAATCCGCTGAGGAGGGCCGGCATCGCCATCAGGACCGTGGCGATGAGGTTGAAGGTGTTGTCGTACCTGAACATGCTGACCGCGTAGTTGCGGGCTGTCTGGTTGCAGTGCCGGCCCGCCCCTCCGTCGATCGGACACCCGCTCGTCAGGAAGACCTGGGTGACGTGCGACGACCGCAGGGTGACGGCGATCAGGGCGAGGAGCACGGCCAGGGCGAGGCCGCCCCCGATCCACAGTGTCGTGCGGTGCTGCCGCACCACGACGCGCACCGGCCCCCGCAGTGAGGGGCGGGGCCGGGTGAGGGTGGTGCTCATATCGCCGCCACCGCCTCGGCGTTCTCGGCGCTCGGGGTGAGCAGGGGCGGGGCCTCCGGAGAGCGGAGGTGGGCCAGCAGAAGTTCCTCCAGGGACGGTTCCGTGACGTCCCAGGCCGCGGTGTCCACCGGGCCCTCCTTGCGTACGAGTGCGGTGAGCTGACGGCCCGTCGTGCGCGACTCGACGACCGTGTGCGGGGCGAGGTCGCCGACCTGGCCGGTGAGCACGGCGTGCGCGGCCACGATGTCCTCGCTCTCGCCGCCGAGGCGGACCCGGCCGCCCTCGACGAGCAGGAGGTAGTCGCAGGCGCCCTCCAGTTCGGTGAGGATGTGCGACGACATCACGATGGTGGTGCCGTGCTCGGCGGCCTCCGCCATCAGGACGCCCATCAGCTGGTGCCGGGCGAGCGGGTCCAGGTCGGCCATCGGCTCGTCCAGCAGCAGGAGTTCGGGCCTCTTGCCGAGGGCGAGGGCCAGGGCCAGCCGGGTGCGCTGGCCGCCCGACAGTGTGCGGACCTTCGCGTCCTGGGGGAGCGGGTCGGCGACCCGGCGGGCGGTCGCCGGGTCCCAGGTGCCGGGGTTGAGCTCGGCCCCGGCCCACAGGGTGCCGGCCACGGTGAGCTGCGGGAACAGCGGCTTGTCCTGGGCCACGTACGCGATACGCGGACGCGCGTCGGCGGGGGTCGAACCGAGCACCCGCACCGATCCCCGGGTGGGCCGCAGCAGGCCGGCCGTGAGGGAGAGCAGGGTGGACTTCCCTGCGCCGTTGGGGCCGACGAGGGCGCATATCCGTCCGGCGGGGAGCCGGAACGAGCAGTCGCTCAGCGCCCGTCGCCCCCGCCTCCCGTAAGTCATGCCGAGGCCGTTCGCCTCGATCGCGGCGCCTGTCATCAGTGCGGGTCTCCCTTGAACGTGCTGTCCAGTACGTCGGTGAAGAGTGCGCTCACGTCGTCCTTGTCCAGACCCGCGGCGCGAGCCCTGCGGGTCCACTCGGCGAGCTCGGCGCGCAGCGGCGGATCGGTCGTGACCGCCGCGCTGCCCAGGGTGCGGCGGACGAAGGTGCCGAGGCCGCGGCGGGCCTCGACGAGTCCTTCGCGCTCCAGTTCGCGGTAGGCCTTGAGCACCGTGTTCGGGTTGATCGCCGTGGCCTCGACGACTTCGCGGGCCGTGGGCAGACGGTCACCGGGCTCCAGCACACCGAGGCGGAGTGCCTGCTTGGTCTGCTGCACGATCTGGAGGTAGGTGGCGACGCCGCTGCGCCGGTCGATACGGAACTCGACCGCTGCGGACTCTGCCATGTGCACCACCCTTTCACTAATTGAGTAGTGAAAGGGTGGCCTAAGGGAGGGGCGACGTCAAGTCACGCCGCCCCTCAGGGTGTTGGTGCTGCTCAGGACTCCGTGCGGTACATCAGGTCGACCTCGTGCGTGGCGAAGCCCATCCGCTCGTACACCGACAGCGCGGCCGGGTTGTCCGCGTCGACGTAGAGCATCGCCGTCGGCAGGCCCCGCGCGGCCAGGTGGCGCAGGCCGATCGCGGTGAGGGCCTTGCCGAGGCCGCCGCCCTGGGCGTCCGGCCTGATGCCGACGACGTAGACCTCGCCGAGGTCCTCCTCGACGTGCACCTTCGTCCAGTGGAAGCCGATGATCTCGCCGTCGCGCTCGGCCAGGAAGAAGCCCTCGGGGTCGAACCAGGACTCGGCCTTGCGGTCGTCGAGGTCCCGCTGGGTGAGGGATCCCTGCTCGGGGTGGTGGGCGAACGCGGCGCTGTTCACGGCGAGCCAGGCGGTGTCGTCCCGGCCCGGCACGAAGGTCCGGACGGTGACGCCCGGCGGGAGGGCCGGCTCGGCGATGTCGAGGGAGTCCAACGGGCGCCGCAGCTGGCGCAGTTCGCGGAAGAGCGAGAGGCCGAGGACCTGGGCGAGGTGTCGTGCGGCCGCCTTGCCGCCGTGCGCCCAGACCCGCAGCCGCTTGCCGGTCGCGCCGAGGAGGGCGGATCCCAGGGCGCGGCCGTGTCCCCGGCCCCGGTGGGAGGGGTGCACGACCAGCTCCGCGGCCGGTGCCTCCACGGGGTCGGTGTCCTCCAGTTGCGCGTATCCGGCCAACTCGCCGTCCACCCCGAGCAGGAAGTGCCGGACACCCTCGCGGTGCCCGCCCCTCAGCTGCAGCCGCCCCTGCTCGGAGACGGCCTGCCGCCCGTCGGTCGCGGCGGCCTCGCCGAGGAGGGCGAGGACGGCGTCGGCCTGCTCGGGGGTGAGCACGTCGAGGGTCTCGATCACGCGTCCGGGGGCGGGGAGGGGTGCGTCAGTCGTCATGGGTACGAGCGTACGGGGACGGGACCGGCGTCCGGGGGCACGGCGGCGCAGGGTCGCCCGAGGGCCCCGGGGCCCTCCCTGTCCGCATATGTACGCCCTGCGGGTGATCGACCCCCTTGCGACCGCACGGCAACCAGTTCGTAACCCCCTACACCTGTCGCGCTACGCGCGTTGACCCTAGGCTGCGGCAGCAGGATTCCAGGCGTGTCACCGCCACTCACCACCCTCCCGCTGAACTCACAAGGGGAACGATGTCAGCGACTTCGCAGAAGAACCGTGCCTCCCGGCGGGTGCTCTCCGCCGCGGCCGGACTGGCCGCGGCGGGCGCACTCGTCGCCGCCCTGCCGGCCGGTGCCCAGGGCCACGGACACGGCCACGGACACGGTCACCACCAGCCCCGCACCGTCGACGTGCAGCTGCTCTCCTTCAACGACCTCCACGGCAACCTGGAGCCGCCCGCCGGTTCGGCCGGGACGGTCGCCGAGAAGCAGGCCGACGGCACGGTGAAGTCGGTCCCGGCCGGTGGCGTCGAGTACCTCGCGACCTCGCTGCGCACCGCGCGCAAGGGGCACCCGTACTCCGTCACGGCGGCCGGCGGCGACATGGTCGGCGCGAGCCCGCTGCTGTCGGGTCTCTTCCACGACGAGCCCACCATCGAGGCGCTCAACGGGCTCGACCTCGACGTGACGGCCGTCGGCAACCACGAGTTCGACGAGGGCGCGACCGAGCTGGGGCGCCTGCAGAACGGCGGCTGCCACCCCGTCGAGGGCTGCTACGAGAAGGGCAAGAAGTTCAAGGGCGCGGACTTCCCCTACCTCGCGGCCAACGTGACGAGCGAGAAGTCCGGCAAGCCGATCCTCAAGCCGTACACGGTCTGGAAGAAGAACGGCGTCAAGATCGGCTTCATCGGGGTGACCCTGGAGGGCACGCCGAACATCGTCACGGCGAACGGCGTCAAGGGCCTGAAGTTCCACGACGAGATCGAGACGGTCAACAGGTACGCCAAGGAACTGGACCGGCAGGGCGTCAAGTCGATCGTGGCGCTGATCCACGAGGGCGGTGCCCCGGCCTCCTCCTCGTACAACTACGACTGCGACAGCCCCGGGGCCGGTGACGGCATCTCGGGACCGATCGTCGACATCGCCAAGGGCATCACGTCCAAGGTCGACGCCCTGGTCACCGGCCACACCCACCAGGCGTACGTGTGCACGGTCCCGGACCCCTCCGGCAAGCCGCGCATGGTCACGTCGGCCTCGTCGTTCGGCAAGCTCTACACGGACACGACGCTCACCTACGACCGCCGCACCAAGGACATCGTCCGCACGTCGGTGAAGTCCCCGTCGTCGGCGAACCACATCGTCAGCCGCGACCAGGCCAAGGCCACGGACATGACCGCGCTGATCGCCCGCTGGAACACGCTGGCCGCGCCGATCGCGAGCCGCCCCCAGGGCTTCATCTCCGCCGACATCAACGGTCGCGGCTCCACCGCCCCGGAGAAGCCGCTCGGCAACCTGATCGCCGACGCCCAGCTGGAGGGCCTGGCCCCCGCGGACAAGGGTGGCGCGGTCGTCGCGTTCATGAACCCGGGCGGTATCCGCTCCGACCTCGTGTACGCGGCCTCGGCGGGTGAGGGCGACGGAGTGGTGACGTACGGCGAGGCGTTCACCGTCCAGCCGTTCACCAACATGATGAACGTCGTCGACCTCACCGGAGCGCAGCTCGTCGCCGCCCTCCAGCAGCAGGTCAGCGGCTCCAACGCGGCGTCCCCGAAGATCCTCCAGGTCTCGAAGGGCCTCACCTACACGCTGGACATGACGAAGGCCGGCGCCGACCGCGTGGTCACCTCGTCGATCCTGCTGAACGGTGTCGCGATCGACCCGGCGAAGACGTACCGCGTCGCGATGAACGAGTTCCTCGCGGGCGGCGGCGACGGCTTCGCGGCTCTCGGCCAGGGCACGAACAAGCTGGTGGGCCCGTCGGACCTGGACCTGTTCAACGCCTACCTGGCGGCGCACTCCACGGCCTCCGCGCCGCTGGCCCCGCCCGCCACGGACCGGATCACGGTCGTGCAGTAGGCGCGGGACGCGGGACAGGGCGGAGCGGGGCGGCGGGCCGATCGGGCCTGCCGCCCCGCTCCGGCGTTTCCGGTGGCCGGACTCCGGCCGCGTACGGGCATGCCCTGTTCCGCTCTTGATGCGTGCGCGTCATAATCCCGGAGCCACCCCCCACCACGGCCGTCGGAGGCATTGCCCATGACCCCGTACACCTCCACCCGCCGGACCTTCCTCACCGGCTCGCTCGCCGCCGCCGCCGGAATCCTGCTCGGCGGGGCACCGGCGTCCGCCGCCCCAGCCCGGGTCCTCGGCACGCAGGACTGGATGGCAGCCTTCGCGGATGCCACCCCGCTGCGGCGGCTGACGATCCCGGGCACCCACAACTCCGGTGCCCGGTACGGCGGCCCTTGGACGGAGTGCCAGAACACCACGGTCGCCGCCCAGCTCGACAGCGGCATCCGGTTCCTCGACGTACGCTGCCGGATCAGCGGCGACGCCTACGCGATCCATCACGGTGCCTACTACCAGCACCTGAACTTCGACGACGTCCTCGGCGCCTGCCGGGCCTTCCTCGCCGCGCACCCCTCCGAGACCGTGCTGATGCGCGTCAAGCAGGAGTACTCGACGGAGAGCGACGACGCGTTCCGGCGGATCTTCGACATCTACCTCGACGGCAAGGGCTGGCGCCCGCTCCTGCGCCTCGACCCGGCGCTCCCGGACCTCGGTTCGGCCCGGGGCAAGGTCGTGGTCCTGGCCGACAACGGCGGCCTGCCCGGAATCCGGTACGCGGACCCGGCGCTCTTCGACATCCAGGACGACTACATGGCTGAGCCGTTCGGCAAGTACCCGAAGATCGAGGCGCAGTTCCGGAAGGCCGCGCAGCAGCCGGGGAAGCTCTTCATGAACTACGTGAGCACGGCGGCCCTCATGCCGCCGCGCTGGAACTCCGACCGTCTCAACCCGCAGGTCCAGTCCTTCCTCGACGGTTCCGCCACGGCGGGCTGGACCGGTCTCGGCATCGTTCCGCTGGACTACCCGGCGACCCGGTCCGGCCTGGTCGAGTCGCTGATCCGGCACAACCCGGTGGGGTGAGCCGCCGTCCTGGGCGCTCAGGACCAGGGGGTTCGTGCGGCCCGCCCGACGGTGTAGGCGCACAGCCGGTTCCCTAGAGGTCCGGGGCGTCGTCGGGGTCCTGGCCGTAGTGGGCGGCCACCTCGTGCCCCCGGTCCTGGGCGAGGACGGCGGTGATGTACGCGGCAGGCCGTGCGGGGCGCCAGCCGACGGCCATGCCGATGAGTTCGGCCGGGATGCGGAGTCCTTCCCACTGGGTCCAGCCGACGAGCGGCCGGACCTGCCGCGCGATGCTGATGTCGCGGGCCACCTGCCACGGGCTCCGGGGCGGCGGGCCACCGCCCCTCCTGGCTCCCCCGGTGTGTCGGTTCGCCCGCGAGGTGTGGTTCATCCCGTGTACGCGCGACCCGGGAGCCGTAGGTCCCTCTTCGTGCCGCGCCTTCCTCGGCGGGGCCGAGGAGGGCGAGTTCGACGACCTGGCCCGAGTCGGCGTTCAGGCGTGTGGGGAATCCGGTTCACACCCCGGGCGGCGGCTGAGGAGCTCCCGGCAACCGGACCGAGGCGATCGTGCCGGTGCCGCCGTCCGCCGGGGTCAGGGTGATCGTGCCGCCCGCCTGCTGGACCGTGCGGGCCACGATGGACAGGCCGAGGCCGGAGCCGGGGAGCTGGCGGGCCGAGGGGGAGCGCCAGAAGCGGTCGAAGACGTGCGGCAGGTCCTCGGCGGGGATGCCGGGGCCGTGGTCCCGGACCGTCAGCTCGCCCCGGTGCAGGACGACCTCGACCGTGCCGCCGGCCGGGCTGAACTTCACCGCGTTGTCCAGGACGTTGACCACGGCGCGCTCCAGGGCCGCCGGTTCGGCGCGGACGTACCAGGGGGCCAGGTCGGCCGTGATGGTCAGCTCGGGGCCGCGCAGCCGTGCGCGCCGCAGCGCGGTACGGGTGATGTCGTGCAGGGCGACGACCTGGAGCGGGCCGGGCTGGGCGGCGTCGGGGCGGGAGAGCTCCTGGAGGTCGCCGATGAGGGCGGCCAGCTCGGTCATCTGGGCCTTCACCGAGGCCATCAGGGCCTTGCGGTCGTCGGGAGGGATGGCCCTGCCCGTCTCGTCGCTGCGGACGAGGAGTTCGATGTTCGTGCGCAGGGAGGTGAGCGGGGTGCGCAGTTCGTGGCCGGCGTCGGCGATGAGCTGCGCCTGACGGTCGCGGGAGATCGCCAGGGAGCTGGTCATCGAGTTGAAGGACCGGGAGAGCCGGGCGATCTCGTCCTCGCCCTCGGCGGGGATGCGTACGGTCAGGTCCTCGGTCTCGGCCACGTGCGCGACGGCGTGCGCGAGGTCGTCGACCGGGCGCAGACCGGTACGGGCGATCCACAGCCCGGCGGCCCCGGCTCCTACGACGCCGATACCGGCGACGAGGACGAGCACCCAGGCGAGGGTGGAGAGCGGGTCGGTGACCTCGCTCATGGGGCGGGCCACGGAGACGGCGAGCGTGGCGTCCGGCCCGGGCCGGCGGTCCAGCCGGATCTGGCGGGTGTAGACACGCAGCTTCTTGCCGTCGGTGTCCGTCACGGTGTGCAGCACGCTTTCCCGCTGCCCGCCGGCGACGGAGATGTCGAGGCCGGTCGTGGGGAACGCGCGGTTCGGCGGAGCCGGGCAGGGGTCACCGGTGGTCGCGATGATCTGGACCCGGAACGATCCGGGGTCGGGCTGCTGACCGACGGCGGTGCCCGCGCAGGTGTTGAGCAGGTTCTGGACGTAGGTGTTGTCGACGGTGTTCGACGTGGTCAGCGAGTCGTCCAGCTGGTGCTCCAGCTGCTCCCGCGTCACGAACCAGCAGGAGGCCGCGACCGCCGCGACCGCGACCGCCACCGCCGCCGCCACGAGCAGTGCGAGCCGGGAGCGCAGCGGCAGGGCGCGGAGCCGGCGCGGGAGGGGGGTCACCCGTCACCGCCGCCGGAGCGCAGGGCGTAGCCCACGCCGCGCACGGTGTGGACCAGGCGCGGTTCGCCGCCCGCCTCCGTCTTGCGGCGCAGGTACATCACGTAGACGTCCAGGGAGTTGGAGCTGGGCTCGAAGTCGAAGCCCCATACGGCCTTGAGGATCTGTTCGCGGGTCAGCACCTGCCGGGGGTGGGCCAGGAACATCTCCAGCAGGGTGAACTCCGTGCGGGTCAGCTCGACCCTGCGGGTGCCCCGGGTGACCTCGCGGGTGTTGAGGTCCATGCGCAGGTCGGCGAAGGACAGCACGTCGTCGTCGGGGAGCGGGCCGCCCGCCGCGACGGCGTACGAGCTGCGGCGCAGCAGGGCCCGGATGCGGGCGAACAGCTCGTCGAGTTCGAAGGGTTTGACGAGGTAGTCGTCGGCGCCCGCGTCGAGGCCGGTGACCCGGTCGCCGACGGTGTCGCGCGCGGTGAGCATCAGGATGGGCGTGGTCGATCCGGTCGACCGGATGCGGCGGGCGGCGGTGAGGCCGTCCATGCGGGGCATCTGGATGTCGAGGACGATCAGGTCGGGGGCGTACGACTCCGACTTGGCCAGGGCGTCGTAGCCGTCCACGGCGACCTCGGTGCCGTAACCCTCGAAGGCGAGGCTGCGCTGCAGGGCCTCGCGTACGGCGGGCTCGTCGTCGACGATCAGGACGCGCTGCGGATCGTCTTCGGCGGGGCTCATCGCTTCTTCGTCCTCTTCCTGTCGAACGGGTCCGTCGTGCGGGGTCCTGTGGCACGGGGTCCGTGGCCGGGGCTCTCAGCCTCGCACGGCGGCCCGGCGGCGTCGCGCGGCACGGCGCCCGGTGCCGGCGCCGCCGCGGATCTCGGCCGGCCCGGCGGCGGCCGGGGCGGGGGCGGCGGCCGGTTCGGCGGCGAGGGCGAGGGGCAGGGCGAGCCCGGAGGGGCCCACCGCCGAGGGGTCGGTTCCGGGGTTCACGGGGCCTCCTCGTCAGGAGCCGTCGCCGGCGCGCAGGGTGTTCAGGTCGGCCTTGACGGTGTCGACCGGGATGGCGAAGCCGAGGCCCACGCTGCCCGCGGCCGAGCTGCCCGTGGAGCTTGCCGAACTGGGCGAGTACATCGCCGAGTTGATCCCGATGATCTCGCCGTTCATGTTGATGAGGGCGCCACCGGAGTTGCCCGGGTTGAGCGAGGCGTCGGTCTGCAGGGCCTTGTACGTCGTCTTGGACGAGCCCGTCTCACCGTTGAACTGCTGCCCGCCGAACTCGAACGGCCAGCTCTCGCCGCCCTGCTGCTGTTGCTGCTGGTCCTGCCCGTCCTCCTTGGCGACCGTGACGTCGCGGTCGAGCGCGGAGACGATGCCGCTGGTGACCGTGCCGGTGAGGCCCTCGGGCGAGCCGATGGCGACGACCTGGTCGCCGACCTTCACGGAGTCGGAGTCGCCGAGGGTGGCCGTCTTCAGGCCGCTCGCGCCGTGGAGCTCGATGAGCGCGAGGTCCTTGCCGGGGTCGGTGCCGACGACGTCCGCGGTGTAGGTCTTGCCGGTGCTGAGCGAGACCTCGATCGTGGAGGCACCGGAGACGACGTGGTTGTTCGTGACGATCTCGCCGTCCGAGGTGATGACGACGCCGGACCCCGTGGCCTGGCCGGCGGAGGAGGACGCCTTGATCTCGACGATGGCGGGCGACACGGCGGCGGCCACGCCGGAGACGGTGCCCGCGCTGCTCTGCGAGACCGTGGTGCCGTTCACGACACCGCCGGAGGCCGAGGGTGTGGAACCGCCGCCCGCGAACTCGCCGATGAGGGTGGCGGTGCCCCCGCCGATCGCCGCGGCGGCGATCGCGACGGCGGCCAGCAGCGCGACGGGCCGCTTGACCCGGCGTTCGGACCGGGGGGCGTCCTGGCCGGGGCCGGCCGGGGCGGGCTGGGGCGCCGGGGCCGGCCAGGCGTGAGCGGCGGGGATCTCGGCGGTGTGCCGCTCGGGCTCGTAGGCCGGCGGCGGCGGGTAGTCCGCCTCGCCGCCGCCGTACGAGCCGTTGCCGTTCGAGGGGTCCATCGGGTACTCGCCGCTCGGGCGGTGGCTGTCGGTCATGTCTACGAGAGTGGGCGGCGAACATGAGAGCAGCCTGAGTACGTCCTGAGAAGCCCGGCAGAACCGCGTATGCCCGATATAAAGGGCGGGACGGCCGCCTACCGGGCGGTGACGGTCGGTTCCCCGCAGCCGCACGAGCGGCGTACGACGAGCGCGGACGGGAACTGCTTCAGGCGCTCGCGCCGCGACCCCGAGACGCGCAGCGAGTCGTCGAGGACCAGGTCCACGGCCGCCCGTGCCATCGCGGGCCGGTCGGAGAAGACGGTCGTCAGCGGCGGGTCGGTCAGGCCCGCCTCCTTCACGTCGTCGAAGCCCGCGACCGCGAGCTCCTCCGGCACGTCGATCCGCAGCTCGCGGGCGGCCCGGAGTACCCCGATGGCCTGGTCGTCCGTCGAGCAGAAGATCGCCGGGGGCCGGTCGGGCCCGGAGAGCAGCTTCAGGGCGACCTGGTAGGCGTCGTACCGGTTGTACGGGGCGTGGAAGAGGCGGCCGTCGGTCGAGCGCCCCGCCTCGTGCATGGCCCGGCGCCAGCCCTCGATGTGGTCGGCGACCGGGTCGCCGACCACGGGGGTCGACTCGGTGCCGCCGAGGCACGCGACGTAGGCGTAGCCGTGTTCCAGGAGGTGGCGGGTGGCGAGCTGGGCGCCGCCGATGTCGTCGGTGACGACCGCGACGTCGTCGATCGCCTCGGGGCGCTCGTGGAGCAGCACGACCCGCGCGTCCCACGCCTCTATCTCGGCCGCGGCCCGTTCGCTGGGCCCCTGGCTGACGAGGATGAGCCCGGAGACGCGCATGCCGAGGAAGGCCCGCAGGTAGTGGACCTCGCGCTCGTCGCGGTAGTCGGAGTTGCCGACGAGCACCATCTTCCCGCGCTCGGCCGCGGCCTGTTCGACCGCGTGGGCCATCTCCGCGAAGAACGGCTGCCGGGCGTCCGGCACGATCATTCCTATGAGGTCGGTGCGCCGCGACGCCATGGCCTGGGCGACCCGGTCGGGCCGGTACCCGAGCTCCTTGATCGCGGCGAGCACCCGCTCGCGCGTGGCCGGGGCGACCGGCCGGGGTCCGTTGTTGATGACGTAGCTGACGACCGCTGTCGAGGTCCCCGCTAGTCTCGCCACATCGTCCCGCGTCACCTTGGCCACGCGCGGCAGTCTACGCGGATCGACCTACCTCTCGGCAGGCCGGACCGGGGCTTCTTCCGCAATCCGGGGATCGGCCGAATGCTCCGAACGGGTGAGGGCCTCACCCGCCTGCCGCGAAGCCGTCCTGGCCTTGGCCTCCTCGGCCGCCCGCTCCACCTTCTCGGGGGTGACGAAGCGGTAGCCGACGTTGCGGACGGTGCCGATCAGCGACTCGTGCTCGGGGCCCAGCTTGGCGCGCAGCCGGCGCACGTGGACGTCGACCGTGCGCGTGCCGCCGAAGTAGTCGTAGCCCCAGACCTCCTGGAGCAGCTGGGCGCGGGTGAAGACCCGGCCCGGGTGCTGCGCCAGGTACTTGAGCAGTTCGAACTCCTTGAAGGTCAGGTCGAGGACCCGGCCCTTGAGCTTGGCGCTGTACGTCGCCTCGTCGACCGACAGGTCGCCGTTGCGGATCTCCATCGGGGAGTCGTCGGCGGTGATCTGCTGGCGGCCGGTGGCCAGCCGCAGGCGGGCCTCGACCTCGGCGGGGCCCGCGGTGTCCAGCAGGACGTCGTCGATGCCCCAGTCGGCGGTGACGGCCGCGAGGCCGCCCTCCGTCACGACGAGGATCAGCGGGCAGCCGGGGCCGGTGGACCGCAGCAGCTGGCACAGCGAGCGGACCTGGGGGAGGTCGCGCCGCCCGTCGATGAGGATGAGGTCGGCACCCGGGGTGTCGACGAGAGCGGGTCCCTCGGCGGGGGCGACCCGCACGCTGTGCAGCAGGAGGCCGAGGGCGGGGAGCACCTCCGTCGACGGTTGGAGGGCATTCGTCAGGAGCAGCAGTGAACTCATCGCCGCCCACCTGCCTGGGTCGTCGGTCGGTCGTGCACGGTTCGCTCGCCCATTACGTCGGTCCTCCTCGTTCCCTGCGAGAGGGGCACTCCCGGGTCGGACCCGGGGGAGTATGCGGCACTGCTTCGTACTCCCGTACGTCCATCACCTGCGACGGCGTCATACGGTTCTTACCGTGCGGTCCCGCGCCCGGGGGCCGCTGAGCTTGTGGAAACGCTGCCGTAACAACGCTCCTAAAGCACAAAAGGACCCGGGGGCTGCTTTGCCCGGATCCTCTTCGCAGCAGAATAGCCCACATGAGTTCTGTGTCCGAGGGCAGATTCCCGAGATCCTCCGTTCCCTCGATCACCGGCGCCCCCCGGCGTACCACGTTGCTGACCGGTGACGGGGTTCGTGTCGAGGCGGTGTACACCCCGTGTGCGGCGGGCTCGGATGAGGGCGGAGGCGATGGTTCCGGGGGGACGGCGATCGTCCTCGCGCACGGTTTCACCGGCTCCGCCGACCGGCCGGCCGTGGTGCGTGCCGCCGGGGTGTTCGCCCAGCGTGCGGCCGTGATCACGTTTTCTTTCCGGGGTCACGGAAAGTCCGGCGGGCGGTCCACGGTGGGCGACCGGGAAGTGCTCGATCTGGCCGCCGCGGTCGCCTGGGCGAGGTCGCTGGGACACCGCCGGATCATTACGGTCGGCTTTTCCATGGGCGGCTCCGTGGTGCTCCGGCACGCCGCTCTGTATACGGCTCCGGATTCCGGCGAATTCGCCGGGCAGGATCAGCGTGCGCCGGGGGCCGAACGGGTGGGAGGGCGCACTTCGGCGCACGAGGGGCGTACGGGGGCGCATACGGACGTGGTGGTCGCCGTCAGCGCACCGGCCCGCTGGTACTACCGGGGCACCGCCCCGATGCGCCGGCTGCACTGGGTGGTCACCCGCCCCGCCGGCCGGCTCGTCGGCCGCTACGGCTTCCGCACCCGCATCCACCGCGAGGACTGGAACCCCGTGCCGCTCTCGCCGGTGGAGGCCGTCCCGCTGATCACCGCGCCGCTGCTGATCGTGCACGGCGACCGGGACCCGTACTTCCCGGTCGACCACCCCCGGATGCTGGCCGGAGCCGCGGACGGCCGGGCGGAACTGTGGCTGGAGCACGGCATGGGACACGCCGAGAACGCCGCCGACGAGGACCTGCTCACCCGCATCGCCGACTGGACGGAGTCGGCGTGATGAATGATGGACAGCCGGAGCACGACGAAAGGGGTGCAGTCATGGCAGCGGGGACGATCCGCTACTGGGCCGCGGCCAAGGCCGCCGCGGGAACCGCGGAGGAGCCGTACGCGGCGGACACGCTCGCCGAGGCGCTGGCCGGGGCGCGCGAGCGCCATCCCGGCGAACTGACACGCGTACTGCTCCGCAGCTCGTTCCTCATCGACGGGAATCCTGTCGGGACGCGCGGGCATGAGACCGTACGGCTTGCCGAGGGCGGCACGGTCGAGGTGCTCCCGCCGTTCGCAGGAGGGTGAACCGCAGACCATGAGCGACAACGATCAGCAGTATCCGTACGACCCGTCGTACGGGCAGCAGCCGTACGACCCGGCCCAGGCGTACCAGCAGCCCGGGTGGGACGACCGGCAGCGCCCGCAGGCCCCGGGGCAGCAGCCCCACGACCCGGCGGCGTACGGACAGCAGCCGTACGACCCGGCGTACGGGCAGCAGCAGCCGTACGACCCCGCCTTCGGGCACCAGCAGCCCGCGGCCCGTCCGCAGCAGGGCGGTGCTCAGGGGTACGCCGACCAGGGTGCGACACAGACCTGGCAGGGGCAGACCTGGGACACCCAGTACCAGCCCACGGTCCAGCCGCAGCAGCCGCAGCCCCAGCAGCCCGCGGTCCACGCGCAGGGGCACGCCCCGGCCGGCCGCCCGCTGCCGCCCGAGGCTCCCGCGGTCCCGTCGGCTCCGGCCGTTCCCGCGGCCGCCCCGGCCCCCGCGGCCGACGGCGGCCCGGAGTTCAGCGCGCCCACCACCCTGGGGAACGCCCGGATCACCGACGCGCAGCGGGCCCGCGCCGAAGGACGGTCGCCGATCATCGCGCCGGGGATGCAGCCCGCCGCGATCACGGCGGCCCTGGGTCTGCTCCTGTCCCTGGGCGCGGCGGTCGGCGCCTACGCGCTGCTCGTCCCGCTGGTCCTGCTCCAGGCCGTGACCGCGGCCGGCTGGTTCCGGCTCAACGGCATGTGGCCGGCCAGGCAGGGCATCGCGCTCGCCTTCGCGGGCGGAGCCGTCGCGGACGTCGTCCTGCTCGCGGCCGGGCGGGAGAACGCGCCCGCCGCCATCCTCGGGACGCTGGGCGTCTGGGTGCTGCTCACCCTCGTCCTCCAGCTCCGCAGCCACGCGGGAGCCGACGAGCGGATGTACGGCCTGACGGCCACCGTCGCGTCCGCCGCTCTCGCCGTCCTGGCCGCCGGGCACCTGGCAGCCGTGCCGGACGCCGTGACCGTCGGCGGGATCGCCGTCGCCGTCGCGGTGCTCGTCCGGGCGCTTCCGCTGCCCGGTCCGCTCTCGGTCGTCCTCGCCCTGCTCGCCTCCGCGGGCGCCGGACTCGTCGGCGGGGCCGTCACGGACTTCGGGGCGTCCGCGGCGCTCCTCGGGTTCGCCGCCGGCGGCTGCGCGCTGATCGGACTGCGGGTCGCGAGCTACGACTACCCGTCGCGCTTCGTGCACATGACGGCGGGAGTGGCGCTGCCGCTCACCGCGGCGGCCCCCGCCGTGTATCTGATCGGCCGGGCGCTCGCCTGACCGGACGGACGTTTTCGGCCGTCTCCCGGCCGGCCCGCACACGGCGGGAACCGGCCGGGCACCCCACTCGTCGATCACCTCGGGTGTACCGCACCGCGGCAGTACGCTCACATGCTGCAGAGGTCCGGCCCGGTCCGAGTGGGGGAACAACAGGCATGCGCGCACTGCGAATACTGCTGATCATCGCCGTGGTCCTGGGCGGCGTCTTCGTCGCCGCGGACCGTGTCGCCGTGCACTTCGCGGAGTCCGAGGCCGCGGACCGGGTCGGTTTCGGCGGTGCGGAGGCGGGTTCGACCGACGTGTCGATCAAGGGCTTCCCCTTCCTGACCCAGGTGGCCGACTCCCGGCTCGACGAGGTCGACGTGAAGGTGAAGGACATCCGGGCCAGTGCGGCGGGCCGGGACATCCGGATCAGTGAGATCCGCGCCCGGCTGCGCGACGTGACGCTGGGCGCCGGCTACACGAGCGCGACGGCGGCCCGGGCGACCGGGACGGCCGTGCTGTCGTACGCGGCGCTCACCGAGGCGGCCGACGAGGGCGTCACGGTCGCCTACGGCGGCGACGGCAAGGTCAAGGTCACGGGAAGCGTCCGGATCCCGCTGGTGGACCGCACCGTCACGCGCACGGTGCTGTCCAGCGTCACCCTGGTCGACGGGGACACCGTCCGGGTGCGCGCGGACGAGGTCCCGGGTGAGGGCATCCCCGGCCTGGAGGGCCTGGTCAGGAAGAAGACCGACTTCGAGCGCGGGATCGGCGGACTGCCGGGCGGCCTGAAGCTGGAGAAGATCGAGGTCGCGCCCGGCGGTCTGGAGATATCGATGAGCGGCGCCGACATCCCGCTCGCGGGCTGACCGCGCCGGCCGCCTCCCCGCACGGGTGGGGAACGGCGGCCCTGGGTAGGGGTCCGTGGAGGCGGGCGGACGGACGATCCGGATGATGAGACGGACGCGTCCGGTCCGCAGATCACCGGAGGGCCGTGGAGGCCGCCGGAGCGGGCGCGGGGCGGGTTCACCCCTCTCGCGTCCCACTCGGTGGACGATCGCGTCTCATCATCCGACACGGCGGTGACATCTCCGCCCGTACCTCCCTACGATCGGACGTATGAAGCGACAGGCGGACCTCACGAAGCGGCGGGCAGTAGACCTGTGCCGCGTCGCCGCCATGCTCTGTCGCACCTTCTGAGCGGGACCTCTCCCGTTTCCCCGGCCCTTCGACTTCGTCAGGGCCACTCCCGTGCCTCCCGTACGCGCCCCGCCGCAGGCACTCCGCGTACCTCTCGCACACCGCACCACGCCGCCGCAGACTGCCCCGGAGGAGAAACGCATGAGCCGCGCAGACGTTCTGGTCGACGCCGACTGGGTCGAGGCCCACATCGACGACCCGCAGGTCGCCATCGTCGAGGTCGACGAGGACACCTCGGCGTACGAGAAGAACCACATCAGGAACGCGATCCGGATCGACTGGACCCAGGACCTCCAGGACCCGGTCCGCCGTGACTTCATCGACCAGGCCGGCTTCGAGAAGCTGCTGTCGGAGAAGGGCATCGGGAACGACACCACGGTCGTCCTCTACGGCGGCAACAACAACTGGTTCGCGTCCTACGCGTTCTGGTACTTCAAGCTCTACGGCCACCAGGACGTCCGGCTGCTCGACGGCGGCCGCAAGAAGTGGGAGCTCGACTCCCGCGACCTGACCGACGCCGTCCCGGCCCGTCCGGCCGCGCAGTACAAGGCCAAGGCCCAGGACGAGTCGATCCGCGCCTACCGCGACGACGTCGTGAAGGCCATCGGCAGCCTGAACCTCGTCGACGTGCGCTCGCCCGACGAGTTCAGCGGCAAGCTGCTGGCCCCGGCGCACCTCCCGCAGGAGCAGTCGCAGCGTCCCGGCCACGTGCCGAGCGCCCGCAACATCCCGTGGTCGAAGAACGCCAACGACGACGGCACCTTCAAGTCGGACGACGAGCTGCGGGCCCTCTACGAGGACGAGCAGGTCGACCTGGCGAAGGACACCATTGCCTACTGCCGCATCGGTGAGCGCTCCGCGCTCACGTGGTTCGTCCTCCACGAGCTGCTCGGCCAGGAGAACGTCAAGAACTACGACGGTTCGTGGACCGAGTACGGCTCCCTCGTGGGCGTGCCGATCGAGCTCGGCGCCAACAAGTAATTCCGCAGGACCCGATCAGCAGGACCCCGACCAGAAGGACTGAACACCATGTGTGGAGCACAGGCCGGCGGCCCCGACGCTTCGACGATCAAGCCGGGCGAGACGACCATCCAGGGCAGCGTGACCCGCGACGGCGAGCCGGTCACCGGCTACGTCCGGCTGCTGGACTCGACCGGTGAGTTCACCGCGGAGGTCCCGACCTCGGCGACCGGTCAGTTCCGCTTCTACGCGGCCGAGGGCACCTGGACGCTCCGCGCCCTGGTTCCGGGCGGCACCGCCGACCGTACGGTCGTGGCGCAGACCGGTGGCCTCGCTGAGGTCGCCATCGCCGTGTAGTCCGCGCGCGCATCCGGCCGGAGGGCCGCACCCCAGGGGGTTGGACGCCACCTGGACAGGGGTGCGGCCCTTCGCGCCGTCCGCGGCCTTCCCGCGCCCCGGGTCCTACGCTGGAGTCATGTACGCGCGGCGCAAGCGCACCTATTTCCTGATGATGGGCGGCTGCATCGTCCTCTTCGTGTCCGCCTGGGCCTTCGTGCGCCTGTGGTCGGTGCCCGCCGCCGTGGCGATGTGCGTGGTCGCGGCCGTCATCCCGCCCGCCGCGGCGGTGATCGCCAACCGCCGGGGCCCGGACGACCGTTGGTGGGACGACCCCTCGGGCGATCCGGAGTCGGACGACTGGTGGGACGAGCTCGACGGCAGGAAGCGCCGCGGGTGAACACTCCGGGCCGGCCGGGTCAGTAGACGAGCGCCTGCGTCCCGTCCGCCACGGCCTCCTGCACGAAGACCTGGGCCCCCGCGATCCGTACGCCGTCCAGGACGTCCTTCTCCGTGATGTCCCGGCGGGCCGCGCACTGGGTGCAGAGCGTGATCCGCCCGCCCGCCAGGATCGAGTCGACCAGGTCGGGCAGCGGCGCGGCGTGCGGGAGTTCGAACTCCGCGGCACGCCCCGGCAGGGCGAACCAGGCGGACTCGCCGGTCAGCCAGAGCGACACCTCGACCCCGCTGGCGACGGCGACGGCCGCCACGGTGAAGGCCTGCGAGCAGCGCTCGGGGGAGTCGGCACCGGCAGTCACCTTGATCACGAGCTTCTTCGACATGTATCGAACTGTAATCCTTCGCCGTGCAACCTCCCCGGTGATCTGTGGGTCAGCTGTGTGTGCGGGTAACGGAACCTGCGCCTCAGGTCTCATGGGGGGACCCTTTTGGAACAGAACGACACCATGGACGACACGCCGGCCGGCCCGCCGGCCGTCGTGGTGCACCCGCGCCGGCGCGGCCGCACGGCCCTGCTGATCGGCGCGGCCGCCCTGCTCGGCGTCTCCGTCGGCACGGCCGTGGGCTACGGCATCCAGGCCGAGCGGCCGCCGACGCGGCTGCCCGCGCTGTCGCAGGCGGAACTCGCCTACCCGGCGAAGGCACTTCCGGTGGACAAAGCCCCGGCGCCGCTGCCGGCCTCGCAGGACCGCCAGGTGCGGACGGGCGGTGATCTGCGTGAGCTGGTCATGAAGCGGCCGGCCGGCTGGAGCGACGACGAGGACGCGGGCTCGCTGGACGACGGCTGGATGAGCGTGGACGGTTACGCGCGCGAGTTCGACGAACCGGACTCCCACCTCGAATACCTCCTGGAGTCCGACATCCGCCGGGTCGCGGGCGCCGCCTGGAAGAAGGGCGCCTACCGCCAGGCCGACGTGCGGCTCGTCCAGTTCCGCTCCGGTGCGATCGCCGAGGCGTCGTCGTACGCCGACGGCCAGCGCTCGTACATGCCCTGGACGAAGGACGGCGCGGGCAACGAGGGGGATCCGGTCAAGGGCAGCGGCAGCGGTCGCTACTACCTGTACCCCGTCGAGCGGAAGGCCGGTTACATGCCGTCCTACCGGGCCAGGGCCGTCATGCACCGCGGCGACATCATGGTCGACATCAACGTGTTCGACACCGAGCCGATCGCCAAGAAGGACATCCGGACGCTGGCCGAGCGACAGCTGGAGCTCCTGTGAACGACGTCATCCCGCCCGCCGCCGACGCGTCCGCGGCCCCCGAGGTGCCCGGGACGCCGCCTGTCGCCCCGGCGCGCCCGGGGAAGGCCCGCCGGATCCTGCTCACCGCGCTTCCGGCGGTCCTCGTGATCGGCGCCGTCGCCGGCGCGGCCGTGTACACGACGATCACGGTCGACGGTGCGGACCGGACCGTGGCGACGGAGGTCTACGACGTCGCCGAGCACCCGCCCGTCAAGGACCCGGCCGACGGCATCGAACGGGGCCGGACCGACACCGAGCTCAGCAAGCTGCTGCTGCCCGTCCCCGCCGACTACCGGCTGGGACCCGACGCCGAGGAGCTCGGCAACGACGGCGAGGTCGGCGGCAAGGAGGCCGTCGCCGCGATGAAGCAGTCCAACCGGGGGCTCGCCGGCAAGCAGCGCCGGGAGTTCGACAAGCGGGTGGACAAGCTCCGCGTGCAGGGCCTCGCCGCCCGTTCGTACGTGTCGGACACCAACGACCTGGTCGTGACCACCCAGATCGTGCGGATGAAGGACAAGAAGGCCATCCGGGATCTCCACACCTTCCGGACGGAGCTGTTCGACGCCGTCGGCGTCTTCCGCGAAGGCCCGAAGATCAAGGGCCATACGCGCAACGCCCGTTGCTTCCTGATGCCCAAGGACGGCAAGAGCGGGATCGAGAACATGCTCTGCTCGGCGTACGACGGTGAGCTGGGCATCACCCTCTCGGCGGCCGGCGTCAAGCCCTTCGACAAGGGGGCCGTCGCCGAGCTGCTGAAGGACCAGCTGGATCACATCACGTCCCCGGGGGAGTACGTATGACCGAGAAGACGGCGGAACAGACCGGCGAGGCCGCCCTCGTCGCGGAACTCCCCCCGCCGCCCCCGCCCCCCATGCCGCAGGACCCGCCGAGGGAACCCGGGCACGGCGATCTCCCGCAGACCCCGCCCCGGCCGCCGCGCCGGGCGCTGCGGGCGGTCGCCCGGTGGACGGCGGCGGTGCTGGTCCTCGGTGGTCTCGGTGCCGGCACGGTCGCGGGCATCACCTCGATGTCGCGCACCGACGTACCCGGACTCGCCACCGAGGACGACGGGCGCTGGGACTACCCCCGGCTGACCCTGCCCGCCCTGCCGGCCGGTGCGCCCCGCCCCTTCGGCGACGCCAACGAGGCGGAGGTCCACCACGCCGACCTGCGGCGCCTCCTGCTGCCGGCCCCGGCCGGGGCGAAGGTGGATGCCAAGGCCGACGGCTGGGTCACCACCGCGCAGTACGTCTCCGAGTACCCGAAGGGCGACCGGGCGGCTCTCACCCAGCGGCTGAAGGACTCCGCGCTCCGGCACATAGCGGCCCGCGCCTGGACCATGCCGGACGGGACGTCCTCCCGGGTCTACCTGCTCCAGTTCAACTCGGTGGCGTTCTCCACCGAGTTCCAGGACCAGTTGTTCGGCGACGACCAGCAGATGTTCACGAACAGCGTGTACCCGCAGCCGCTCGCCGGGATCACGGACATCGCCAACGACGACGACTGGCCGGCGACGGGCGGGGTGGAGTACACCACCCCCCGCGTGTACAGCGAGGCGAAGCCGTACGGAGCGGAGCAGGTGCGGCACGCCTACGTGCTGGCCGGGGACACCGTCGCCCTCGTCGTCCACGCGCGGAAGGGCGCGGCGGGCACGGAGGCGGTCCCCTTCCATCAGACGCTGATCCTGCAGAACCAGCTGCTGGGCTGACCGCGCCCGGGGAAACCCCCGGCCGCCGTGCCGGGCCCCCACCCATTAGGCTGGGGGCCCGGACGCGTACTGCCGTCGTGTCGTTCGTTTCGAGGAGCTCCCGTGCTTGAGGCTTTCTTCTCCGCCCTGCTGGTCCTGGTCTGCGTCGGCGTTCTCGCCTTCGCGGCGGTGACCGTGAAGAAGCTGTACCAGGGCCAGCGCTGACCCTCGCCGAACTCCTTCCGTACACCCTCACAGATCGTCTGAGCCGCTCATGATCGAGATTCCGTCCGACCTCCACCCGGACCTCGTGCCGCTGGCCTTCCTCCTCGGGAACTGGGCGGGCGCGGGCGTGTCCGACTTCCCCGGTGCCGAGAAGTGCAACTTCGGGCAGGAGGTCACGTTCAGCCACGACGGCCGTGACTTCCTGGAGTACGTCTCGCACTCCTGGGTGCTGGACGCCGAGGGCAACCAGGTCAAGCCGCTGGAGACCGAGTCCGGCTACTGGCGCGTCGACAAGGACCGCAACGTCGAGATCGTCATGGTCCGCGACCAGGGCGTCGTCGAGGTCTGGTACGGCGAGCTCGCGAAGCAGAAGCCGCAGATCGACGTGGTCACCGACGCGGTGGCCCGCACCGCGGCCTCCGGCCCGTACAGCGGCGGCAAGCGGCTCTACGGCTACGTGAACAGCGACCTGATGTGGGTCGGCGAGAAGGCCACCCCCGACGTGGAGATGCGGCCGTACATGTCCGCGCACCTGAAGAAGGTCGTCACCCCGGAGGAGGTCGCCGAGATGGCCAGGGGCCTCGGGGACCTGCCGGACGACGGCATCGCCTTCTTCAAGTAGCCGGTCCCGGGCCCCGTTCCGGAAGGATCCGTGGGCCCGTGCCCGAGCAGCCCTACACTGGGGCTGTGGTGAGCACCGACTGGAAGACGGACCTTCGGCAGCGCGGCTACCGGCTGACGCCTCAGCGACAGCTTGTCCTGGAGGCGGTCGACACGCTGGAGCACGCGACGCCCGACGACATCCTCGGCGAGGTGCGCAGGACCGCGGCCGGGGTGAACATCTCCACCGTCTACCGGACCCTGGAGCTCCTGGAGGAGCTGGGTCTGGTCAGCCACGCCCACCTGGGCCACGGCGCCCCGACGTACCACCTGGCCGACCGCCACCACCACATCCACCTGGTCTGCCGGGACTGCACGGACGTCATCGAGGCCGATGTCGGCGTCGTGGAGGACTTCACCGCCAAGCTGCGGGACACGTTCGGCTTCGAGACCGACATGAAGCACTTCGCGATCTTCGGCCGCTGCGCCGCCTGCACGGCGAAGGCGGCCCAGGACCGTCCGCCGCGGGACACCGGCGGCGAGCGGTAGTCCGGTCCGTACGAGTCGTACGCTGGTCGCATGAAGAGCCCCCTGCTGTCCCTGCCCGGCGCCGTCCCCGCCGAGGGGCGTGACGAAGGCGTCGCCGCGCACTACGGCGATCTGTTCCGTGAGCAACGCGCACTCGCCGACGGCAGCGGTCTCGTCGACCTCTCACACCGTGGCGTGGTCACGGTCACGGGCGACGACCGGCTGGCCTGGCTGCACCTGCTGCTCACCCAGCACGTCAGCGACCTCGCGCCCCACCAGGCCACCGAGTCCCTGATCCTCTCCGCGAACGGGCACATCGAGCACGCCCTCTACCTCGTCGACGACGGCACGACCGTGTGGATGCACGTCGAGCCGGGGACCCAGGGCGACCTGATCGCGTACCTGGACTCGATGAAGTTCTTCTACCGGGTGGAGGTCGCCGACCGGACCGAGGACGTCGCCGTCGTCCACCTGCCGGCCGGTTCCATCGCCGAGGCCCCGGACGCCGCCGCCGTGCGCGAGACCGCGTACGGCCGCGACCTGTTCCTGCCCCGGACCGGTCTGGAGGCGTTCGCACAGGCCCACGGCCCGGCCGTGGGCATCCTGGCGTACGAGGCGCTGCGGATCGAGGCGCACCGGCCCCGCGTGGGCTTCGAGACCGACCACCGGACCATCCCGCACGAGCTGGGCTGGATCGGCACCGCGGTGCACCTCCAGAAGGGCTGCTACCGGGGCCAGGAGACGGTCGCCCGCGTCCACAACCTGGGGAAGCCGCCGCGCCGCCTCGTCTTCCTGCACCTGGACGGCAGTGAGGTCCACCTGCCGGGGCACGGCACGCCGGTCCGGCTCGCGGCCGACGGCGAGGAGGGCCGCCAGCTCGGTTTCATCACGACGTCCGCCCGCCACCACGAACTGGGGCCGATCGCCCTGGCGCTGGTGAAGCGGAACGTCGCCGTGGACGCGGAACTGATCGCGGGTGACACCGCGGCCGCACAGGAGACGGTCGTCGAGCCGTAGAAGTCCTACGCGCGGCCGTCCAGCCGGAGCGGCCGCGCGCTACACCTCGACCAGCACGGTGAACGGGCCGTGATTCGTGAGCGTGACGCGCATGTCCGCTCCGAACCGGCCCGTCTCCACCCGGGCGCCGAGTGCCCGCAGTTGCGTCACCACCTCGTCGACCAGCGGTTCGGCGACCTCGCCGGGTGCGGCGGCGTTCCACGTGGGCCTGCGGCCCTTCCTGGCGTCCCCGTAGAGAGTGAACTGCGAAATGACCAAAAGCGGTGCATTCACGTCCGAGCAGGACTTCTCGCCCTCGAGAATCCGCAGGGTCCACAGCTTGCGGGCGAGCTGCGCCGCCTTCTCCGCGGTGTCCCCGTGAGTGACCCCCACCAGCACACACAGTCCTTCGCCGACGATCTCGCCGACCGTCCCGGAACCCGGAGCGCCGTCCGCGCCGCCCGCGACGGCGACGCTCGCGCCGTCCACCCTCTGTATCACTGCACGCATACAGACCAACCTATCTTGGGCTGAACGGGTACAGAGCACCTGCATGAACACCGTGCGTAGTGGCACCATGCACGATGTCGGTGTGCCGACGCACCGGTCGAGGGGACGGAACATCATGACCACACATGGAACCGGGCCATCACCCGGTGCCGTACCAGTGACGTGCACGGCCGGCAGCCTCCGGCCACCGGTCCAGCGGAACGGTGCTCCGACCGGCCTGTCGCCCGTGGCGCCTCCCGCGCGGCTGCCGGGCGCGGTGTCCGTGCCGGGGCAGACGGCGGGGGCGGGACTCGCCTCCGTACGCCCGCAGGAGGAGTTCGGCGGGCTGCGGCTGCCGGATCTGCGCACGCTGCGCCGTGACGCCCAGCGCGACGAGGCGGACCTCAGTTACGTACGCCGTCTGGTCCAGGGACGGATCGACATCCTGCGGGCCGAACTGGCCCGCCGCGCGGGTCCCGAGTCACCCGTCGTGGACCGGCTGTCGGAGATCCTCGCCGACACCCCGTCGGTCCACCGCTCCTCGGCCCGGCACGTCACGCTGACCACGCCGCGGAGCGACGAGTACCGGCAGCTGGCCGCCGACACGCTCGCGGAGGTCGGGCTGTCCGATCTCGACGCCCGTACGGACGAAGAGCTGCTGACCGCCATGGGACGGCTCGTGCGCTACGAGCAGCGCGTCTCCCGGCGGCGTCACCGGCTCCAGCGGACCGTGGACGATTGCAGCGCGGAGATCGCCCGCAGGTACCGTGACGGAGAAGCACAAGTAGAGGACCTGCTCGCCTGAAGCGACCCTTCCGGGGGCGGGTCACGCCCCGCCCCCGGAAGGCCACCAGCCCCATGACCTCCTTCATAGCCCCGTCGCCGTCCTCGTCCCCCGCGCCCCCGGTCCTCGCCGAGGTCGTGCGGTCCGGGTTCACCGAGGGGCACCACCGGGGGTCCCTGGTCGTCCTGGCCGCCGACGGGAGCGTGGAGCTCGCACTCGGCGACCCCGCCGCCCCGGTCTTCCCGCGCTCGTCGAACAAGCCGATGCAGGCCGCCGCGATCCTGCGCGCCGGGCTGGACCTCTCGGGCGAGCGGCTGGCGCTGGCCGCCGCGAGCCACTCGGGCGAGGACTTCCACCTCGGCCTGGTGCGCACGATGCTCGCCGAGCACGGACTGAAGCCGGACGACCTGCAGACCCCGCCCGACCTTCCGCTGGACCCCGTCGAGGCGGAGGCCTACCTGGCGGCGGGCGGCGTGCGTGAACCGCTCACCATGAACTGCTCCGGCAAGCACGCGGCGATGCTCGCGGTCTGCGTACGCAACGGCTGGGACACCGCCACCTACCTCGACCCCGCCCACCCGTTGCAGCGTCTGGTCGGCGAGGTCGTCGCGGAGTCGGCGGGCGAGCCCGTCGCGGCGCTCGGCACGGACGGCTGCGGGGCCCCGCTGATGGCCATCGGGCTGGTGGGGCTGGCCCGGGCCTTCCGCACGTTCGTGCTGGCGGAGCCCGGCTCGGCGGAGCGCAGGGTCGCGGACGCGATGCGCGCCCACCCGGAGTACGTCGCGGGCACCCGGCGTCCGGACACCTGGCTGATGCGTGAGGTCCCGGGCACGCTCTCCAAGATGGGCGCCGAGGCGGTGCAGGCGGTGGCGCTGCCCGACGGCAGGGCGCTGGCCTTCAAGATCGACGACGGTTCCACGCGGGCCCTCGGCCCGGTGCTGGCCCGCGCGCTCGGCCTCCTCGGCGTCGACGCGCCCGTGGTGGACCGCATCGGGAGCGCGCCGCTGCTGGGCGGCGCGGCCCGGGTGGGGGAGATCCGGGCCGCGTTCTGAGCGGCCCCGGCCGCGTGGGGAAGGGAGCCCGCGGAAATGCGGGCGACACGGCGGACGGCATCTGCCTAGCGTGGCGGGCATGAGCCATGATCCGCGTACCGTGACCGCCGCCGAATACCCCGACTGGCTGCGCGCCGTGGGAACCGGATTCCTCCGGGCGCCGTCGGTGCCCGGGGAGGAGGAGGTCGCCTGGCGCCTGGCCCGGACCGATCTCGCGCGCACCCAGGGGGTGTTCGACGCGGGGCGCTGCGTGGCCACCTTCCGATCGTTCGCGCAGGAGCTGACCGTCGTCGGGGGTGCGACGGTGCCGGCGGACGCGATCACGGCGGTCACGGTGACCGCCACGCACCGGCGGCGCGGCCTGCTCAGCCGGATGATGGCCGCGGACCTCGCGGCGGCCAAGGAACGCGGCGACGTGGTCGCCTCACTGATCGCCGCCGAGTACCCGATCTACGGGCGCTACGGATTCGGGCCCGCCGCCTGGGCCGCCGAATGGGAGATCGACGTCCCGCGGGCCGGTTTCGACCCGCGGCGGCGGGTCCCGTCCGCGGCGGACGGCGGCAGCGTCGTGCTGGTCGACGGCGCCGAGGTGCGCGAGCTGGGGCCTGATCTCCACGCGCGGCTCGCGGGCAGGCAACAGGGGCTGGTGTCCCGCGACGAGAGCTGGTGGAAGCGGAACACCGGCATGGACGTGCCCGGGTACGAGACGTGGACGGAGCCGTTCCACGCGGTGTACCGGTCCGCGGACGGCCGGCCCGACGGGGTGTTGACCTATCGCGCCGACGACCGCTGGGGCGACGGGAAGCAGCCCCTCAACAAGGCCACGGTGGCCGGCATGATCGCTGCGACGCCGGCCGCGGAGCGGGCCCTCTGGGAGTTCGTCTGCTCCATCGACTGGATCACCACCGTGCGCTCGGGCCACCGCGCCCCCGACGACCTGCTGCCCCTGTTCCTCCCCGACCCCCGCGCCGCCCGCCTCGTGACGCTGGCCGACTTCCTGTGGCTGCGCGTCCTCGACGTCCCGCGCGCGCTGGAGGCGCGGACGTACGGCTGCGAGGGCGCCCTGGTCCTGGAGGTGCGCGATGCGGCGGGCCTCGCGGGCGGCCGCTTCCTGCTGGAGGGCTCGCCGTCCGGTGCCTCCTGCACGCCCACGACGCGGGAGGCCGACCTCACGCTGGACGTGGCGGAGCTGGGCACCCTGTACCTCGGCGACGAGTCCCCGGTGCGGCTGGCCGCGCTCGGGCGGCTGGACGAGCACCGGGCGGGGGCGGTGCCGACGGCGGACCTGCTGTTCCGGGCGCCGCGACGGGCCTGGTGCCCGGACGTGTTCTGAGCGGCCACCGCCCGGCAGCGCCCGCTCAGAGGCGCGGGAAGCGGAACGCCCCGCCGCCGCTGCCCATCTGCAGCCAGAGGTGGTCCGGCTGCTCGACCAGGCGCAGGGCCACGGCGGCGCACCCCGGGCACCGGCCGGTCAGCCCCGGCTCCGGGCCGTAGACGCGCAGCTGGGCCAGTGAGCCCGTCAGCCCGCAGTCGGGGCAGCGCCGCCAGGCGGCGGTCGGGTCCGTCGTGAAGATCTCCGACAGCGGCCCCGCCAGGGCGTTGCCGTCGCGGTACGAGGGGGATGGCGTGTTCATGCGTGCCTCCGGATCAGGTGGTGACGCGGGGTACGGGCCGGGCGCGCCGGGGGCGGGGGCCTCATCCGAAGCGCTCGGTGCGGATGCGTCCGGGTGCGTGGCCGGCGTCGACGAGCAGCCCCGCGGCGTGCTCCACGAAGCCGGTCGGCCCGCACACGAAGCACAGGGTGGCGGGCCCGTCCGCCGGGGGCGGCGGCAGGTCGTGGGCGCCCACGCGGCCGGGCGGACGGGCCGAGCCGGGCGGAGCCTCACGGGTGTGGACGAGGTGCACGGTGGTTCCCGGGCCCTGGGAGGCGGTGAGCTCCTCGCGGTACCAGACCTGGGCGGGGTCGCGGACCGAGTAGACCAGGTGCATGGGTGCCGAGGAGTGGTCCCGGTGGTCGCGGATCATCGCCATCAGAGGCGCGATACCGCAGCCGCCCGCGACCAGCAGGACGGGATCCTCCTGCTCGGGGCGCCAGACGAACCAGCCGCCGAGCGGCCCCTTGACCTCCACCTCCGCCCCCACGGGCAGGTCCCCGGCGAGGTAGGGGGACACCTCGCCGCCCGCCGCGGCCTGTACGCCCAGTTCGATGCGGGTGCCCCTGCTCGGCGCGGCCAGGGAGTAACTGCGTACAGCCTGGTAGCCGTCGTCCGCGCTGAGGCGGACGTCCACGTGCTGACCGGCGAGGTGGCCGGGCCAGTGGGGGACGTCGAAGCGCAGCGACCGGCCCGTCGTGGTCAGCTCACCGCGTTCGACGAGGCGGGCGTTCCTCCAGGAGCCCATCGCTCAGTCGCTCCACGTGCGCTGCTCGCGCCAGGGGTCGCCGTAGTCGTGGTAGCCGACCGACTCCCAGAAACCGGGCTCGTTCTGGGGGGTGAGGGAGATGCCCTTCACCCACTTGGCGGACTTCCACAGGTAGTGCTTCGGCACCAGCAGCCGCACGGGGCCGCCGTGTTCGGGGGACAGGTCGTACCCGTCGTAGGTGTGCACGAGCCAGGCCTTGCCGTCCGTCAGGTCCTCCAGCGGGAGGTTGGTGGTGTACCCGCCCTCGCTGTGCACCAGCGCGAAGTCCGCGGAGGTCTCCACGTCCTCCAGGAAGGCGTCGAGGGACACCCCGCGCCAGGAGGTGTCGAACTTCGACCACCGCGTCACGCAGTGGATGTCGACGGTCAGGTCCTCCTGGGGGAGCGCCATCATCCGGTCCCAGTTCCAGTAGTGGCGCTGTCCGGTCTCCGTGGTGATGCCGAAGTCCCAGGAGTCCGTGAGCACCTTGGGGGTCGGTCCGGAGGAGAGGACCGGGAAGGACTCGGTGGGGTACTGGCCGGGGGGCAGGCGCCCCTCGAAGCGGTGCGTGCGCCCGTGGAAGCCCGGGGAGATGTTGTCCACGATCTGCTCACCCTCGCGTCTCGCGTCGAAGCCCCCCGCTGCCGGCCAGGCCCCGGGACCGGTCCGGACGACCGGCCCGCCGTATCCGGGAAGCGTCCGTCGGGAACCCGGCGTCCGTCGGGAACCCGTCGGACCGTGGCTCGTGCGCGGTGACACGCCTCCGGCCCGGCCTGCTTCCATCTTCCACTCCTGCGGGGCCCGCGCATCTCGACGCCGTGCCGGGGGTGGCCGGGGCCGGGAGGGCGGGGGCGGGTCGGCAGGCACCTGTCCGCGACGCGCTTCCCGCCCCGGGCGCCGCCCGGGGCGGCCCGCCGGGCGACCCGTGCCGCCGGCCCGACGGCCGGCGGCACGGTGTCAGTCGGTCGGCGCGAACAGCAGGGCCAGGATGAGGGCGCCGGCACAGGCGATGTTGGGGTTGCCGGCCTTGAGGCCGAAGCTCAGCAGGGTGACACCGAAAGTCCCCATGACGCCGTACTTCCACTGGATGATCTGCTCGAGGCCCAAGGTGAACAGGGGCATGGCGCTCACTCCTTCCCGGATGCGGGATCGGCGCGAACGCGCCGCTGAGGGGGGAGGCCGGCCGCTGTGTGCGCGACGCTGCGCAGGAACCTGACAAGTGCCGTACAAGTCCCCCGTGTTGACGTACCGTACGTATGCCCGGTGAGGTAGACATCGCAAACTTGTCTGGTTGTTCGGTTAGTTGTAGGTCTTGTGGATATTCTGAGTGTCGCGCTGTGTCGCATCTCACCGTGCGCGGTGCGGAGTTGTAGGGTTGCAGGGTGACAAGTCATGGATCTGCCCCGCGTGACGCCAAGTTCCAGTACAGGTGGGTCGCCGACGAGCTGCGCAAGGAGATCAACAGCGAGTCCCGGCAGCCGGGCGAGCGCCTGCCCACGCAGGAGGAGCTGGCCACGCGCTTCGGCGTATCGCGGGCGACGGTCAACCAGGCGCTGTCCCTCCTGCGCAAGGAGGAGCTGATCGTGACCCGGCAGGGCAGCGGTTCCTTCGTGGCGTCGGAGGCCGGGGACACCCGCCAGGTACCGAGGCCCGCCGCTCATCCCGAGGGCGACGTGTGGGCCGTCGTCTCCGAACGCGTGCCGCCCGTGCTGCTCAAGCCGTACCTCGTGGAGGCCTTCGAGGCCAACGTCGTCCGGCTCGACGTCTTCTCGATGACGACGGAGTCCCTGGCCGCCCGGGTCGTCGACCAGAAGGACCGGATCGTCGCGGGCGAGATCAGCCCGCCCCGCAGCGTCACCGCCCGCCTGCTCCTCCCGAACGCCGAGTCGACGTCCCTGGCGATCCCCCGCCAGGTGACCGGCGAGGACGACCCGCGGGTGCGCGCCCGGCTCGGCGGCATCCTGCACAGCCACGTGACGATGCTGCGGTCCGCGCTCTACGAACTCCGCCGGCTCAAGCTGGTGGAGGAGGTCGACGTACAGGTGCGCCTCGTGCCCTTCTCGCCGCAGATGAAGCTGTACATCCTGAACAACCGCGTGGTGCTCCAGGGCTTCTACATCCCCGAGGAGGGCACCGCGACCCTGCCGGACGGGGAGGACGTCGCGACGTACGACGCCTACGGCACCGGGGCCACGCTGTATCCCTTCCGGGCCTCGGCCGACTCCACCCCCGAACAGGCCGGAGTGGTACGGGCGGCGCGTAAGTTCTTCGACGCCACGTGGGACAACCTGGCCACGAAGGCGCCCTTCTGACCGTGCCCGGCACGACGACCCGGTGACGGCCCTGGTGAACGGATCGACTGCATGAGCGTTCGGCGCGATGCCACCCCCGACGGTGCCTCGGCGTCCGGCCCCGCCGCCCTGCTCGCGGCGGCGGAATGTGTCCTCTTCGACTTCGACGGCCCGCTGTGCGACCTGTTCGCCACCCGCCCGGCGACCGGGGTGGCGACGCGGCTGGCGGCGGAACTGCGCAGGACCGGCTGCGACCCCGAGGTCGCCGCGTCCGGCGGGGGCGACCCGCTGGCCCTGCTCCAAGCGGTCGGCGCGCACTACGGAGCCGGGGAGAGGACCGAGCACGCCGAGCGCTGCCTCGCCGAGGAGGAGATCGCGGCGGCCACCGGCGCCCCGCCGACGCGGCACGCGCTGGAACTCATCGGAGCCCTGGACGCCGGCGGCTGGAGGCAGGCGGTCACGACGAACAACTCCCCCGGCGCCGTGCTCCGCTTCCTCGACCGGTACGGGTCCGCGGCGCCGGCGGGCGAGCACATCCACGGACGTACGCCGGATCTCGCACTCCTGAAGCCCGATCCGCACTGCCTGGTCCGGGCCCTGGAGTCGACCGGCTGCGCCGACCCGGCGGCCGCCGTCATGATCGGGGATTCCCCCGCGGACTGGTTCGCGGCGAGGGCGGTCGGTGTACCGTTCATTGGCTATGCGGTGAACGCCCGCAAGCGCCGTGCCCTCGAGGAGGCCGGGAGCCGGTGGGCGGTGGGTTCACTGCGGGGCCTGGTGGAAACGGCACGCGGGCGCGTGCCGTCGGGCGCGCCGGGAATGGGACAACTGACGGCCGGCGTACGCGGATAGAGGCGGACGCCCGCAGCGGAAGCCGCTCGGCGGGCGCACCCGGGCCCCTCATGGTCGAAGGAGCGGGCGGTGACGGTCGACACCCCGGTGGACGTGCGCGGAGTTCCGGCGGGCCGCCAGGGCCCGGGCGGTGACGCGACGGTGATCGAAGGGCCGTTCAGAGGCCACTACCGTGAGACGTACGTCTTCGCGCTGCCCGACGGGCCGTTGCGGTGCAAGGTGCACGAACCGCGCTCCGAGCTGTTCAGGTTCGACCGCAGGTGCTTCCTGTCCGAGGACCGGCTGCTGCTGGACCTGCGCGGCCGGGTGAGCCGGATACCGGGAATCCTGGTCCTCGACGAGCACGTCCTCCTCCAGTGGTTCATCGAGGGCCGCACGCTCGGACGCGGCACGGCGGGGGCGCTGTCGGCGCGGCACGCCGCACAGCTGGGCCGCCTCTTCGGCGAACTCGTGGCGCTGGATCCCGCCTCCATCGGCGCGCCGCGGCTCTGCGCCCCGGCGGACCATCCGGGCGACGGTGACTCCGCGGCTTTCCTGGAGAGCCTGATCGACTTCACCGAGCACGAGGTCCACGGCCGGCACGCCGGACGCTTCGGCTCGCTGCTGCGCGAACTCGGGGTGCGGGACGGCGCGCTGGACGGCGTCAGGAGCCGGGCGCGGGGCCTCACGGACCGGCCGTTCACGCTCGTCCACGGTGATCTGCACCGGCTGAACTTCGTCGTGGACGACGCCGGGGACCTGTGGACCATCGACTGGGAGCTGTCCATGGTCGGTGATCCGCTCTACGACCTCGCCACCCATCTCCACCTGATGCGCTACTCCGCCCGGGAGACAGAGCGGACCGCCCTTCTCTGGGCGGCCGCGGTAGGGGGCGTGCGGCCCGAGTGCGCGAAGGGGTGGCGCGAGGACCTGGACGTCCTCCTGGCGTACAAGCGCGCCCAGTCCGTCTACACCGATGTGATCCGCGGCGCCATCGCGCTGGAGCAGCCGGGCGCCGGACCGGCCTGGAGCCGGCTGCCGGTGACCGCCCACCGGGTACGGGAGGTGCTGGAGCGGGCGCGGGAACCCCTCGGTCTGGACGCCGTACCGTCGCTGCGCGAGGTCATGGCCGCCTACACCAGGTGGCTCCGGGGCCGGGAGGCGGCCGGTATCACCGCGGCGGTGACCTGAGCACCGGGCGCCGGGGCGGCGGTGGAGCACGGGCGCGGTGCCGCGGCGCACCCCCTTCTGCGTATGTTGTACGGGCGGGCCGGAGGAGCCCGGCCACGCGTTCGTGCCGGGCGGCGTACGCCCGCCGGGCGGGGCCGGGGCGCGCGCCGGCGTCATACGGAGTCGTGAGCACAGGGGAAGCGGAGTCATGAGCACGGAGCAGCCCGGCCTGCGCGAGCGCAAGAAGCGGCAGACGTACCAGGCCGTCTCGGACGCGGCCATCTCGATGTTCCTGGAGCGCGGCTTCGACAAGGTCTCGGTCGCCGAGGTGGCCGCCGCGGCGGACATCTCGAAGCCGACGCTGTTCCGCTACTTCCCGGCCAAGGAGGACCTGGTCCTGCACCGGTTCGCCGACCACGAGGACGAGCCGGCCCGCGTCGTCTCCGGCCGGCCGTCCGGCACGGCCCCGCTGGACGCCCTGCGCCGCCACCACCTGGACGGCCTGGAGCGCCGCGACCCGGTGACCGGCCTGTGCGACGTCCCCGCGGTGCTGGCCTTCCACCGGCTGCTGTACGGCACCCCGTCGCTCGTCGCCCGCCTGTACGGCTACCAGAGCCGGTCCGAGGACGCGCTCGCCCGTGCGCTGGACCCCGCGGCCCCGGTCGCGGCGAGGCTCGCGGCGGGCCAGATCATCGCCGTCCTGCGGATCCTGGCCGAGGAGAACTGGCGTCGGATCGACGCGGGGGAGAGCGCCGGGCAGGTCTACGACGACGCGGTGGCGGCAGCCGGGGCCGCCTTCGCCCAGCTGGCGGACGGCCTCGACGGAGCCGCGCCCCGCTGAGCCGAACGGCCGCGCGCGGGCGTACGTCAGTGGGGCAGTTCCGCCCTGACCAGGGCGCGTGCGAACGGTTCCCCGGTGGCCTCGGCGTACGCCATCCGCTCCTTCACCTCGCGCAGGGTGCGCGGCCGGTAGCCGGGGCCGCCGCAACAGCTCTTGTGGAAGCGGACGCCCGCGTGGAGCAGCACCGAGAGCGTGCGCCAGGCTGCGGTGTCCCGTCGGCGCGGTGCGGCGAACGCCGACCCGACGTGGATCAGCGCCCCCGCGCACCGCGGGCACACGTGCCGGCGCAGGCCCTTCTCGTGGTGCGCCTCGTAGCGACGCTTGTACGAGGCGCGGCACGGCAGGCACACGTACGAGGTGTTGGCATGGGACATGAGGCCAGGGTAGGGACGCGTGGGCGTCACTTCGACCGGATTTCCGGGTGCCGTCACCGGCGCGAGTACGGACGCCCGGGGCCGACGCCTTGGCGCCGGGGCGCCCTGCCCCGGTACGCGGTCGAGGCCGCGCGGGCCCTATGCGTCCCCGGGGCGGCGCATGCGCCAGGGACGCCCGAGGCGGCGGCGGAACCCCGGCCGCACCCGTCGCGGGCGTCGCCACGTCGGGTGCACGCCGTCACGCCCGCTCTCCCACGGGCGGTCGGGGGAGAGAAGCGGTGCCCTGCGGTCGGCCTGCGCCCGGATCTCGTGGTGGGCGTCGTGCGCGGTGACGCGGAACGCCTCGTCATAGGCGGCCATGGCGGCGGTGACGGCCGCCCCGGCGGTACCGCGCCGCCGGACGTGGGAGGCCAGCCACGTGAAGAAGCCCGCGACGACGGCGAGCGCGCCGAGGAGGACCAGGAGCGGCAGGAGGTCACTCATACCGCCGACGCTACGTGAACGGACGCGCGTTGTTCAGGGCCGGTCCGGTCAGGGCCGGTCCGGTCAGGGCCGCCGGGGGTCGGGCCGGCCGGGGGTTCAGACGGCCGTCTCGCACAGCAGATCGCCGTCCTCGCCGTACATCTCAAGGCTGAAGCGCGGTCCGAATTCGGCGAGGAGCGTGGCGAGGGCGTCGAACATGGCGGGATCGACGAGGCCGTCCAGCAGGGTCGCGGGGCCCTCGATCGGGTCGAGGTCGATGCGGCACCAGCTCGTCTCGACCTCGTATCCGTACCAGGAGGACTTGCGTGACCGCCATCCGGCGCTGACGAAGGCGGCGGCCACGGAGGGGGTGCTGGGCGGCGCGTGCAGGACGCCGCAGACGGTCTTCCCCGCCTCCGCCCATTCCGGAGCCAGACCCGGGCCGGTGGTCGAGAGGTCCAGGTCAGCCGCCTGCCGGCCCGCCACTACGCCCGGCCCTCGGCTTCCCGGGCGGCGCGTTCCAGGCGGTCGCGGTGCTTCTCCCAGTAGTCGGGGCCGCCCGGCGGCATGCTGCCGTTGGTCTCGCCCATCCCGACCGACCCGTCGAGGAGTTCGCGGACGATGTCGGCGTGCCCGGCGTGCCGGTGCGTATCCGCGATCACCCGGATCGCGGCATGATGCACCGTCACTTCCGCGCGATGGTCCGGCCACCACGGAACCCTGCCGACCGTGTCCAGGGCGAGCGCCCCGATCGTCGCGTCGGAGTGCGCCCACGCCCGGTGGTAGAGCGCCACGATCTGCGCCCGCGACTCGTCGGGGGTGGCCCACATGTCCGCGTTGGGCTCGGCGTCCGGCTCCACCCAGGGCAGCGCCTCACCGGACGGGCGCCCGAAGGTGTCTCCCAGATAGCCCAGTTCGATGCTCGCCGTGTGTTTGACCAGCCCCAGGAGGTTCGTCCCGGTGGGCGTCAGCGGGCGGCGGACGTCGTACTCCGAGAGGCCGTCGAGCTTCCAGAGCAGCGCGTCGCGTGCCGACTGCAGGTAGCGGCGGAGGTCGGCCTTGGCATCCGGTGAGGTCATGGCGTCCAGTCTGCCGCCCGGGCGATCTCCGGTCGTGGGAATTCTCCGCCGTCCCGCCCGCGCGACCGGGACGAGCGCCGCTGCGTCAGGCCGGCCGTTCCCCCGGGCGGCCATCACAGTAGGGGCGATCCGGCCGGGGGCGGCTACCGTGCACGCGTGACCGGTCCGCATCAGCGCCCTCTGCTCTTCCTCGACGTCGACGGCCCCCTCATCCCGTTCGGGGCGACGCCGCAGCAGCTCCCGCAGGGCTACCCGACGTATCGACCCGCCTCCGGCGGACCGTCGTCGGGAGCGGGCAATCCGCTGGTCGCCCGGATCGATCCGGCGTTCGGGCCCAAACTGGCGGCGCTGGGCTGCGAGCTGGTGTGGGCGACGACGTGGCTGGACAGCGCCAACGAGTGCGTCGCGCCGTGGCTCGGGCTGCCGGCCCTCGCGGTGGTGGAGTGGCCGGAGGACCCTGAGGACCTGGTGCGTGGTCTCCACTGGAAGACGGCTCCCATCGTCGACCGGGCGGCGGGGCGCCCCTTCGTATGGGTGGACGACGAGATCTCCGCCACCGACCGGGCGTGGGTGGCCGGCCGCCACCCGGGCAGGGCGCTGCTCCAGCGCATCGACCCCCGCATCGGCCTCACGGACGCGGACTTCGCGGCGATCCGGGCGTGGCTGCGTACGGGGGAGGGGGGCGCCGTGCCGATGTGACCGACACAGGGCATCCTCGGCCACAGGTGTCCTGCTCGGATGGCGAACATCCTGCTCAGCCACAGTGAGCCGGGGCAGGACAGCGGGAGCCGGCGTGGTGTGGTGACCTGAAGGTTCTGACCTTGCGGGACACGTTTGTTGGCACCGTCGGGTCACGCTTCTTGCAACTTGCGGTGGATTGCCCTTCGTGCCGGAACCAGTTCCGAGCGGTCCCGGGATAGCGGCGTCCGTGCCCGCACTCCTGCCGACCTCTCCTGGCGCACCGCCGGATCCGCAGCTGACCTTGAGGTCCTCCGGGGACTGCTAACGATCGACGTCGACGGGAAATCCACGCATCTGCAGCCGGGCCTTCAGGAACTCCATCTCCGACAACGTCCCCACCAGACCATGGTGGGTCAGTTCCCCGGCCAGCTCACGAGCCCGTGACAAGGAGGCCGCCGAAATCTCTCGAAAGACTCTCAACGCTGGAACGAGACCGGGAACCGAACCGACCAGCCGCAGCCTGACGGACCCATGCGCTGAGAGGAGAGCCTCCCGCACATCATCAGGTGCTGGTCCCGGACCAGCGTGTTCGCACAGGTATGTGCCGCAAGACTCGCAAGTGAACTCCGAGTCCCACCACAACTCATCGTGGAGGATGAACTGGTTCACCTGTCGCACCGCCATGCTGCCGCACTCGCACGGCGACGCGATCTTCGCGGTCTGACCAGTCACGCGGGCTCACCGACGTTCCACTCCCGCGGCAGGTCCTCGCCGCAGAAGACGCATACGAAGTCCTTCTCCCGCACGATGTTGAGCTCCCGGCAGGAGGGGCATCGGCGAAAGACCACCTCGTGCGTGAATCCGGGCGGCCGATGGATCCCGATCCGATCCAGAGCCTCGGATACGGCGGGCCATGAGCTGACGTCCGGGCAGTAGCCGGTCGACTGGTTGCTGACCTCCTCGACCGCCCACCGCCCGGACTCCTTGCGGAAGCTCATCTCACCGGCGCTCAGAACCTCTCCGCCGCCGGCACACACCACGTGCTCGCTGCGGCGCGGAGCCAGTCGCAGCACCCCGCCACCATCGACGACGAACGTGAACGGCTCGGCCAACTCGGCCATGGTCAGCGCCGGGATCCACTCGTCCAAGTCTGCCGCCGAGTGGATGCTCCGACCCTCACTCCCCGTCCGGACGAGCTCCTTCAGCTCAGCCGGACCCACATACCGATACCTCTGCCCCCGTGTCTCCACGCACACCAACCTAATGGCTCACACAGCCAGGGCCTGGGGGATTACCGTTCGGCGGCTACGGGCGACTGTTGACAGAAAACCCTGCGAAGTGACATCTACGGCTGCGAGTCACACGGGCCCGGCCCCGCATGAGGTGGAACACTTTTGCAAGCAGGCGCTTGCAAAAGTTAGCAAGGGTCGGCAGTATCGAGGCATGGCATCACTCAACGTCGGCAATCTCGGCGAGTACCTGCGTGAGCAGCGGCGTACCGCGCAGCTCTCCCTGCGGCAGCTCGCCGACGCCGCCGGAGTGTCCAATCCGTATCTCAGCCAGATCGAGCGAGGTCTGCGCAAGCCGAGTGCCGAGGTGCTTCAGCAGGTCGCCAAGGCCCTGCGGATCTCGGCCGAGACGCTGTACGTGCGGGCCGGGATCCTCGACGAGCGGGAGCGGGAGGAGCTGGAGACGCGAGCGGTCATATTGGCCGATCCGTCGATCAACGAGCGGCAGAAGAACGTACTTCTGCAGATCTACGACTCCTTCCGCCGCGAGAACGGATTCGATGTCGCGTCCGACACCGACGCCGGGAACCACGGTGCCGCCGCCGCGGAGAGCAGAATCGACGCGGAGAGCGGTGCCGGCGACACGGACGGCGCCGGTACGGACGACCGCGGCCCCCGCACGGCCGGCGGCAGTGATGCAGACCCACCCCTCAACTGACTTCGATGATCCGGGAGGACCACAGTCATGGCCATCACCGATGACCTGCGCAAGACCCTCACCGACCCGACCCCCCTCTACTTCGCCGCCGGCACGGCCGATCTCGCCGTGGAGCAGGCGCGTAAGGTCCCGGCCCTGATCGACCAGCTGCGGGCCGAGGCGCCCGAGCGGATCGAGGCCGTGCGCAACACCGACCCCAAGGCTGTCCAGGAGCGGGTCACCACGCAGGCCAGGGAGGCCCAGGCCACTGTCAGCGCGAAGGTGAGCGAGGTCTTCGGGTCGCTGGACACCGACCTGAAGAAGTGGGGCGAGAGCGCCCAGGACCTGGCTCTGCGCAGCGTGGGTGTGGCCGCCGAGTACGCGGTCCGTGCCCGTGAGACGTACGAGAAGGTCGCCGAGCGCGGTGAGCTCACCGTGCGCACCTGGCGCGGCGAGACGGCCGACGAGATCGTGGAGATCGCCGCCGTCGTCGAGGCCGAGCCGAAGGCCGTGCCGAAGCAGAAGTCCGAGACCGCCGTGAAGACGACGCCGGTGAGGGCGACGCCCGTCAAGCCCGCGCCCGCGAAGCCGGTGGCTCCCGCCGCGAAGAAGCCCGCGCCGAAGGCCACCGAGTCGAAGGCCGCACCCGCCGCGTCCGCGAAGAAGCCCGCGCCCGTGCGCAAGCCCGCGGCCAAGAAGGCCACCCCGCCGTCCGCGAAGTAGCAGAAGCGGTTCCCCGGGCTGCCGGCGGACGGCCTGCCGGCAGGCGGGCCGCTGGACGGACCCGGTCCCGGCAGAGCGGGTGGCCGGGAGAACGGGTAGCCGAGAGGGAACGGCAGAGCGGGTTGCCGGGAGAACGGGCCGGGCACCTTTGAGGGTGCCCGGGTCGTTGTCCCGGTACCTTGACGTCCCGGTACCTTGGCCGCGAGGGCTCATCCATTGATTAGGCGGTGCTCACCGTGTTGCTCGAAGCATTCGGCTCGATCCTCCAGATGCTGTACCTGGCCATGCTCGTCCTGGCCGTGGTCGCGCTGGTCTTCGCTCTGACGGCGCGCGAGGACGCCTACCGCGCCGCGGACAAGCAGAAGAAGTCCTTCTGGCTGATCATCCTCGGGATCACCGTGTTCGTGAACCTGGTCATCCCGATCCTCTTCCTGCAGATCGCGGGCGTGGTCGCGTCCATCGTCTTCATGGTGGACGTGCGGCCGGCGATCAAGGCCGTGTCGGGCGGCGGCGGCCGTCGCGGCGGTTCGAGCAGCGACGGGCCGTACGGTCCCTACAACGGCGGGCGCTGAGCGCCCGCGGGCGAAGCCCTACCGGGGCGGGAGCGCACGGCGCTCCTGCCCCTCCGGCGTATCAGGGCCTCGTCGCGCTCCAGCAGGAGGACCGCGACGTCGTCGGTGAGCTCGCCGCCGTTCAGCTCCTGGACCTGGGTGACAGCGGCCTCCAGCAGCGCCTCGCCGCCGAGGCCCTGGTCGAGACGCCCGTTGATCATCGCGACCATGCCGTCCTGGCCGAGCCGCTGGGTCCTGTCGAGTCCGACGCGGCCCTCGATCAGCCCGTCGGTGTACATCATCAGGCTCCAGGAGCCGCCGAGTTCGACCTGCCGGCGTGGCCATCGGGCGTGCGGCAGAAGGCCGAGCGCGGGGCCGCCGTCCTCGTAGGGCAGCAGGTGGGCGGCCCTGCCCTGGCGGGCGATCAGCGGCGCGGGGTGGCCGGCGATGCACAGTCCGGCGCGGCGGCCGTCGGGGGCGATGTCGACGGTGCACAGCGTCGCGAAGATCTCGTCGCTCTGCCGCTCGTGCTCCAGTACCTGCTGCATCGTGGACAGCAGGGCGTCGCCGCAGAGCCCGGCCAGGGTCAGCGCACGCCAGGCGATGCGCAGTTCGACGCCGAGCGCAGCCTCGTCGGGGCCGTGTCCGCAGACGTCGCCGATCATCGCGTGGACCGTGCCGTCGGGGGTGCGCACCGTGTCGTAGAAGTCGCCGCCGAGCAGGGCGCGGCTGCGGCCGGGACGGTACCGGGCGGCGAAGGAGAGGTCGGAGCCGTCGAGGAGCGGGGTGGGCAGCAGTCCGCGTTCCAGCCGGGCGTTCTCCTGGGCCCGCAGCCGGGACTCGGTCAGCTGGCGCTGCGCGATGTCCGCACGCTTGCGCTCCACGGCGTACCGGATGGCGCGGCTGAGGAGGCGGCTGTCGAGTTCATCGCGGAAGAGGTAGTCCTGGGCACCGACGCGCACGGCCTCGGCGGCCCGCTCCGCGTCGTCCTCCGCGGTGAGGGCGAGGACGGCGTGGCGCGGTGCGATGCGCAGGACGTGCTTGAGCGTGGCCAGCCCGTCGGGCTGGGTTCCGGCGTCCTCGCGTACGCCGGCGGGCAGCGTCGCGGACTGCAGATCCAGGTCGAGCAGGATGCAGTCGACGTCGTCGGTGAGGAGCCGTCCGGCCTCGGTGAGGTTGCGCGCGGTCCGGACGCGGACCCGGGCCCCGGTGGTCGACGACAGCTCGGGGACGGTGAAGGTGCCCGCAGGGTCGTCCTCGATCACCAGCAGGGTGAGGTCGGCGCCGTGAGTGGTCTCCGCAGCGGGAACGGCACGTTGCTGCGGTACGGGTACGGGCATCGGTTCGGGTTTCCTTCCCTCCCCCCGAGGGCGCGGCGGGACGACGATCGACGACCCGCCGACGGGGACGATAGCGGTCCGCGACGGGTGAACGGAATGCCGCAGGGTGATCTTCCCGTGTCATATGCGCGGCCATAAGCCGCGTCCCACCACGGATCAGGCGTGATGGGCGCACATGAAACGGACATGAAGCCATGACGAACATCACGCCTCGCACACACGGTCCGCGCGTGGCCGTCGGGCTGTGATGCGGTGTGGGTCACGCGTCCGCCGGCGCCGGTGGTCTCCCGGGCCGGACGGCTACTCGCCGGATGGCCACGTGTCGGAGGGCCACGTGTCGGAGGGCTGCGTATCGGACGGTTACTTGTCGGGGCGGACCACTCCGAGGATCTGCATCGAGCCGGCGCCCGCGAGCGTGACGTTCCTGCCGGGCCGAGGGGCGTGCACGATCGAGCCGTCGCCGACGTACATCCCGACGTGGCTGGCGTCGCTGTGGTAGATGATCAGGTCGCCCGGGCGCATGTCGTGGATGGGGATGTGGGGCAGGCGGCGCCACTGCTCCTGGGACGTCCGGGGGATCGGCCGCTTCGCCGCCGCCCAGGCCTGCGAGGTCAGCCCCGAGCAGTCGTACGACCCCGGGCCCTCGGCTCCCCAGACGTACGGCTTGCCGATCTGGGCGGTGGCGAAGGCGAGCGCCGCCTTGCCGCTCGCGCTCGCCTCACGGTCGATGTCGTCGAGCGCGCCGGAGGAGAGCCAGGCCGCCTGGGCCGTGGACGCCGCGTCCTTCTCCAGCTGGAGGAGCCTGGCCTGCTCCTCCTTGGCGAGCTGCGACTCGATCTTCTTCGCTTCCGCTATCTGCGCGTCGATGCTCTTCTTGGCCTTGGCCTGCTTGACGCGGCCGGCTTCGAGCTTCTCCCAGTTGAGGTTCGCGTCCTGGGTGTAGGTCTCCAAGTCCTCCTGGGCCTGCTCCAGTTCGGTCAGCATGCCCTTCGTGGCCTGCTGGCCCTGCCGCGCCTGGTTGATGCCGTCCAGGAAGAAGTAGGGGTCGCCGCTGAGCACGAGCTGTGCGCCCGGGGGGAGCCCGCCGCTGCGGTACTGCTCGCGGGCCTGCGCGCCGGCCCGGTCCTTCAGCTCGGCGATCCTCGTCCGGCCCTCGGTGATCGCCTTGGTCAGCCGCACGATCTCGCCGGACTGCTTCTCGGCCTGCTCCTCGGCGAGGTTGTACGCGTCCGTCGCCGCCCCGGCCTTGCGGTAGAGGGTGTCGATCTCCTGCCGCACCTCTTCGAGGGTCTTCCCTCCGGCGGTGGGCGCCGAGGCGGTCGGCGTGGGCTCGGGTACGGGGGCGGCCATGGCCTGGACCGGCGCGGTCAGCAGGGCCAGTGCGCAGACCAGAGTGATCGCGGCAGCGGCACAGTGGCGTCGGTTCACGAGCTCCCCCTCCGGGCGAACGGCAACGAAAGCCATATCGCGTACATCTGACTTACCATCAGTAACTTCTGGGTGACGACGCGATCGTGCCATGTCGCCCCGTGAAGCAACAGAGGTCCGCCGTGCCGGGCCCGTCACATGGGTGACGAACGGTGATCCACCGGGGTTCCCGGATCCGGCCGCCTTCCACCGGCTCCGGCCGTCCGAGGCGAGGTGTCATCCGCTCCCGGCCGGGCGTTTCGCCGGTGTTCGAGCGGAGTTCAGGGTGACCCGGGGCGCAGCGCGGACCAGAGGACCGTGATCTCACCCTGCCGCCACCGGCGTACCCCGTCCGTCAGGGGCCAGTCGGCGGACACGGTGCGGGCGGTCGCGATCCAGCGCTGCCGCGCGCCGAGCGACGCGTAGGGGGACGCCGTGGCCCACGCCCGGTCGAGGTCGCGCAGGAAGGCGTGGACCGGCTCACCCGGGACGTTGCGGTGGATCAGGGCCTTGGGCAGGCGCTCGGCGAGGTCGGAGGGGCGGTCCAGGGAGCCGAGGCGCGTCGCGAAGGTGACCGTGCGCGGCCCCTCCGGTCCGAGCGCGACCCACACGTGGCGGCGGCCGATCTCGTCGCAGGTGCCCTCGACCAGCAGGCCGTCCGGGGCCAGCCGGGCGCAGAGCCGCCGCCAGACCGCGGCGACCTCGCCCTCGTCGTACTGGCGGAGCACGTTCGCCGCGCGGATGAGGGTGGGGCGGCCGGGCAGGGGGATCTCGAAACCGCCGTGGACGAAGGTGAGGCCCTCGCGTTCGTAGGGCCGGGCCGCGGCGACCCGCTCCGGGTCGATCTCGATGCCGGTGACAGTGGTGCGCGGGTCGGCCGTGCGCAGCCGCTCCAGCAGCTCGACCGCGGTCCAGGGGGCCGCGCCGTAGCCGAGGTCGACCGCGGCCGGGGCGTCGCTGCGGCGCAGGGCGGGGCCGTGGGTGGCGGCGATCCAGCGGTCCATACGGCGCAGCCGATTGGGGTTGGTGGTCCCGCGGGTCGCGGTGCCGACGGGGCGCTGGTGCATGGAAGGGAGCGTATGCGAAGCACCGCCGGGCAGACGTGCCACGAGTGGCGGGCATCGCGGCACGCCGACCGAATCGCAATGATTTGGCAAAGCGGAAATGAACGGGCCGGTTCCGCTGTTCTGGTCCACCGAAGGGGTCGTGTGCCCCGTACGTGTCATGCCCCGAGCGAGGAGGAGCGGACCCGTGAGCCAGTACGTCTCCCGGCTCGGCAGCGGCCGTGCGACACCCCGGATCCGCTTCCCCGGCGGCTTCGCGGGCGGCCACCGCAAGCCGCGCCGCGTCGCCATGCTCTCCGTCCACACCTCGCCCCTGCACCAGCCCGGCACGGGCGACGCGGGCGGAATGAACGTCTACATCGTCGAGCTGGCCAGGCGCCTCGCCGCGATCGGCATCGAGGTCGAGATCTTCACGCGGGCCACCACCGGCGGGCTGGCGCCGACGGTCGAGCTGGCGCCCGGCGTCCTGGTCCGCCACATCGACGCCGGACCGTACGAGGGCCTCGCCAAGGAGGAGCTGCCCGCACAGCTCTGCGCCTTCACGCACGGTGTGATGCAGGCCTGGGCGGGCCAGCGTCCCGGCTACTACGACCTCGTCCACTCGCACTACTGGCTCTCCGGCCAGGTCGGGTGGCTCGCCGCCCAGCGCTGGGGCGTGCCTCTCGTCCACGCGATGCACACCATGGCGAAGGTCAAGAACGCCGCGCTCGCCGAGGGCGACACCCCAGAGCCCGCCGCGCGCGTCATCGGCGAGACCCAGATCGTGCGTGCCTCCGACCGCCTCATCGCCAACACGGCGGGTGAGGCGGACGAACTCATCCGCTTCTACGACGCCGACCCGGCCTCGGTCGCCGTCGTGCACCCCGGGGTGAACCTGGACCGTTTCAGCCCTGCCGACGGGCGCGCCGCGGCCCGGGCCCGGCTGGGGCTGCCCCAGGACGCCCTGATCCCGCTCTTCGCCGGCCGCATCCAGCCGTTGAAGGCACCGGACGTGCTGCTGCGCGCGGTGGCCGTACTCCTCGACCGCGACCCCTCGCTGCGCTCGCGCATCGTCGTTCCCGTGGTCGGAGGCCCCAGCGGCAGCGGCCTCGCCAAACCCGAGGGGCTGCAGAAGCTGGCCGCCCGGCTGGGCATCGCCGACGTCGTCCGCTTCCACCCGCCGGTCTGCCAGGACCAGCTCGCCGACTGGTTCAGGGCCGCCTCGGTGCTGGTCATGCCCTCCTACAGCGAGTCGTTCGGCCTCGTCGCCATAGAGGCACAGGCGACCGGTACGCCGGTGCTCGCCGCGGCCGTCGGCGGCCTGCCCGTCGCGGTCAAGGACGGCACCAGCGGCTTCCTTATCCCGGGCCACGACCCCGAGTCGTACGCCGAGGCGCTCGGCCGGTTCGCCGGGAGCCCCGAACTGGCCGGACGGATGGGGGCGGCGGCCGCCGTCCACGCCCAGTCGTTCGGCTGGGACGCGGCCGCGTCGGCCACCGCCGACGTCTACACGGCCGCGATGCAGCACCGGCGGCGCGCCCGGGCGCACCACCACTGAGCCGACCGTCCCCCCGCGCGTCGGACCGTCGCCGCTGCCGCCGCTGTCAACCTGTCGCCCTGCCGACCGCGGCGGAGTCCGGCCGTCGGAACCGCGGGCCGTCGGAACTGCGGACTGCCGGAACAGCGGACTGCCGGAATCGTCCGGCCGTCGGAACCGCGGCCGGGGCTCCCGCGGTGGCCTGTCGTACGCTCGGACCATGGCTGACGTATCCGGTGGGACAGCAGCGGCGCAGGTCATCGAGGCGACGCTGGACGACGCCGCGCTCGAATGGGAGAGCCCCGAGCCCGGCTCGTACGTCGTGACACTCCCCGGGACGCGCAAGCTGTCCACGACCTGTTCCCTGCGCGTCGGGCAGCACTCCCTCTCCCTCAACGCGTTCGTCATCCGGCACCCGGACGAGAACGACGCCGCCGTGCACCGCTGGCTCCTGGAACGCAACCTCCGTCTCTTCGGTGTGAGTTACGCGATCGACCAGCTCGGCGACATCTATCTGACCGGACGCCTCCCGCTGTCCGTCGTCACCCCCGAAGAGCTCGACCGGCTGCTCGGCGTGGTCCTCGAAGCGGCGGACGGTGCCTTCAACCCGCTGCTCGAACTTGGCTTCGCGAGCGCGATCCGCAAGGAGTACGCCTGGCGGGTGGAGCGGGGGGAGTCCACCCGCAATCTGGACGCCTTCGCACACCTCACCCAGCGCCCCTCCTGAGCAGCCCGAGCTCCCGCGCCGCGTAAATAGGGCCCGTGCGCAGCGGTCGTCACTCCGGGGCGCTCGTCACGGCGGGCACTTCGTCGAGCGCCTCGACGAGCCACTGAAGGTGGTCGACGGACACGGGCGGATCCCCTCCGGGGCGCTTGCGCGGATCGACCGCCCCACAGCGCCTTCACAGGGTGATCACGGCAGAATCACGATCACGTCCCGTGGCACTGCGGAACGGCTGCCTGAGAGGCGGTCGATCGTACTGTGTTCCGTACCGCGACAACCCGCCCGAGAAGCCGCTGAAACACGGGCCTGGGAACGGGCGTTGCTCCTTCGTACCGAGAGTTGAACGAATCATGCGCGCCACCGCCGTACGCCGCACCGCCCTCGCCGCCTCCGCCGCGTGCCTCGCCCTGCTCGCCACCGCCTGCGGGGGTTCGGACTCCGGAGACAAGGGCGGCAGCGCCGCGCCGGGCTCCCAGGGCGGCGACGCGGGTAAGTCCGCGATCAAGGCCCTCACGACGGCCGAGCTGGAGAAGGCGTCACTGGAGCAGGGCGACGTCGACGGCTACAAGGTCTCCAGGACCGGACCGGAGGACATCGCCTCGCCCGAGGCCGTGACCGTGGACAAGAAGGAGTGCGAGCCGGTCGGGTTCGCGTTCTACGGCGTGAAGCGCGGGACCCCGGTGGGCAACGCCGGACGCAAGGTCGTCGAGGAGCCCAAGAAGAAGAAGACCGCCCCCGGCGACCTGAAGGACGCCATGACCGGCGCACTCGACATGACGTCGTCCCTGGTCACCCTGGCCTCCTACGACGGTGACGGCGCCGAGAAGAACCTCGCCGAGCTGCGCGAGTCCGCCGCCGCGTGCGCGACGGGCGGGTTCGGCCTGTCGATGAAGGACACGAAGCAGACGATCACCTCGATCACCGAGGAGAAGGTGACCGGCGGCGACGAGGCCGTGGCCTGGCGGGTGCAGATGGGGAAGGGCGAGTCCGCCGTCCCCTTCAAGCTTGTGGTCCTCCGCAAGGGCGGCACCGTCGCCACGTTCTTCTCCTTCAACCTCGGTGCGACGGGCGAGAAGTCGGACTTCGACAAGCCGACCGCGGTGATCGACGCGCAGGACGGGAAGCTCGGCTGATCCTGGGGCGGTGCTGAGGCTCGGGCCGCAGTCGCGAGGTTGTGCGGGCGCGGGGCTGTGCGGGGCGGGGCCGGCAGGATGGCCTCCGCCCTCGTACGGCTCTCGCCTATGTGTGGCTCTCGCCTTGTACGGCGAGTGGCCGGCTTACGGCAGGGGGACGAGCCGGACGACCGTGACCGTCAACACGGTGCCGGAGACGTAGTAGAGGACGATCGCCCCGCCCACGGTGGCCTCCCGCCGGTCGCGTTCGAGCTTGACGGCGCTGGAGGCGTGTCCGTAGGGATCGAGGCCGAGGGTGCGCGCCATCTCGCCGCGGAACGAGTCGGCGTCACTCATCTTGGCCAGCGTGTCGTCGGCGGGCGGGGCGTAGGAGATGCGGAAACTCAAGCGACGTTCCGCCTCTCGGCCTCGTCCTGAGCCAGTCTGTCCAGGATCTTCTCGGCCTCGGGATCGGGGACGGCCTCGAGCATCCAGTGGCGCATCACCGCGTGGATCTCGCGCACCCCGGCCTCGTTGATCGCGCTGTCGAACTCCGCGCGTCTCTCTTCGGGAAGCGCGGCACGGATCGCCGGGATGCTGTTGGGTACCTCGACCTCGGTCCCGCCGACGAAGGTCTTCAGAGACTCGCCCATGATGGTTCTCCCCGATCTCCTTGCTCTCCGCGCCCCGCCCGCCCGTCCGTCCGCCGCGGGGTGTGCACCCCGGTAACGGGCAGGTGTGGGGGTCACGTTAGCGGGTGGGGTACCGGACGAGGTGCGAGAAAGCGACCGTGTTCTGAAGGGGGCGAGCCCAACTGGATTCTGGGCAAGGGCTAATGGCTGGCGGGGGTGCCATGCCGCATGCCGGCGGTGAAGTGCCGGGCCGGCACGACGTAGCAGGCCCCCAGTCCGCAACTGCGATGGGAGTCGCATCCGTTGTGCTGGTGTGCGAGGACGTACCCCACGACGTCGTACTCACCGATCCCGGCTTCCGCCTGCGGGACGTCACTCACGTCGTACGCCGTGCGACCGGGCTGAGCCTCTGGCGCAGCAAGGTGCTGGCGACTGACGCTCCCGTTCTGATCCTCGTCGGCGTACCGCAGGAAGTGGCCGTAGCGACAGTCACGACGCTGCGCGCCGCGGGCGCGTCGGCAGAGGTCAGGGAACGGCCGGAGCCGGACTTCCTGAAATCCTCGGGGTGAACCGATCGACCGGGCGAGGGCCCAGCCAGGCCTCGGCGCACCGAAAAGCCCCCCACCACGTGGAAAACCAGCAGGTAGGGGGCTACTTCAGCTCTGCTTACTTCTTCTTGCCCTGGTTCTTCACAGCCTCGATCGCAGCCTTCGCCGCGTTCGGGTCCAGGTACGTGCCGCCCGGCTTCAGCGGGCGGAAGTCGGCGTCCAGCTCGTAGGAGAGCGGGATGCCGGTCGGGATGTTGAGGCCCGAGATGGCGTCGTCGGAGATGCCGTCCAGGTGCTTCACCAGGCCGCGGAGGCTGTTGCCGTGGGCGGCGACCAGGACGGTCTTGCCGTCGAGGAGGTCCGGGACGATGCCGTCGTACCAGTACGGCAGCATGCGCTCGACGACGTCCTTGAGGCACTCCGTGCGCGGGCGCAGCTCCGTCGGGATCGTCGCGTAGCGCGGGTCGGCGCTCTGCGAGAACTCGGCGCCGTCTTCGAGGGCCGGCGGCGGGGTGTCGTACGAGCGGCGCCACAGCATGAACTGCTCCTCGCCGAACTCGGCGAGCGTCTGGGCCTTGTCCTTGCCCTGCAGCGCGCCGTAGTGGCGCTCGTTCAGGCGCCAGGAGCGGTGGACGGGGATCCAGTGGCGGTCCGCCGCCTCGAGCCCGAGCTGGGCGGTGCGGATCGCGCGCTTCTGGAGGGAGGTGTGCACGACGTCGGGGAGCAGGCCGGCGTCCTTGAGCAGCTCACCGCCGCGCACCGCCTCCTTCTCGCCCTTGTCGGTGAGGTCTACGTCCACCCATCCGGTGAACAGGTTCTTCGCGTTCCATTCGCTCTCGCCGTGGCGGAGGAGGATCAGCTTGTACGGTGCGTCGGCCATGGGTCCGAGCGTAATCGAACCCGTACGGGCTCCGCGCGCCCGGCCAAGGGGCGGACCACGGCGGCCGTGGGGCCGTGACGATTGACGTGTGGCGTCAATTGGGTGGCGGCCCGAGATTTCACCTTCGTAATGTTCGGACAGCTGCGGTACCGCTTACAGGCCCGCGTCCATTCCTTACGTCCCTGGGGGGAGCTCCTATGTCCGTCGCTGGTCTCAGAAAGGCGGCACACGAGACGGTCGCCGGCTTCCCCAGGGAGTTCTGGTGGCTGTGGACCAGCACACTGGTCAACCGTCTCGGCGCCTTCGTCGCCACGTTCATGGCGCTCTATCTGACCCTGGACCGGGGTTACTCGGCCTCGTACGCCGGCCTCGTCGCAGCCCTCCACGGGCTCGGCGGGGTCGTCTCGTCGCTGGGTGCCGGGGTGATGACGGACCGGCTCGGCCGCCGGCCGACGATGCTGATCGCGCAGCTGTCGACCGCGGTGTCCGTCGCCGTGCTGGGCTTCATGGTGCACCCGGCGGCCATCGCGGGCGTGGCGTTCGTCGTCGGCATGGCGAGCAACGCGTCGCGCCCCGCCGTGCAGGCGATGATGGCCGACATCGTCCGCCCCGAGGACCGGGTGAGGGCCTTCTCGCTCAACTACTGGGCCGTCAACCTGGGGTTCGCCGTCTCGTCGGCCGGTGCGGGGTTCATCGCCGAGTACAGCTACCTCGCCGGCTTCATGGGCGAGGCCGCGCTGACCCTGTTGTGCGCCGTCGTCGTCTTCCTGAAGGTGCCGGAGTCGAGGCCGGAGCAGACGCCCCTGGTCGCCGGGGTCCGCCCGCCGGACGACGTGAGGCTGACCACGGTCCTGCGCGACGGGCGCTACATGGGCGTCGTCGGGCTGTCGTTCCTCGTCTCGCTGGTCTTCCAGCAGGGGTACGTCGGACTGCCGGTGGCCATGGGCGCGGACGGGCTGTCCGCCTCGGACTTCGGCACGGCCATCGCCGTCAACGGGCTGCTGATCGTGGTCCTCCAGATCCCCGTGACCCGCTTCATCCAGCACCGCGACCCGCGCCGGCTGCTGATCATCTCGTCCGTGCTCGCCGGGTACGGGTTCGGGCTGACGGCCTTCGCCGGATCCGTCGGGGTGTACGCGCTGACGGTCTGCGTGTGGACCCTCGCTGAGATCGTCAACGCGCCGACGCAGACGGGCCTCGTCGTACAGCTGTCCCCGTCGCACGGCCGTGGCCGGTACCAGGGGATGTACACGATGTCCTGGTCGGTGGCGGCGCTGGTCGCCCCGCTGATGTCCGGGTTCGTGATCGACCACTACGGCGCCGCCTGGCTCTGGGGCACCTGCGCGATTCTGGGCACCGTGGCGGCGGCCGGTTACTGGCTGCTCATGCGGAACCTCGAACTGCCGGGTGCGATGACGTCCTCGCAGGCCGCTCCCGTCGTACCTGCTGGGCCCTCCGCGCCTGCCGCTCCCGTCGCGCCCTCCGCGCCTGTGGTCCAGGCGTCAACGGCCGCACCGGCCGTCACCGACACGCACGAGGTCGCGCCCGCCGGGCCGGCCGTCGCGGCGGGGCCCGGGGGCACCGGCCCGGCCCACTGAGAGCGCGACGGCGGTGCCCCGGGACGGAACGTCTCCGTCGCGGGGCACCGCCGTCGCGCTGTCGGGTCCGGGGTCAGCCGCCGCACTGGCAGGGAGCGCCGGACTGGCAGCCGCACCCGCAGCCCGAGCCGCAGCCGCAGGCCCCCAGCACGGTGAGATGCACCACTTCGGTCGGCGGATCCTGCTGGGGTTCGGTCACGGGGGAATCGGCCATGGTCCCTCCTCAGGGAGTACGACTGGACGTCCGACGGGCGTGCGAGTCGACGGCGTACGGCACATGCGCGTCGCGTGGCGCGTCGTGCTGGGCGCGCACATGACGACTACGGGGGATGTGGATGTACGGCATGGCGCGCCGCCCCCGCACCCATTGCATGCCCCGTAAGGAGGGCGCATCAACGGCGCACGAAAGGGAACGGGCGTACGGGCGCGGTGGACGCCGCGCCCTTCGCGCCCCCTTCATGGGGGTCGGAGCCCCCGATCGGCCCCGCTGAAGCGAAGTTCGAGCCCGAAGCCCGAAGCCCGAAGCCCGAAGCCCGAACCCGCTCCTCGGTGGACGGGCCGGAGCCGGAACCCGCTCGCGGACCCCGGACCCGGCCCCGAAGCCCGAACCGTGAGCCCTACGCCCCGTCCACCGAGGCCGAGGACTGCATCTCGTCCGCGTGCTCACCCGTGACCAGGTAGACGACGCGCTTGGCGACCGACACGGCGTGGTCGGCGAAGCGCTCGTAGTACCGGCCGAGCAGCGTCACGTCCACGGCCGTCTCGATGCCGTGCTTCCAGCGGTCGTCCATCAGGTGCTGGAACAGCGTGCGGTGCAGGAGATCCATCTCGTCGTCGTCCTGCTCCAGCTGGAGTGCCAGGTCGACGTCCTTGGTGATGATGACCTCGGCGGACTTCGCCATCAGCCGCTGGGCGAGCTGGCCCATCTCCAGGATGGTCGCGTGCAGGTCGTTGGGCACCGCGGTCGCCGGGAAGCGGAGCCGCGCCAGCTTGGCGACGTGCTGGGCGAGGTCGCCCGACCGCTCCAGGTCGGCACTCATCCGCAGCGAGGTCACCACGATCCGCAGATCGGTGGCGACCGGCTGCTGGCGGGCGAGCAGTGCGATCGCGCGCGCCTCCAAGTCGTGCTGCAGGTCGTCGACCTTCTGGTCCGCGGCGATCACGCTCTCGGCGAGCTTGAGATCGGCGTCGAGCATGGACGTCGTCGCCCGTCCGATGGCCGAGCCGACGAGGCGGGCCATCTCGACCAGGCCTTCGCCGATCGAATCGAGTTCCTCGTGATAAGCGTCGCGCATGGAAGTCCCTCTCCAGATCCTTGCTGAGGCCGGGGTCACTGGGCCGACCCCCACGCTGCCACGGTGCGGCCCCAACGCGTCGGGATCCGCCCTCCTAAGTGAACCGTCACTATCCCCTTGGTGAACTCTGGGCGACGAGTGTTCGAGATAGCACTCGGATGGCTGGGAGAGTGTCGGCGACCCCGCATAACCTTGAAGCATGGACGTGAACGCGGCGGTCGCCGCAGCTGCCGCGATCGCCGGGCTCTGTACCGGTGTGATCGCCGTGCTGGCGTTCCGCTGGAGCGAGCGCGAGCAGAAGCGGCCCACACGCACGTCCGTGCGGCCCGACAGCAACGGTCCGCTGCCCCCGGGGGTCGACACCGTCCTCTCCGTGCTCAGCTCGTCCGCGGTCGTGCTCGACGAGAGCGACAGCGTCGTCAAGGCCAGCTCCGCCGCCTACGCGCTGGGGCTGGTCAGAGGCGGTCGCCTCGCCGTGGAGCCGATGCTCCACATGGCCAGGGACACCCGGCGGGACGGCGAGATACGCCAGGTGGAGCTGGATCTGCCGCGCCGGGGCACGGGTCGCGGCGAGGCCCTGGCCGTTTCCGCCAGGGTGGCTCCGCTGGGGTCACGGCTGGTCCTGCTGCTGGTCGAGGACCTCACGGAGGCGCGCCGCATAGAGGCGGTCCGCCGTGACTTCGTCGCCAACGTCAGCCATGAGCTCAAGACCCCGGTGGGCGCGCTCTCGCTGCTCTCCGAGGCCGTCATGGACGCCTCCGACGACCCGGAGGCGGTGGAGCGGTTCGCCGGCCGCATGCAGATCGAGGCGACCCGGCTGACCAACCTCGTGCAGGAGCTCATCGACCTCTCCCGGGTGCAGAACGACGACCCGCTGGAGGACGCCGAGCCCGTACGCGTGGAGGAACTGGTCGTCGAGGCCATCGACCGGTGCCGCCAGCAGGCCGGTTCCAAGCAGATCACCATGGCGTCCGGCGGCACGGAGGAGCTCTTCGTCTGGGGCAACCGGGGCCAGCTCGCGGCCGCACTCGGCAATCTCGTGGAGAACGCCGTCAACTACAGCCCCGCCCGTACGCGCGTCGGTATCGCCGCACGCCGGCTCGCCGCGCCCGGCGGGGACCTCATCGAGATAGCCGTGACCGACCAGGGCATCGGCATCTCGGAGAAGGACCGCGAGCGGGTCTTCGAGCGGTTCTACCGCGTCGACCCGGCCCGCTCACGGGCCACCGGTGGCACCGGTCTCGGCCTCGCCATCGTCAAGCATGTGGCCGCCTCGCACGGCGGGGAGGTCACCGTCTGGAGCTCCGAGGGACAGGGCTCCACGTTCACCCTGCGGCTGCCCGAGTCGGGCGTCGTCAGGGGTCGTACCAACGGCGGACCGTTCGTCCTCGACGACGCAGTCGACGACGAGGGGCCGTACGAGACCGATTCTTTTGAACCATTTCCTGCCCCGGAGGCTCTTCCGTGACCCGAGTGCTTGTCGTCGAGGATGAGGAATCCTTCAGCGACGCCCTGTCCTACATGCTGCGCAAGGAAGGCTTCGAGGTGGCCATCGCGGCCACCGGCCCGGACGGTCTCGACGAGTTCGAGCGCAACGGTGCCGACCTCGTCCTCCTCGACCTGATGCTGCCGGGCCTGCCCGGTACGGAGGTCTGCCGCCAGCTCCGCGTCCGGTCGAACGTTCCGGTGATCATGGTCACCGCCAAGGACAGCGAGATCGACAAGGTCGTCGGCCTGGAGATAGGAGCCGACGACTACGTGACCAAGCCCTTCTCCTCGCGGGAGTTGGTGGCGCGCATCCGCGCCGTCCTGCGCCGCCGCGGCGAACCCGAGGAGATCACGCCGGCGGCCCTGGAGGCCGGCCCGGTCCGGATGGACGTGGACCGTCACGTCGTCACGGTCTCCGGCGGCAAGGTGGACCTCCCGCTGAAGGAGTTCGACCTGCTCGAGATGCTCCTGCGCAACGCCGGCCGCGTGCTGACGCGCATGCAGCTGATCGACCGGGTGTGGGGCGCGGACTACGTCGGGGACACCAAGACCCTGGACGTCCACGTCAAGCGGCTCCGGGCGAAGATCGAGCCCGATCCGGGGGCGCCGCGTTATCTCGTGACCGTGCGCGGCCTGGGCTACAAGTTCGAGCCGTAAACCGGCGCGGACAGTGTCGTGGGGGGTGTCTCCGGCCGGAGACACCCCCCACGCGTGTGCGCCCGCCGTGAGGGCGGGCGCACGCGTGTCACTCGGAGGCGGACGCCTCGCCCGACGGGCTGGCCGATCCGTCCGCCGGCGCCGACGGTTCGCCGGACGCGGACGGGCTGCCGGACTCGGCACCCGGGGTCTCGGACGCGTCGTCCGAGGGGGTGGGCGTGGGCTTCGGCTTCGGCAGCGTGCTCGGGCCGAACTTCTTGAAGAAGCTGGTCGCCGGCACGACGGAGGCGCCGAGCTCGATGTCCCCGGTCTCGCTGAACGTGAAGGCCACGTTCTGCACGCTTCCGTCGGCACCGACCTGGCGGCCGTTCTCGATCACGGCGGAGGCGTTGTTCTTGCCGCCGAGGACGAGCCGTCCGCCGGCCGGGATCACGAGCGGCCCCTTGCCCTTGGCGGGCTGGAGCTTCACCGTGGCGTTGCCGCCGGGCAGCGTGATCTTCTCCAGGACCTCACGCTTCGTGGTGTCGTTGAAGAGGGTGGCGCTGATGACGGCCGGGCCCTCGGCCTCGTGGTCGGGCTGAGTGATCACGTTGAGGTTCTGGATCTTGATGCCGTCGACAGCGGTGGCTGCGTTGTCCGGCCTGACCTGGAGCGTCTGCGCGTTGTTGCCGGCACCGCAGGCGGACAGGGTGGCGATCGAGAACACGAGGGCAGTGGCGGCGAGGGCGCCGTGTCGAAGGCTGCGGCTCACGGCGGCGGCAACTCCTTGAACGTTCGGACTGCGGACTTCGGACTCTGCGGACAGGAAGGCCCGAGCGGCCGTAAAGCCGCCCTAAGTGTGTGTCAGCGGGCTTCAGGTTACCGAGCCGTGGTCCCGCGCCCGCACCCGACCCGCCCCCCGGGGCGGTCGGACTGCGGGCCGTGCGCGCCGGCGCGGCAGGCCGGGGCGGGCGACGCGCCCGGCGCGCAGCAGGCCGGGGCGGATCCGCGAGGTGTTCCGTCCGGTCCCGGCGGTGCTTCCGCCAGGCACGCGCCGCTGCGGCCACGTGGTCCCGGCGGCGCAGCGGCCACGTGGATTCGCGCCGCGTCGCATAAGGCCCCCGGACGGCGTGTCGGGCATCCGGTGATCCAATTTCCCGGGGTGGCGTATTTCCCTCGCATAATCCGCCCGGCCGGCGGCGTTGATCAATTTCATTGACCATGGAGCTAAGGCCCGTACGAGTGATCGATGTCCGAACGGAGCAGGCAAAGTTCACCATCCGGAACGCGACAAAACGGGACGTTCGGCCCCTTCTGGAGGACTTCCGGGTCGTGTGACGGGCACGTTTCAGCTCGCCCGTACGCCCGCTCCGACCTGCGAATATCGCCTTCCGGAAGGCCTCCGAAGCACGTTCGTGTTGCAGTTGTCAAGCCCCGAGATATGCCCTGACCTGCGAAAACGCCATTCAGGAGAAGCTGTTCTCGTGTTACTCTGGATAGCCACGGAAGGGGTACCTGTCACATGACGTTCAAGGTTGGCGACACCGTGGTCTATCCCCATCACGGGGCCGCGCTGATCGAGGCTATCGAAACTCGCCAGATCAAAGGCGTGGACAAGACCTACTTGGTGCTCAAGGTCGCCCAGGGCGACCTGACGGTTCGTGTGCCGGCGGACAATGCGGAGTTCGTCGGTGTGCGTGACGTGGTCGGGCAGGAAGGCCTGGACCGGGTCTTCGAGGTGCTGCGCGCACCGTACGCCGAGGAGCCGACGAACTGGTCCCGACGCTACAAGGCAAATCTCGAGAAGCTCGCCTCCGGCGATGTCATCAAGGTCGCCGAAGTGGTTCGTGACCTGTGGCGTCGCGAGCGCGAGCGCGGTCTCTCCGCAGGTGAGAAGCGCATGCTCGCGAAGGCCCGCCAGATCCTGGTGAGCGAGCTCGCCCTCGCGGAGAACACGAACGAGGACAAGGCCGAGGCCCTTCTCGACGAGGTCCTCGCGTCCTGATCCGGACGACACCGATGACCGGATGACACCGGCGCGAAGTGTCCGGTCTGTGCATACGTGCCGCGGTGCCCGCTGACAAGCCGTCTGTACGGCGAGTCGTCGGGCGCCGCGGCATGTTTCGTCTCCCGGGCGGCGCGAAGCCGACGGGAGCAGCCTTCGGTGGCGGGATCCGGGAGACCCACCCCGGCCGCGTCCCGGTGGCGTGTCGCTCGGTAATCTCGCACCCTCTTCAAGCCCTGGCGGCGGCCCGGCCGACCAGGGGTCACGGAAGGGGTCCCGGTCAGGTCGAGGCGTTGAGCCCGGCTCACTGGGCCCACTACCCATGTCGGCCGTGGAAACAAACCTGCCGAAGCTTCGGAGTGCAACCGATGTCACCGATGTCCCCGTCGCCCGCTGAACCGAGTACCGGCCGCACCGCGGCGGTGATCCCCGCGGCCGGCCGCGGGGTGCGGCTCGGCCCGGGTACACCCAAGGCGCTGCGCGCCCTCGGCGGTACCCCGATGCTGATCCACGCCGTACGGGCCATGGCCGCGTCCCGCGCCGTCTCGCTGGTCGTCGTGGTCGCGCCGCCGGAGGGTGCGCCCGAGGTCAAGAACCTCATCGACGGTCACGCGCTGCCCGAGCGCACCGACTACGTCGTCGTCCCCGGCGGTGCGACGCGCCAGGAGTCCGTGAAGCTGGGCATCGACGCCCTGCCGGAGGACGTCTCCGTCGTGCTCGTCCACGACGCGGCCCGGCCGCTCGTGCCCGTCGACACCGTGGACGCCGTCATCGAGACCGTGCGCGACGGGGCCCCCGCGGTCGTCCCCGCGCTGCCGCTCGCCGACACGGTCAAGGAGGTCGAGCCGGGGGAGCCGGGCGCTCCCGAGCCGGTCCTCTCGACTCCCGCAAGGGCGCGCCTGCGAGCCGTGCAGACGCCGCAGGGTTTCGACCGGGCGACGCTGGTCCGGGCCCACGAGCGGGTGGCCGTCGACGGGGACGGGGCGACCGACGACGCGGGCATGGTCGAGCGGCTGGGGGGGACCGTCGTCGTCGTGCCCGGCCACGAAGAGGCGTTCAAGGTGACCCGCCCGCTGGACCTGGTCCTGGCCGAGGCCGTTCTCGCACGCCGGAGGGCGAACGATGGGTTCTGAAGCAGCACGTGAGCAGCCCGTGCCCGTGATTCCGCTCGTCGGGATCGGCACCGACATCCACGCCTTCGAGGAGGGCCGCGAACTCTGGTGCGCCGGTCTGCTCTGGGAAGGCGAGGGGCCCGGTCTGGCCGGGCACTCGGACGCGGACGTCGTGGCCCACGCCGCCTGCAACGCCCTGTTCTCGGCCGCCGGACTCGGCGACCTGGGGCAGCACTTCGGCACCGGCCGCCCCGAGTGGTCCGGAGCCTCCGGGGTCACCCTGCTCACCGAGGCCGCCCGGATCGTGCGGTCCGAGGGCTTCGGGATCGGCAACGTCGCCGTGCAGGTCGTCGGACTCCGTCCGAAGATCGGCAAGCGCCGGGACGAGGCGCAGAAGGTGCTGTCCGACGCGGTCGGCGCGCCCGTCTCCCTGTCGGCGGCCACCTCCGACGGCCTCGGGTTCACCGGCCGGGGCGAGGGGATCGCGGGCATCGCGACCGCGCTGGTCTACCGCACCACGGGCTGACCCCGGAGCCCGGGCCGCGCCACGCCGGCGGGCCCGGGTGCAACCGCTGCGCGCTCTCGCGCGGAACGGCAGCCGCGGTGCGGCACCCCTGGCCCTCTCCTGCACATTGATTGCACGTACGCTGGTTCCGCAGGAGATGGCCGCGGGTGCGATGCGCCGCGGAACCGGGAGCGAGGACGGTGGCGTGGCGGGTACGACCGCGGAGGTGGTGGTGGAGCCGGCGGCTTCGGCCGCGTACGTGCTGCGCACGGCTACCGCACGGGACCTCGGCGGAGCGCGCGCCGTGATGCTGGACACGGTCTACCGCGACCTGCGCTCCGGATACGTGCCCCGCTGGCACGCCGACGTCATCGACCTCGAGGGCGCCTATCTGACGCCCCCTCGCTGCACGCTGCTGGTCGCCGAGTACGGCGGCGAGGTCGTGGCGACCGGAGCGGTCCGGGACCGGGGCCCGCAGTCCCCGCCGAATCCGCGGTGGGTCGCCGACCGGTTCCCGTCCGGCTCGACGGCGCAGCTCTGCCGGATCTACGTGCGCCCCGAACACCGCAGGCACGGTCTGGCGCGCGAACTGGTGCGCCGGCTCGGTGACTTCGCCGCGCGTGCGGGCGGCTACACCTCGCTCTACCTGCACACCGATCCGGCGGTACCGGGTGCCGAGCCGTTCTGGCGGTCCATGGCGGACGAGGTCTGCGACGAGCGGACCCTCCCGGGCGGCGGCCAGGGCATCATCCACTTCGAGCTGCCGATGCCCGGCGCGGATGTCCCCGCCTGAGTGTCCGGAGCTGCCCGTCCGGGCTGAGTGGGACCCGTCCGGGCTGAGTGGGGCCCCGGCTGTCACATGATAATCGTTTTCATATAGGCTCTTCGTCATGCCTACGCCCCGGAACCGCCGCGTCCCGCTGCCGGTGCTCGCCGCCGCCACCGCCCTGCTCCTCCCGCTCGCCGCCTGCTCCTCGTCGAGCGGCACCGGAACGTCGGGGGACGCGCAGCGGCTCCGGGTCGTCATGGCCTTCCCGCCCGCCCAGGCCATGTCGCCGTACGGGGACGACGCGGTCACCCTCAGCCGTCTCGCGGTCGTCGAAGGGCTCACGACCCTCGACCGGAACGGCGCCGCCAAGCCCTCGCTCGCCACGTCCTGGAAGCGGGACGACGCCACCACCTGGTCGTTCACCCTGCGCGACGCCGTCTTCCAGGACGGCTCGAAGGTCGGTCCCGAAGACGTCGTCCGGTCGCTCACGGCGGCGGGCAAGGCGTCCCCGCTGCCCCGCGTCCTGTCCGACACCACTCTCCGGGCGACGGCCGAGGGCCCGGACACCGTACGGATCGTCACCGGGGCCGCCGACCCGCTGCTTCCCCAGCGACTCGCCAACCCGTCCCTCGCCATCCTCTCCGCCCGCGCCTACAAGGGAGGGAAGGCGAACCCCGCAGGGCACGCGACCGGCCCGTTCACGCTGACCCGCGTCAAGGGCGCGGTCGCCGCCACCCTCGAACGCAACGCGGACTACTGGGGCGGCAAGGCCAAGGCCCCGGGCGTCGACGTCACCTTCGTCGCGGACGGCACCGCCCGCGCCAACGCGCTGCGGACGAAGGCCGTGGACGTCGCCGAGTACGTGCCGATCTCCCAGGCGTCGCTGCTCGGGAACTCCTACGTCCACGAGTTCCCGTCCGCCCGCACCAACGGCCTCTCGCTGAACACCGCGCACGGCGTCTTCGCCGACCCCGCCATGCGCGCCGCCGCCCGGGAGGCCATCGACTCGAAGGCCCTGGTCGACGGGGTGTACGAGGGCCGGGCCGACGCCGGACAGGGTCTCCTCGGCCCCGGTGTCCCGTGGGCGGCCGGCAAGCGCACCGCCCCGACGGGCAGGGCCGCGGCGGCGGGCCGCGACGAGGTGGCGAAGACCGTGGAGATAGTCCTCGCGACCTACACCAACCGCCCCGAACTCCCCGAGGTCGCCACGCTGGTCCAGCAGCAGCTCGAGAAGCGCGGCTTCACCGTCAAGCAGGTCGTGCGCGACTACGCGCAGCTGGAGGCGGACGCGCTCGCCGGCGAGTACGACGCGTTCATCCAGGCCCGCAACACCCTGCTGGACACCGCCGACCCCGCGTCCTACCTCGCCTCCGACTTCACCTGCGACGGCAGCTTCAACATCTCCCAGCTCTGCGACAAGCGCGTCGACACCGCGATCGGCAAGGCCGCGTCGCCGGTCGGCACCGACGAACGCCACCGCGCCGAGATGACCGCAGAGGCCGCGGTGCTCGGCACCGACGCGCTCGTGCCGCTCGTGCACGAGCGCTTCGTCCAGGGCTACGACGACGCACGCGTCCACGGTGTAGCCCTCGACCCGATGGAGCGCACGCTCATCACCGCCGACACCCGCCGGGGCTGACCCGGTGAAGCACCTGGCCGGCCGGCTCGGCGCGCTCCTGGCCGTCGCCGCCGTCATCGGGCTGCTGCCCAGGCTGACCCGTACCGACCCGGCGCTGACCATCCTCCACGCGCGGTACGCGGACCGGCCGCCGACGCCCGCGGTCCTCGATGCCATCCGCGCCGACACCGGGCTGGACGGAGGCCCGCTGCACGTCCTCGGCGGCTGGGCCGCGGGAGTGGCGCGGGGCGACCTGGGGGAGTCCTGGGTCTCCGGGCAGCCCGTCGGCCCCGACGCCGTATCCGCGCTCGGCGTCTCGCTCACGCTCATGGGGGCCTCGCTCGCCGTCGCCCTCCTCCTTGCGTTCGCCCTGGCCGCCGGGACCCTGCGGAGGGGGGCCCGGCGCAGGCTGGACACCACCCGCGCGGGCGTCGGCGCCGCCGGGCTCGCCGCGCTGCCCGAGTTCCTCCTGGCCTCCGTCCTGGCGACCGTCCTCGCCGTACAGCTGGGCTGGCTCCCCGCCCTCGGATGGGGCGGGGCCGACCAGCTCGTACTGCCCGCCGTCGCCATGGGCGTCCCGGCGGGTGCCCTGCTCGGCAGGCTGCTGGACGACGCGCTGCCTGCCGCCTTCGCCGAGCCCTGGGCACGCGCGGCCGCGGCCAACGGCCTGCCCCCGCACCGGACAGCGGCGCACGCCCTGCGCCGCGCCCTGCCCGCGCTGCTGCCCCAGCTCGGCCTGGTGGTCGTCGGGCTCACCGGCGGCGCGGTCGCCGTGGAGACGCTCTACGCCATACCCGGGCTCGGCGGCACCGCTCTGGCCGCCGCCCTCGCCCAGGACCTGCCCGTCCTCCAGGCGTGCGTGCTGCTTCTGCTGCTGCTCGGCGCCGCCGCCGGGTCCGCCGCCCGTCTCGGCTCCCGGATGCTGCTCGGGCCCGCCCGGACGGACGACGCCCTCCCGCCACTGGTCCCCCCGTCCCTGCCCGCCCGCCGCGCGGTGGCCGCCGCCGCCGTGGTCCTCGGGGCGCTGCTCGTCGCCGTCACCCTCGCGGGCCTGCTGCGCGACCCCCTGGCCGCCGATGCCACCGCCCGCCTCGCCTTGCCGTCGGCGGCCCACCCGCTGGGGACCGACTCGCTCGGCCGCGACGTCCTCGCCCGACTGGGCCACGGCGCCGCCACGACCGTGCTCACCGCCGTCGCCGTCAGCGCCGTGACCCTGCTCCTGGGGCTGCTCGCCGGCCTCGTACGGGCCGGAGCGCTCACCGAGACGGCCAACGCCCTGCCCGCCGTGCTGGCCGGACTCGTCGTCGCGGGGGTCGTGGGCCCCGGGCCCTGGGGCGCGGCGGCGGCCGTGGCCGCCGTCGCCTGGGCGCCGCTCGCCGCGCACACCTCGGCGCTGTACGCGCAGGAGCGGGCCGCACCGCACGTCGCCGTGGCCCGCGCTCTCGGTGCCGGACGCGCCCACCGGCTGCGGCGCCACATCCTGCCGGGCGTCCTGCCGCCGGTCGTACGCCACGCCGTCCTGCGTGTCCCGGCCGTCGCTCTGGCACTCGCCTCCCTCGGCTTCCTCGGCCTCGGGACAGCGCCCCCGGCCCCGGAGTGGGGCCGCATGCTCGCGGAGAACATGCCCTACGCGGAACGAGCCCCCTGGGCCGTCCTCGCCCCCGCCGCCGCCCTCGCCGTCCTCGGCGTGCTCGCGGTACTGACCTCGGCGGCCGTACGGGGCAGGGGCCGCCGGTGACGACGTACGCGGAGGGCGCCCGGACGGGCAGGGACTCCCAGGGGCTCAAGCCCTACCTCCGGCTGCTGACCGCCACCCAGTTCGCCTTCAACACGGGCTTCTACGCGGTACTGCCCTATCTGGCCGCCCACCTCGGCGACGGGCTGGGCATGGCCGGATGGCTCGTGGGGCTCGTCCTCGGGCTGCGCACCTTCAGCCAGCAGGGACTCTTCGTCGTCGGGGGCTCGCTCACCGACCGCTACGGCCCCCGGCCGGTCGTCCTCTCCGGGTGCGTCCTGCGCGTCGCCGGGTTCTGCTGGCTGGCGCAGGCGGGGTCGACCGCCACCGTCATCGGGGCCGTGCTGCTCATCGGCTTCGCCGCCGCGCTCTTCTCACCCGCCGTGGAGTCCGAGACCGCCCGCACGGCCGTCGCGTACGAGAAGGCGACGGGGACGCCGCGCACGCGGGTGCTGGCCGTGTTCTCCGCCGCCGGCCAGGCCGGTGCGTTCGCCGGCCCGCTGCTCGGCAGTCTGCTGCTGCTCCTGGGGGGCGGCTTCCGGGCGGCGTGCCTCGCCGGGGCCGCCGTCTTCGTCGGCGTGCTGGCCGGTCACGCCCGGCTCATGCCCCGCGGGCCGCGCCGCCCGCGGATCCGGGGGGAGGGCGCCGGGTCCTCCCGGCAGGTCTTCGCGAACCGGCCCTTCCTCGTCCTGTGCCTCGTGTACAGCACGTATCTCGTCTCCTACAACCAGCTCTACCTCGCCCTGCCCGCGGAGGTGGAGCGGGCCACCGGGTCGCAGGGAGCGCTCGGCGGGCTCTTCACGCTCTCCTCCCTGCTCGTCGTCGGCGCGCAACTGCCGCTGGCACGCTGGTCCGCCCGCCGCGTCACGCCCCGGACCGCCCTCGTCTCCGGGCTCGCCGTCGTCGCCGCCGGCTTCGCCGTGGTGCCCGTCCTGCCGGGCGGGCCGGCGGGGCTCCTCCCGGGGGCGGTGTTCGTGGTGCTGCTCACGCTCGGCCAGATGCTGCTGGTCCCCGCGGCCCGGGGGCTGGTGCCCGACCTGGTCGACGACCGGCGGCTGGGGCTCGCCACCGGCGCCATGTCCTCCCTGTCCGGTGTCGCGGTCCTCGGGGGCAGCGCCGCCGCCGGGACGCTCCTCGGCGCACCCGTACCCGTCCTGTGGACCGTCCTCGCCGCCGTGCCCCTCGCGGGCGCCGCGATCGCCCTGACCCTGCCCACCGGAGGGGACGCGCGGGAACCGGGAGCCACCGTCGCCCATTAGTTGTGACACGTTTTCCACAGGGGGCGCTGGGCACTGGTGCGGGCCCACTACCCTTGAGGCGTGACTATTCGCCTGCACGACACCAACGCCCGGCAGATCCGTGACTTCACCCCGCTCACAGCGGGCTGTGTCTCGATCTACCTCTGTGGCGCGACTGTCCAGGCCGCCCCGCACATCGGTCACATCCGGTCGGGGCTGAACTTCGACATCATGCGCCGCTGGTTCGAGTACCGCGGCTACGACGTCACGTTCATCAGGAACGTCACCGACATCGACGACAAGATCATCAACAAGTCGGCCGAGCAGGGCCGCCCCTGGTGGGCCATCGGCTTCGAGAACGAGCGGGCGTTCAACGCGGGTTACGACACCCTGGGCTGCCTCCCGCCGACGTACGAGCCGCGTGCCACCGGCCACATCACCGAGATGGTCGAGATGATGCGCGGCCTCATCGAGCGCGGCCACGCCTACGAGGCCGACGGCAACGTCTACTTCGACGTGCGCTCGTTCGAGGGATATCTGGAGCTGTCCAACCAGGACCTCGACGACCTGCGCCAGCCCTCGGGGGACAACGAGACCGGCAAGCGCGATCTGCGGGACTTCGCCATGTGGAAGGCCGCCAAGCCCGGCGAGCCGTCCTGGGAGACCCCGTGGGGCCGCGGCCGGCCCGGCTGGCACCTGGAGTGCTCGGCGATGGCCCACAAGTACCTCGGCAGCGCCTTCGACATCCACGGCGGCGGCATCGACCTGATCTTCCCGCACCACGAGAACGAGATCGCCCAGGCCAAGGCGTTCGGCGACGAGTTCGCGAAGTACTGGGTGCACAACGGCTGGGTCACCATGTCCGGCGAGAAGATGTCGAAGTCGCTCGGCAACTCCGTCCTGGTCAGCGAGATGGTGAAGGCCTGGCGCCCCATCGTCCTGCGGTACTACCTCGGCACCCCGCACTACCGCTCCATGATCGAGTACAGCGAGGACTCCCTGCGCGAGGCCGAGTCGGCCTTCGCACGCATCGAGGGCTTCGTCCAGCGCGTGGTGGAGAAGGCCGGGGGGCCGGTCGAGGCCGCCGCCGAGGTGCCGCCCGCGTTCGCCGAGGCGATGGACGACGACCTGGGCGTCCCGCAGGCGCTCGCGATCGTCCACACCACCGTCCGGCAGGGCAACTCCGCCCTCGCGGCCGACGACAAGGAAGCCGCTGTCGCGCGCCTCGCCGAAGTGCGAGCGATGCTCGGCGTCCTCGGTCTGGACCCGCTCGACCCGCACTGGGCGGGCGAGAGCGACCGCGGTGAGGACCTGCACGGCGTGGTCGACACCCTCGTACGGCTCGTCCTCGACCAGCGGCAGTCGGCACGCGAGCGCAAGGACTGGCCCGCCGCCGATGCCATCCGCGACCAGCTCAACCAGTCCGGCCTCGTCATCGAGGACAGCCCCTCGGGGCCGCGGTGGACGCTCGGGCCGCGCTGAGCGGGTCCTCGCACCATGCGTGAGCAGCGCAAATGTGCCGCCCGGCCGTCCGGGCGGCACACTTTCACTTGACGACGTTTTTCTGAAGCAACGAAACAGGTAGGTCATGGCCGGGAACAGCCAGCGCAGGAACCGCCGCACGTCCAACAAGAAGGGCATGCAGGTCGGCAGCGGCGGTAACCGACGCCGTGCTCTCGAAGGCAAGGGACCGACGCCGCCCGCCTCCGCCCGCAAGGGACACAAGAAGAACAGGGTGGCGAACGCCCAGGCCAAGCAGGCCGCGGCCCGCCGCCCCGCCCCCCGCCGTGGCGGCGTCAAGGGCACGTCGGAGATGGTCGTGGGCCGCAACCCGGTCTTCGAGGCGCTGCGCGACGGCGTCCCCGCGGTCACGCTCTACGTCCAGCAGTACATCGACAACGACGAGCGGGTCCGCGAGGCGCTGCAGCTCGCCGGTGAGCGCGGCAACATCAACCTCATGGAGGCCCCGCGCCCCGAGCTCGACCGGATGACGAACGGCCTGAACCATCAGGGCCTCGTCCTCCAGGTCCCGCCGTACGAGTACGCGCACCCGGAGGACCTCACCGCGGCCGCGTACGACAACAACGAGGACCCGCTGATCGTCGCGCTCGACGGCGTCACCGACCCCCGTAACCTCGGCGCGATCGTGCGCTCCGTCTCCGCCTTCGGCGGCCACGGCGTGGTCGTCCCCGAGCGCCGGGCGGCCGGCATGACGGCCGGGGCCTGGAAGTCCTCGGCCGGCACCGCCGCACGCACCCCCGTCTCGCGGGTCACCAACCTGACCCGTGCCCTGGAGGGCTACCAGAAGGCGGGCCTCACCGTGGTCGGCCTCGCCGCCGACGGCGAGCACACCGTCGAGGACCTGGAGGAGCTGGCGGGCCCCGTCGTCATCGTCATCGGCAGCGAGGGCAAGGGCCTCGGCCGCCTCGTCGGCGAGACGTGCGACTACCGGGTCCGGATCTCCATGCCGGGCGGTGCCGAATCGCTGAACGCCGGTGTCGCCGCGGGCATCGTGCTCTACGAGGTGGCCCGCCGCCGGGCATGAGGTGCGGTGGGCGGGGCGGGCCGACGGCTTTCAGCCGGTCAGGCCCGCCAGCCGCGCCCTCATCAGGACCGCGATCGTGAAGGCGTCGGTGATCCGGCCGTCGCCGACCATCGCCTCCGCCTCGGCGAACGGCACGGTGAGGTGGGTGCGGATCGCTTCGGCCTTCTGCAGGGTGCCGATGCGGTCGATCCGCGCCGCGAACAGGGCCACCCGGTCGGCCGTCGTGCCCGAGTCGGGATGCACATCGCCGAGCGGGATCACCTCGCGCGCCTCCGCTCCGATCTCCTCCCGCAGCTCCTTCGCGGCGTTCTCCGGAGCGGGCAGTCCCGGGGTGCCGAAACCGCGCGGTACCTCCCAGTGCCACGAGCGCGTCGCGTGCCTGAAGTGCTCGATCAGCACCACCCCGCCGTCGAGCAGCGGGAGCACCACACAGCCCGGCTCCGGCGTGGCGCCGATCGAGCGTATGTACGTCCCGGTGGAACCGTCCGGGAAGCGCACGGGGTCCCGGAGCAGCGTGACGTAAGGGTCGCTGTACATCACCCCGCCGGCCTCGGCGACGGCCTCCGGGTCGCAGAGGATCTCGATGCCGCCCGGTTCGTTGCCGAAGAGTTCAGGGCGCTCCGCCCGCAGCCGCTCGTAGTGCTCGGTGTCCATCTGGAGTGTGTTCCCGTACCCGGCCGTGATCAGACATGGGGTGACTGCTGATCGGCCTGGGACCGCCGCGGGTCCGCGCCGGTCTCCACGACCCGGCCGCCGTAGGACTTGAGGATCTCCTCCCAGTCCTTCCTGACGTTGCGCAGCTGGAGAGAGGGCAACGTGAGCGAGTGTCCGAGCCCGCTGCGCGCACCTCGTCCCTCACGGTCGAAGAACTCCAGCCGCACACTGAGTGCCCCGGCGAGTGCCGTGGCCATCTGGAGCGAACCGGCCAGCAGCGACACCTCCTCCCCGGCCGTCACCTGGAGGGCGATGCCGGCGGATTCCAGGACCAGTGCCACCTTCATCTCGCGCTGGAAACCCTGCCGCGTCCGGCTCGACCGGCGGGCGGCCCCCAGCATGCCGCGGTGCAGCCTGGCCACGTCGCCCGTGCCGGCACGGAACTCCTCCGGCGTGGGCACCCGGCCGTCCTTGAAGCTGCCCCGGACGAACGTGTCCAGGGCGTTCACGTAGCCGTACCATTCCTCGGTCGTCCGCAGGCGCGTGATGTCGGACAGCGACAGCGAACCGTACGAACGGGGTCCGTCCACCGCCCGGTGGAGGGCGTCGGCGAACACGTCACGCAGCAGCAGGCCGATCTGCTCCGGGTCGTCGGGACGGCTGCGGACGTCGTCGCGCAGTTCCTGGAGCGCGGACCTCGGGGGTGAGCCGGGAGGAGTCAGCGCGGTCACCCCGCTCGCCTTGGGTACACCCAGGTTGTACAGAAGGTCGATCAGCTGCTTCGCGGCGACGACGTGCTCGCCCTCCCTCAGCAGCCCCTCGTGCACCTCGGTGCCCGGCCGGGTCAGGAACTCCTTGTAGACGGCCTCGCGCGTGATCGTCGCGTACAGATCCTGTCGGGTGGCCCAGACGGCGAGGTCGGTGAGGATGCCCTCCTTCATGGCACGGGCCTGGTCGAGCGAGATGCCCAGGTGCTTCTTCAGCGGCGCCTCACGGAGTCGCATGAGGGTGGTCAACCGGCTGGAGAAGAAGTGGTTGATGTCGTCCGTGGCCTCGCGGTTGGCGTCGTCGTCCCAGTCGAAGCGGACGAGTGCGGGTTCGGCGTCGTCGCTGAGCAGCCGCTGCCAGGCGCGGTGCACCTGCGGGTCACTGGTCCAGCCGTACTCCGCCGCGGGATCCCGCTCGGAGTACAGGAAGGGGACGAGCGCGCGTCCGTTGAGGAGGTCGATGAATGCCTGGCGTTCCGACGGCTCCGCAGTGGGCAGATAGTTGGCCGAAACCGCCTGGTTGTTGATGAAGTACGCCCGGTTGACCACCAGAGTGCCGCTGTTGACCAGCGCACGGCGCAACTCCGCGGAGGATGCCGCCACGTGGTCGGGCAGACGTCCGGACGGTGCGTTCGCGTGCTGCCTCGCCGCAGCGAGATCGCTCGGGAGCCACTGGTTGTCCAGCGCCTGGGCGATGACCGGATAGCGGGCGAGATCCCTGAAGATGAGTTGCTGACCGGCCACCGTGTCCCATTCCCCCTGCGCTCAATGTCCCCGAAAGCTGTGCTGGTTGACGTTCGGCAGGCGCACGAAAGTTCCCGGGGGAAGCAGGGTGGCCGGATTTTGACGGGTCTCGGACACTTCCGATGCGTCAAGGCAGTGTCCTAATCACACATCACTCGGTTAGATGAGTGTGGACACCAGAACGCCTCGGTTCGACGACCAACCCGCCCTGAGCATGACGAAGGTGGACAGTGACCCCGCGCAGGTCATCGTCAGCCACGCCAGCTTCCGGGTGCAGCTCGCCCCGGGCCAGCGCACACGTCTGCGCCCCCTGGGCTCGGCCGGGCCGGCGAGGATCCCCGCCATGAGCGGCGCGGGGGCCCGCAGGCGCGCTCCCGTCGTCTGGAGCGGCAGGTCGGAGCCGGGCGACCCCGGTGCGACCGGACTCCTGCAGGCCGTACGGAACTCCACCGCCGGCCACCTCGGCACCCGCCCCGGCGGCGACTTCGGCGCGGGCCACGACGACGCGGGCGGCGGCACCCAGGTCATCCCGCGCCTCGACGAGACCCAGCCCAACCCCGTGGTCCCCGCACCCCACCAGTACGGCGGGGGCCGCAGCGGCCCCCTGCTGCCCCCCATGCGGCAGGCCGTCGGCGCGTACGACTCCGCGGGCACACCGCCGCACGACGGATACGACACCGGATACGGAGACGATCCCCGCGACGGCGAGGACCGTGACGGCGCCACCACCGGGGAGCGCCGCCAGGCCGGTGACAACGTCCGGCACGCCTACTACCCCGACCGCCGGATGAACCTCGGGGTCGTGCTCCTCCCGTTGCGCGTCCTGCTCGGCTTCATCTCGATCTACGCGGGCATGGGCAAGCTCTGCGACCCCGCCTACTTCGAGGGCGGCGACCGGGGCTCCATGGTCAAGTACCTGTCCTCGCTGCACCCGTGGTCCGCCGCGGAGCCGCTGCGCGACTTCGCCCTGTCCCACCCCGTCGGCGCCGGACTCCTGGTCGCCTTCCTCCAGGTCGTCGTGGGTGTCCTCACGGTCCTCGGCCTGTGGCAGCGTGTCGCCGCCGCCTTCGGCGTCCTGCTCTCCGCCGCGCTCCTGGTGACGGTCAGCTGGCGGAGCGTCGGCACCTACGGCGTCTCGGACATCATCCTGCTGGCCGCCTGGAGCCCGCTCGTCATCGCGGGTGCCCCCGTCTACTCCCTGGACGGGCGCCTCGCGGGCGAGGCGTGGCGCACGCTGGGCCCGCGCTCGGAGGTCCGGGACCTCCGCCGCCGGGTGCTGCGCCGGGGCAGCGCGGTGGCCACGGTGGTCGTCGGTCTGACCCTGCTCGTCGGTTCCATGCTCGGCGGAGCGGTCCGCTCCAGCGAGGTCGTGACCGTGCCGGGTCCCGACAGCTACCCGACCAACCAGCTGCCCGGCTCCCCGCTCCCCGGCGAGTCCAAGGCCAAGAAGCGCAAGCCGTCCAGCAGCCCCGAGCAGCGCCGGCCGGAGGCGTCGCCCTCCAGCGCCCCCGGTACCCCGTCGGCCGAGGAGTCCACCCCGGGTTCCGACTCCTCGCGTGACTCGGGTCCGACCGCGGGAGCCAGCACGGGACAGCCCAGCCAGACCCAGGGCACCGGCCAGGCTCCGCCGCAGGAGCCGGAGCCGCAGGAGCCGCCCGCCGGGGACCCGGGCCCCAGCTCCTCCGGTTCCGGCAACTCCGGCGGTGCCACCGGTGGTTCGGACGGCGGCGGTTCGGACGGAGGCTCCGGTGGCGGTTCGTCCGGCGGCGCCGGCCAGAACCCGATCGGCGGCCTGCTCGGCTGACCGCCGCACCCCACGCCGTGAGGGCGGCCACCGGATGTCCGGTGGCCGCCCTCACGCATGGACCGGGGTGCTGGGCGCGCCAATCAGGTATGGACCAGGGTTGCGGGGAGCCTCGGCCGTCCGCGCACGGACCGGGGCTGTGGAGCCTCAGCCGCCCGCGTGGGCGCCCAGTTCCTTCGCGGCCTCGGTGAGGTCCTTCGCGGTGTCGATGGCCCGCCAGTAGGCGCCCTGCGGCAGCGGGTAGCCGGCCAGCCGGCGTTCGCGGGCGAGCCTGGGAAACGTCGTGCGCTCGTGGTCGCCCCGGTCCGGCAGCATCGCCGTGAAGGAGGGCGCGAAGACGTACACGCCGGCGTTGATCAGATACGGCGACGGCGGGGACTCGATGAAGTCGGTGATGTGTCCGAAGGCGTCCGTCTCCACGGCGCCCCACGGGATCCGAGGGCGGGCCAGCGCGAGTGTCGCGGTGGCGTCCCGCTCCGAGTGGAAGGCGGCCATCTCCCGCAGGGAGAAGCGGGTCCAGATGTCGCCGTTCGTGGCGTACCAGGGCTCCGACGGGTCGGGGAGCCGCGTGGCGGCGTGCTTGAGACCGCCGCCACGGCCCAGGGGCTCGGTCTCGACGACGGTCGTGACACGCAGGGGGAGTACGGCGGAGTCCAGCCATTCCTGCAGGACTCCGGCGAGATGGCCGCACGAGATCACGGCATCGGTGACGCCCTCGGCGGCCAGCCAGGACAGCTGATGGCCGATGATCGGAGTCCCGGTTCCGGGGATCTCGACCATCGGCTTGGGGCGGTCATCGGTGTACGGGCGCAGCCGTGACCCCTGGCCACCCGCCAGGATCACGGCCTGCGTCGGATACGTATGCATGCCAGGCACGATATGCCGTGCCGGGACATGCCCGGCTCAGCTGAACTGTGCGACCCCCGAGGCGAAGGAGGTGTCGCAGACCGGACGGGAGAAGCGGTGGGCGCGGGTCGGGCCGTACTGGTCGACGGCCGCCTTGCCCAGGGCCTTGGCGATCGACATGCAGTGCCTGGCGAGCGACGGGCGTCCCTCGACGGAGCGCTGGAGGCTCGTGAGGGCGACGCCCGGGTCCTTCTCGCGGAGTTCCAGCAGGAGCTTGTCCCGCAGGATGTCCTGCGGTGCCCGTGCCTTGGCCTGCTTCGACACGGTCTCCGAGGCGGCGGTCAGCAACTGGGTCTCGGTGTCCTGCCCCGACCACTGCACACGGGTGACCGCGAGGGTCCCGGACAGGACCATGACGACGGGCAGTACGAAAGCTAGGGTTCGGCCGATTCGGCGCGCGGTGTGGGTCACGCAGGCGAGCGTAGCGGGCAGTGATGACTCGGCGACATTTCGTCACCCTTGCGAGGGATGGTTCGACGAGGCTTTTCGAATCACACGTTGACGTTCTGGGGTGAAATACCCTTTCTGCCGGGGTATTTGGCACCCCGTTGATGCGAAACCCCGGGACGCGACACGACACGCGAACGGCCCCGGTTCCTCGGAGGGAACGCGGGGCCGCGGCGGGATGATCAGGTGATCAGTCGGTCAGGCGCTCACCGGTCGAGGTGGCGAAGACGTGCAGCTCGTCCGGGCGCGGCACGACGTGCAGCTCGGTGCCCTTCTCCGGGACGGCGCGGCCGCCGACACGGACGACCAGGTCCTTGTGCTCGCCACCGACCTGCGCGGCACCGTAGACGAAGCCGTCGGCGCCGAGCTCCTCGACGACGTTGACCGAGACGGCCAGACCGGCCGGGGCGTCGGACGAGGCCTTGGAGAGGCCGGTCGCGGCGGCGCCACCGTGCTCGACGATGTCGAAGTGCTCCGGGCGGATGCCGACCGTGACGGTGGTGTCACCACGGTTCGCGGCGGCGGTGAGCGCCTCGCGGGAGACCGGGACGACGCTGTTGCCGAACTTCACGCCGCCGTCGGTGATCGGGACCTCGACGAGGTTCATCGCGGGGGAACCGATGAAGCCGGCCACGAAGAGGTTCGCGGGGCGGTCGTACATGTTGCGCGGCGAGTCGACCTGCTGGAGCAGACCGTCCTTGAGGACCGCGACGCGGTCGCCCATGGTGAGGGCCTCGACCTGGTCGTGGGTGACGTACACCGTGGTGATACCGAGGCGGCGCTGCAGCGAGGCGATCTGCGTACGCGTCGACACGCGGAGCTTGGCGTCGAGGTTCGACAGCGGCTCGTCCATGAGGAAGACCTGGGGCTCACGCACGATGGCGCGGCCCATGGCCACACGCTGGCGCTGGCCACCGGAGAGCGCCTTCGGCTTGCGGTCCAGGTAGTCGGTGAGGTCCAGCATCTTGGCGGCCTCTTCGACCTTCGCCCGGATCTCGGTCTTGTTCACACCGGCGATCTTGAGGGCGAAGCCCATGTTGTCCGCGACGGACATGTGCGGGTAGAGCGCGTAGTTCTGGAACACCATGGCGATGTCCCGGTCCTTCGGGGGCAGGTGCGTGACGTCGCGGTCACCGATGCGGATCGCGCCGCCGTTGACGTCCTCGAGACCCGCGAGCATGCGCAGGGAGGTCGACTTGCCACAACCGGAGGGACCGACGAGGACGAGGAACTCGCCGTCCTCGATGTCGATCTCGAGCTGGTCCACAGCCGGCTTCGTGGAGCCGGGGTAGACGCGGGACGCCTTGTCGAACGTGACACTGGCCATGGCAGTACTTCTCCTCACCGGCAGGAACGTGCCGGACGATCCGAGTAATGGAGTGGTGTGGTCCACCGGAGTGAACCTGAGGTGACGCTACCTGGGGATTCCGGATCTGTCAGTAGTCCAAGGTCCCGAATATTGGGCGTGACCAGGCCGTGAGGTTGGTTAGACTGCTCCGGCACGCCTCCTTAGCTCAGCTGGCCAGAGCAACGCACTTGTAATGCGTAGGTCATCGGTTCGAATCCGATAGGGGGCTCAGCGGAAAGCCCAGCTCAGATGCGCTCTGAGCTGGGCTTTCGTCGTTCGCCGGTACGCCGGTTCTGCGGCCGGGGTCCGAGGGCGTCCGTATGCCGGCCGTCTTATCGCCGGTGGCGTCGCACCAGGACGGCACCGCTGATCACGAGGACCGCGACGACGAACGCGGCGACGCCGCCCAGTGCCGCCACGGGAATGCGTTGCTCGGTGATGGCCATGACGAGGGGGTGTGTCTGCACGGTTGTCCTCTTCGTATAGGTGCCCGCCACCGCTCGGAAGTCCTGGTCCGCGGGCGGCGCTCGGTGTGGTGGTCTTCGTAGTGACCTGTTCGCGACGGAGGAGGAGTTCCCGTGACGCCGGTCACATCGCTCACGTGGTGGTGCGAGAGGCGTTGTGGATCGTCTGGGTCAGGGTGTTGCCGCAGCGGTGGCCACCGCTGTCCGGCGCCACCGTTTTCCGACCCGCATGCGAAGTCCTTCCGAGAACGGGCCGCCCGGACGCGGCCACACCTCTACCTGGCCGCAGCCGCGTCCGAGTTCCCCGTCATCCGGGAGGCTTCGGGAAGAACCGGCGTTACTCCGGTCGCACGGGAACGCGTCCGAGCGGCGGGAACACGAGGGTCACGCCTTGCGGCCGGAAGGTACCTGGCCGGTCTTGTCGGCCACCCCCCGGTCGAGCACGGCGGTGATGCCCGTCAGCTGGCCCGCCTTGCCGGCATCGCCGGCCTTGACCAGGTAGCTGCGTTCGCCGAGGTAGGTGTGCGTGGCCCTGTCGAAGATGTACTCGGAGCGTTCGCCGAGGGACTCGAAAGCCAGAGCCTCGCCGTGCCTGCCCGCGGCGTCGACGGCGTCGTGCACGACCTGTACGCCGGGGATCTTCCCGGCGGCCAGCCAGATGGCCGCTTCCACTTCCGGCGGGACGATGGCCTCGCCGATCGTCTCGCCGACCCAGTCGAAGGCCGCGGCGTCACGGCCGGGTGCGCTGCCCTCGGTGACGGCGTAGATCTTCTTCAGCAGGACCTCGGGGTCGGTGGGCAGCGCGGCCACCTGGGCGTACGGCGTGTTGCCTGCGCCTGCGGTGGTCGGAGTGCCGCCGTCGAGCACGGCCGTGCCACCGCCGCCGAGGCTTTCGTCCTTGCCGCCTTCCCGGATGAGCCCGGGGCGGGTGGGGTCCTCCGGCAGCCAGACCTCGCGCTCGTGGACGGCGTCGAGCTTCACCGGTCCGTCCATGGTGCGTTGACGGATCTGGCGGCTGAAGCCGACCTCGCTCCTGACGTAGACGTACTGGTCGGCCCGGATCGTCAGCGGCCGGCGGCGGCTGGTGGCGGCGGCGATCTGCTGCACCAGCTCGGGGGTCCCCTGGGCCGAGGCGGGCAAGACCTTCACGACGGGGGACAGGGCGGTCGCCGGCGCGGCAGGCGAGGTGGAGCCGGTGGCGTTCAGCACCACGGCGGTGGCCGCGGCGGCTACGGCGACCGGTATGACCGCCAGCCGCCAGAGGGGGCGGCGGGGGGCCGCGGGAGCTTCGGTACGAGTGATCTCGCGCATCAGGTGTTCCTCGAGAAGTGCCGAACGGGCGGAGGAGAGGCCGTGCGTCGCGGAAGCCGGAAAGTGATCCGCCATGGCCTGGCGTTCGGTCTCTCCACCCCGCTGCGGGAAGGCGTTCATTGGACTGTCTCCTGTGTCGACCGGACCGCGGGAGCGCGGTCACCCCGTATCTGTTCGCGGACGGCGGGCGGTTCCCCGGGTCTTCCCGGTTTCTTCAGTTCCTCCTCGGTGAGCTCGTGCAGCCGTTTGCGAGCGCGGGCCAGCCTGGAGCGGACCGTGCCCACGGCTATGCCGAGCGCCTGCGCCGCCTCGGCATAGCTGAGGTCGGACCACACGCAGAGCAGGAAGACCTCCCGGTCGTTCTTGCGCAGCCGGGCGACGGCGGCCTTGACTGCGTCGAGTCTCCGGTCGGCGTCCAGGCGTTCGGCGACCTCGTCGGAGAAGTCGGGGGCGGTCTCGAGCGCCGGCATGCGGTACATGGCGCTCCTGTGGCGGCGCGCCGCGCGGCCACGGTTGCGCAGTACGTTCGTCGCGACGCCGTACACCCATGGGTGCACGCTGTCGTCATTGGCATCCAACTTCTCCCGAAGCCGCCACACCTCGAGGAACGTGAGTGACACGACTTCCTCGGCGGCCGACCAGTCGCCGGTGGCGCGCATGGCATGCCGGTGCACCGCTTGCGCGAGTTCCTGGAACAGTTCCCGGAATGCCTCCGGGTCGCCTGCCCGGAGCCGGGATCGTAGAGATACGTTCACGCATTTACCTGTTCGGAAAGGGTGCACGGGTTCCCGTGAGCCGCGTCACATGTGAGGCCGGTGGCGGACGTACGGCAGGCCGGGGATACGTGTGCGGTGCGGGGAGGCGGTCCGTCACGTGTGCGGTGTCCCGCACCGGGCGGGGCGGTCGGCCCTGGCCGGACGCTCTCCTCGGATCGTCCAAGGGTGCCACGCGCATATCGGCCAATAGGCTGATCAATGAGGTGATGTGTGCCGCAGTGGTCGACGTGTGCCGGTGGCGCCGCCCACGTCTCACCCCGTGTCCGCCTCGGGCCAGGCTGTCCGCGTGGGGGCTCCGCCTTCCGGCGGGAGCGGGGGCACCCGGCTTCGTGCGGGTGAATCCGGGAGCAGGCGGGCGCGGTTCACGGCCTCGGAGGCGTGGCTTCCGGCGGCGCAGGATTCGATGAGCGTCCGCGGCCGGTGGCCGGATGCCGCTGGACACGGCAGACGAGGTTCAGACGCCCGGACGGTCGTCGCCCTCCGCCCCGGGGGCCCGTTCGAAGTCCTCCTCCGCCCGGCGCTGGATGTCGTCGGCGTCGGCCAGGAGCCGGTCGACCCGTTCCGCGCCGCCGGGTACGGGCGGGGGCACGTCCGTGAGGGTGGCGTACAGGTAGCGGCACGCCTCCGCCTCGGTGCCGAAGCGCTCGATGACGCTCTCCTCGCCCCGTTGGCGCATGAGGACGGGCCACGCGTCCGCCTCCTGGCGCAGGACGTAGTAGGCGTCCAGTTGGAAGGGGACACCGTGGACGCCCGGGATCTCGTACAGCGCGTCCGGGACCCCCTCGCGGCGGAGGCGTTCGGTGAGCTCGGCCCTGTTCATCGGGTCGGTTCCCCCTTGCGTGCGCCCGGGCGGGCTCCGGCCGTGCCGGAACCCGCCCGGGGGAGTGCGGTGGCGATCAGTTCAGGGCTTCGAGCTTCTGGGCGGTGACCAGCTCCGAGACCCGTTCCGTCGTCTTGTACTGGATTCCCAGGCCGGGCTGCCCGAACCAGGGCCGGATGCGGCCGGCCTGCACCGTGAACGCCTCCTTCACCCGGTACAGGTGGTAGCTGTAGGGGTAGTCGTCGGTGTACCGGACGAGGTTGCTCGGCGGGATGGCGCGCTTGGCGTACGGCGTGCCGGCGGGGGCGAGGAAGTTTCCGCGTCCGCTCCCGAAGAGGTCGACGAGCTGGCCGACGCGGAGGGTCAGCGGCTTCTGCACAGGGTCGCCCGCACGGTCGAGGACGAAGCCGTCGTGGTCCGGGTACCACCAACCGGACTCCCCGGTCACGGGGTTGGTCTGCCAGTAGCACCCGAGGAACCAGTACGCCGACGTCGGACCCGTGCGGTCGTAGCCGCGCAGCATCCTGCCGATGGCGCCGGTCCTCGGCAGGACGCGGGGGCCGAGCCGCCAGTCGTCGAGGTAGTACTGCTCCAGGGCCGGGTTGGGCGCTCCGTTCGTGCCGCGCGTCCGGCCGTCGGTCGGGCACTGGGCCTGGGGGCGGACCCTGTCACCGGTGTCGGCGTGGGCCGCCGTCGGCGCCGGGCCGACGAGGAGGAGCAGCGAGGCGATCGCACCGAAGGCGATATTCCGCAGCACCCGCATAGAGATGGTCCCTTCCCATGGCCCGCGCAGGCCAGGGGCAGGCGGGCGTCGAGGTCGCGCGGAGGCGCCCCGGGGGAGGGCGTCCGCGATGTGGTGACCCTCAGTCAATTCCGCTTGTGGCGCGGGGTACGGGCAGGGATACGCGCCGTCACCCGTACGGAGCTGGACGTTCTCCTGATCGGCCTAGGGGCGGGCGCCCGTTCCGGTTGCCCGGGGTGCGGGGTCGGGCCCGGTGAGGTACGGGAGACCGGGGCCGGCCGCGAAGGCGCGGCGGCCGGCCGGCGAGCCCCGGAGCCGCCCGGGCGTCCTGGGTGGTGAGGCGGGGCGGGCTGCTCGGGGGCTTCTCGCGGCCCTCAGTGGCGGCCGGAGATGCGGTCCGCCACCTTCGCGATCCGGTCGGTGCCGGCCCGGGACGACGCTGCCTCGCGGCGGTCGGCGCCGCGGTAGGCGGCATAGAGGGTGTGGACGCCCAGCCAGCGCAGGGGTTCGGGTTCCCACCGGCGCACCTTGTGGTTCACCCAGGGCAGGGTGGTCAGTTCGGTCGGGCCCGCCTGGCCGGAGTCCTGCTGGATCAGGTCGCGCAGGGTGCGGGCGGCGAGGTTGGCGGTGGCGACGCCCGAGCCGACGTAGCCGCCGGCCCAGCCGAGGCCGGTGCTGCGGTCCAGGGTGACGGTGGCGCACCAGTCGCGGGGTACGCCGAGCACCCCGGACCAGGCGTGGTCGATGCGGGTACCCGCCGTGGTGGGGAAGAAGCGGATCAGCAGGTCGCGCAGGGCCTCGATCGTCGCGGGCTGTGTACGGCCGTCGTTGTCGGTGGCGGAGGCGTAGCGGTAGGGGACGCCCCGGCCGCCGAGGGCGATGCGGCCGTCGGCGGTGCGCTGGGCGTACATGTAGGCGTGGGCCATGTCGCCGAGGGTCTCGCGGCCGTCCCAGCCGATCGTGTCCCACACCGCGTCGGGCAGGGGCTCGGTGACGATCATGGAGGAGTTCATGGGGAGCCAGGTGCGGGCGTGGCCCTTGAGGCCCGCGGTGAAGCCCTCGGTGCAGCGCAGGACGTAGGGGGCGCGCACCGTGCCGTACGGGGTGACGGCGTGCTTGGGCTTGATCTCGGTCACGGGGGTGGACTCGTGGATCGTGACGCCGAGGGCTTCCACGGTGTCGGCGAGGCCCTTGACCAGCTTGGCCGGGTGCAGGCGCGCGCCGTGCGGGGTCCAGCTGGAGCCGACGGCCCCGTTGACGCGGATGCGCTCGGCGGTCTCGCGGGCGCCCCGGAGCACGCGGTCCGTCTCGCCGAAGGCGATCTCGACGGAGTGGAAGTCCTTGAGGCGGGCCAGCTGGGCCGGGGTGTGGGCGACTTCGAGGACACCGCCGTGGTGGATGTCGGCCTCGATGCCCTCCTCCCCGGCGGTGCGGACGACCTCGCCGACGGTGTCGTTCATGGCGCGCTGGAGGCGTACGGCGGCGTCGTGGCCGTGGAGTCTCGCGTAGCGGTCGCGGCCCGCGATGCCGTTGTAGAGCCAGCCGCCGTTGCGTCCGGAGGCGCCGTAGCCGCAGAACTTGGCCTCCAGCACGGTGATGTTGAGGAAGGGCACCGCCTTCTTCAGGTAGTACGCCGTCCAGAGCCCGGTGTAGCCGCCTCCGACGATGCAGACGTCGGCGTTGCCGTCGCCGGGCAGGGGCTCGCGGGGGGAGGGGATGCCCTCGTGGGCGTACCAGAACGAAATGCCGCCGTTGACGGTACTGACGGTGCTCATGAGTCCCCTGCTTGTCCGTGTGCAGCCGATTCGCTGGAGGGACGGTACCCCTAGGGTCGGGGTGTGATCGAGGTTCCGGACGAGCTGGTCGAGAGTCTTCGGGTCCATGGCGGCTCGAGGGGACGGGAGTTCGCGGAGGCGCTGCCCGCGCTGGCCGCGCGGTTCCTGGAGGAGTGGGAGCTGCGGCCCGACGGCCGCGCGATGTACGGGATGTGCGCGCTGGTGGTTCCCGTGGTGCGGGAGGACGGCACGCGGGCGGCGCTGAAGCTCCAGGCGCTGGACGAGGAGACCGCGGGGGAGCCCGTCGCGCTGCGGGCGTGGGGTGCCGCGGGCGCCGGTGCGGTGGGTGTCCTGGAGCACGACACGGCGACCGGGTCGATGCTGCTGGAACGGCTCGACGAGAGCCGTCCGTTGGCCGGTGTCGCCGACGTGCGCGAGTCCGTGCGCATCCTCGCGGGGTCCCTGGCCGGGCTCGTCGTCGTACCGGCTCCGGCGGGGATGCGGCGGCTGGCGGACGTGGCCGCCCGGATGGTGGACGCGGCGCCCGGGACGGTCGCCGGGCTGGCGGCCCAGGACGAGCGGCGGCTGCTCCTGGACTGTGCGGCGGCGGTGCGGGAGGTCGCCGGGGAACCCGGGGACCGACTGCTGCACTGGGACCTGCACTACGACAACGTCCTCGCGGGCCGCGCGGAGGACGGGCGGGCCGACGAGTGGGTCGTGCTGGATCCGAAGCCGCTGGCGGGCGATCCGGGGTTCGAGCTGTTCCCGGCGCTGGACAACAGGTTCGACGCCGGGGAGGTGCTGTGGAGGTTCGATCTGCTGACCGGCGTGCTGGGCCTCGACCGGGAGCGGGCCCGGGCGTGGACACTGGGGCGGGTGCTGCAGAACGGGCTGTGGGCGGTGGGCGAGGGGCGTACGGCGCTTTCGCCGGACCACGCGGAGATCGCCCGCAGGCTGCTGGGGCGGGAGTGAGGGGGCGGGCGCCTGCGACGGCTTGTCTACGCTGCCCCCATGATTCGTGAAGCAACCCCCGCCGACGTCCCCGCGATCCACACCATGATCCGTGAACTGGCCGACTACGAGAAGGCGCTGGATGAGGCGAAGGCCACCGAGGAGCAGTTGCGCGACGCGCTCTTCGGCGAACGGCCCGCCGCCTACGCGCACATCGCGGTGTCGGACGAGGACGGCGAGGTGGTCGGCTTCGCGCTGTGGTTCCTCAACTTCTCGACGTGGCGCGGGGTCCACGGGGTGTATCTGGAGGACCTGTACGTGCGCCCGGAGCGGCGGGGCGGAGGCCATGGCAAGGCGCTGCTCGCCGAGCTGGCGCGGATCTGCGTGGAGCGCGGCTACGGGCGCCTGGAATGGTCGGTGCTGGACTGGAACGCGCCGTCCATCGCGTTCTACGAGTCGCTCGGCGCGCGCCCGCAGGACGGGTGGACCGTGTACCGGCTGACGGACGGCGCGCTGGAGCGGCTCGGCGGCGCCTGACGGATCTGCCGGCGGGCCGTCCTCGGGCAACGGGCATCCCTCAGCAGACGAGCACGGCCTTGCCCACCGCGCCCCTGGTCTCCAGTGCGCGCCGGGACCTCACGTGCTGTCGAGGTCCACCCCGGGGGTGGTGCGACCGGTCCGTCCCAGGAGGCGTACGGCCACGACGGCGGCGGCGATGCCGCTGTTGAACGAGACCTCACTGAGGAGCCCCGGGGCGGCGACCATGTCGCCCGCCAGCAGGAAGCCGTCCCCCCGGTCGACGGCGGGGCGGTCGCGCCAGCTCGTGCCCGGCGGGTCGACGGCGCCCGTGCGCCCGGAGGCCAGTGCCTCCCGCCGCCAGGTGGTGCGTTCCCGCCAGCCGGGGAAGCCGAGATCGAGCATGTCCTCGGCCCGTCGTACGGCTTCGCCGCGTGGCGCGCCGGGGGCGAGGGGGATCTGCGCCTGCACGAGCTGTTCGCCCGCCGGTGCGAGGGTGGGGTCCTGGGCCGTGAACCGTTCGATCCAGCCGGGGGCGTCGAGGTCGGACACGACGAACGGGTCGCCCCGGCGGGTCCTGAAGGACACGTCGAGAAGCGCGGTACGGCCGCCGGTCCAGGTCAGGGAGGCGTCGTCGAGCAGGGACCGGGCCGACTCCAGGTGCGTGGCGACGATCACCGGCCCGTCGCTCCGCAGCCCGGCCAGATCGCCGGGGCCGACGCGGGCTGCGGTCTCGACGCGTACGCCGATGTCCCGGGCCCGTGACGCCATCCGGTCGACGAGCCGGCCCCAGCCTCCGACGGGGTAGCGGGCTTCGGGCGGCAGCGCGGCGGCCCTGCGGAGCCGTTCCTGCACGAAGGCGGCGGACAGCGACCCCGGGTCGTGGTGGAAGAGCGCCACCCCCATGTAGTGCGCCGCCGCCCGGGCACCGTCCTCACCGACCTGCCCGGTGGCCCAGCCGAGGAAGTCGCTGCCGACCGGGGCCCGGTGGGCGGCGCGACGGGCGAGGCGGAGCATGGCGAGGGGCGGGGTCCTGCGCAGGACCCCGCCCCGGCGGAAGAAGAAGCGGGTGCCCTCGACCGGTGGCACGGAGGCGAGCGGGCCGAGGAGACCCCGCTGTTCGAGCCAGGTCCGGTGCGGGCCGCCGTGGTAGAGCGCGTGGGGGCCCTCGTTGGTGAGGTAGGGGCCCTGGGCGGTCCTCGCCCGTCCGCCCAGGATGTCGTGTGCCTCGTGGAGGGTGACCGGGGCCCCGGATTCGGCGGCGGTGATGGCGGCGGTGAGTCCGGCGAGCCCGCCGCCGACGACGTGGATGCGCTGCATGGCTGGTCTCCTTGCGATCGGCGCTTCTGCGGGGGTGACGGATCGGAGTGCCTGTCCCGTGACACCGCGCCGGGGGCGTTGTCAGTGGTGTGCGTCACGATGGGGGGCATGGCACGTACAGGCAACAGGAGCAGGGGCGCGAAGGACGGGGTGGCGGAGGCGAGGCGGCCGGAGGTGCGGCTGCCTCCGCTCGTGGAGTACGACGGCGCGGGACTGGAGCCGGATGGGGACTACGACGGGGTGCGTTTCGAGGGGACCGACCTCGCCGACGCGGCGGGGCCCGGTGCCCGCTTCATGGACTGCGAGCTGCGCGGCTGCGCCCTGGACCGGACGGAGCTGGTGCGTGCCCGGTTCATCGACTCGGTGCTGACGGGCGTGCGGGGCGTGGGCACCGATCTCGCGGGGGCGTCGCTGCGGGACGTGGAGGTCGTGGACGCGCGGCTCGGCGGGGTGCAGCTGCACGGCGCGGTGCTGGAGCGGGTGCTCGTGCGCGGCGGGAAGATCGACTACCTGAACCTGCGCAAGGCGCGGCTGAAGGACGTCGTGTTCGAGGGCTGTGTGCTCTCGGAGCCGGATTTCGGCGAGGCCCAGCTGGTGCGGGTGGAGTTCCGCGACTGCGTGCTGAAGCGGGCGGACTTCTCCGCCGTACGCATGGAGTCCGTCGATCTGCGCACCGTCGCGGAGCTGGACATCGCGCGGGGCGTCGAGCGGCTGGCGGGGGCGGTGATCAGCCCGGCACAGCTGATGGAGCTGGCCCCGGCGTTCGCCGCCCAGATCGGGGTGCGGGTGGAGGCGTAGCCCCGGTCGCCGCGCGGGGCTCGGAGTCCGCGCGTCCCGCCGGTCGTTCAGAGGCGGGGGAAGCGGGCCTGCAGGTCCCAGACGACGGGGTTGTCGGCGAGGCCCTCGTGCATGTCGGCCAGGTCGGCGACGAGGTCGTGGAGGAAGTCGCGGGCCTCGCGGCGGAGCAGGGAGTGGCTGAAGGTCAGCGGGGGCTCGTCGCCGGGCATCCAGTCGGCCTCGACGTCGACCCAGCCGAAGCGGCGCTCGAACATCATGCGGTCGGAGGACTCGGTGAAGTCGAGTTCGGCGTACTGCTGGCGGTGCGAGCGGTTGCCTCGGGGGTCGCGGTCGATCTGCTCGACGATGTCGCAGAGTGCCCAGGCGAAGTCGAGCACGGGGACCCATCCCCAGGCTGTGGACAGTTCCCGGTCGGCCTTGGTGTCGGCCAGGTAGACGTCCCCGGAGAACAGGTCGTGCCGCAGCGCCCGGACGTCCGCGCGGCGGTAGTCGGTCTGCGGGGGGTCCGGGAAACGCCGGGAGAGGGAGTAGCCGATGTCGAGCACGGTTCGATGGTGTCATGCCGCACGGACGCCCCGCGCCGGGCGGCCTCCGCGGTCGGGGCGGGCAGGCCGTCCCCGGCGGAGCAGGGACTTCGGCGGGCCGGAGTCTCGGCGGACCGGGGCCCTCAGCGGAGCAGCCGCTGTTCCTTGGCGACGGCGACCGCGCCCGAGCGGGTGTCGACGCCGAGCTTCTCGTAGATCCGGCCCAGGTGGGTCTTGACCGTCGCCTCGCTGATGAAGAGGGCCCGGGCGATGTCGCGGTTGCCGAGCCCCTGGGACAGCTGACCGAGGATGTCGAGTTCGCGGTCGGTGAGGGTGGGCCGGGGGCTGCGCATCCGGGCCATGACGCGGCCGGCGACGGGGGCCGAGAGCGTCGTGCGGCCCTGCGCGGCTGCGCGGATGGCGGCGAACAGTTCCTCCGGGCGCTCGGCCTTCAGCAGGTAGCCGGTGGCTCCCGCCTCGATGGCGCGGGTGATGTCGGCGTCGGTGTCGTACGTGGTGAGGACCAGGACGTGAACGGCGGGACCGGTGCCACCGGTCCCGCTCGCGGCGGCGATGCGCCGGGTCGCCTCGACCCCGTCGATGCCGGGCCCGAGCTGGAGGTCCATGAGGACCACGTCCGGGGTGAGCCGGGCGGCGAGGGCGACGGCCTCCTCGCCGCTGCCGGCCTCGCCCACCACCTCGATGTCCGGTTCACCGCCGAGGAGGGCGAGCAGGCCGGCGCGCACGACGGCGTGGTCGTCGCAGAGCAGGATCCGTACGTGCGGGGTCATGCGCGGTCCTCCGTGACGGGGTGTGCGGTGGTGTGGGGCAGGGGCACGGCGGCCGACAGGACCGTCCCCTCGCCCGGTGCCGACTCGACGGTCAGTGTCCCGCCGAGCTGCCGCACCCGGGCACGCATCGCGGGCAGCCCGTGTCCGCGCACCCCGTCGGGCGCACCCTCCGCGGAGCCGAAGCCCCGGCCGTCGTCGGCGATGTCGAGGACCACACGGTCGTCCAGGTGGGTCAGGGTCAGCGCGGCGACGCTCGCCCCGGAGTGCTCGGTCACGTTCGCCAGGGCCCCCTGGGCGATCCGCAGCAGCGCCGACTGCACCCGGTCGGGAAGGGCGGCGGCGGGGGCGCCCTCCACATGGCAGCGGACGGTGAGGCGGCCGCGCGCCTGGGCGGTCTCACGGTCGGCGAGGGTCCGCAGGGCGGCCTCCAGACCGCCTCCCTCCGCCAGGTCGGCCGGAGCCAGGTCGTGCACGAAGCGGCGGGCCTCGGCGAGGTTGCGTTCCGCGATGCCGGTCGCCGTCAGGACGTGCCGGCGCGCGGTGGCGGGGTCGGAGATCCAGGACCGGTCGGCGGCCTGGAGCAGCATCTGCTGACTGGAGAGCCCCTGGGCCAGGGTGTCGTGGATCTCCATGGACAGCCGCTGCCGCTCGGCGAGGGTCCCTTCCCGGCGTTCGGTGGCGGCCAGTTCCCGGCGTGTGCGCAGCAGGTCGTCGATCAGCTCGCGCTGGCGCACCGCCTGGCGCTGCATGTGGACGAAGACGGCGGTGGCGACCGCTGCGACCGCGGGCGGGGCCAGCACGAGATTGGGGTCGAAGCCGGTGGCGAGCCGGAGCTGAGCGGCCACGACGAACACGGTCAGGAGGGCGACCAGCGCCAGGGCCGCCCGTGGCGGCAGGATCCGCAGGCCCGTGTAGAAGAGCGGCACGGCACACCAGGCGAAACTGGGCGCGAGGACGACCAGGACCATCCAGACGGCCACGAGGACGCCGAGCCACGTCAGCCGGCGGGGTGTGGGGCGGGATCCGAGCACCGGGCCGAGGAGGTACAGCGCGGCGAGCACGGCCGACAGGGCGATGATCCACGGGGTGCGGGTCTCGCCGGGGTGGCGCATCAGGAAACGCGCGAGCGAGGCGCCGAGCAGCAGGAAGAAGGCGGCGTGCATGAGCAGGGACAGCCGGCGGTCGTCCGGGCCGTCCGCCGCCGGGCCTGTTACGGTGCTCCCGGCCGGACCCGTCCGGCCCGGGTCCGGCAGGCTCGGGTCCGTCGGGTCCGGGTCCGTCGGGTCCGGACCCGTTCGCTCCGCGTCCGGTCCGGTTCCGTTCCGCCGCACCTCGCACCTCGCGTCTCCCTCGGGCCCGTGGACCTGTCGTCCCGTCGCCTCCGCCGCTGACCTGCGCGGACACCCCATGGTCACCCCGCCGGGCCACCCGCGCATCAACCGATCGGCCGACAGGGCGGTCGGCCGACGCGCCACCCGCTTCCACCCGGTACGCCGACGGTACGGCCCCGGATCCGGCCGGAGGATCGATGACGGAAGCAGAAAGGCTCGATCCGGGCCGATCGATCCGAGCGAACGATCCGACGAAACGATCCGAGGAGTCCCCCATGAAGAAGATGTCGCTGCGCACCCGAGTCCTGACCGGTGCCGTCGCCGCAGCCGCCCTCGGTGCCGGGACCTTCGGCGCGATGTCCGCGAACGCCTCGACGCCCGCCGCCGCGCCGGCCGCGGCCGTCCAGGCCGGCACCGCCGACCGGAACCTTCAGCAGACCACCCACCTGACCGTGTCCGCCGCCACGAAGGCGGCACAGGCCGCCCTCGACGCGGCGAAGAAGGAGAACCAGCGCGTGTCGGTCGCCGTCGTCGACCGTGACGGCAACACGGTCGTCACCCTGCGCGGGGACGGTGCCGGTCCGCAGTCCCCCGAGTCCGCCGTGAAGAAGGCGTACACCGCGGTCTCCTGGAACGCGCCGACCTCCGAGCTGGTGAAGCGGCTGCAGCAGGCCCCGAACCTCAAGGACATCCCGGGCACCCTGTTCCTGGCCGGTGGCACGCCGGTGCAGGTCAAGGGCGCCCCGGTGGCGGGCATCGGCGTGGCCGGCGCACCGAGCGGCGACCTCGACGAGAAGTTCGCGGCGGCGGGTGTCGCGGCCCTCGGCCGGTAGCCGGTACCGCTCGCCGGTCGCCGGTCGCTTCACGGGACGGCCCGTCGACGACGCCGGGGCCCGCGGCGCGCCCCGGGTGCAGCCGCGGCCCCCGGCGCGTATCTAGGATCGCGGGGTGGACGAGCGAACCGTGCCCGCGCGGCGTACCGCGCCCGGCGCCGCCCTCCTGCTGGCGGCGGTCGTGCTGGTCACCGCGTGCACGGACGGCCGGGGCGCGGTCGTGGGGACGCCCGGTGCGGCGGGTGTGCGCGACCCGTACTTCCCCCGCCTCGGCAACGGCGGGTACGACGTCACGCACTACGACCTGTCGGTCGCGACGGACGCCCGCGCGGGACGGATCAGCGGCACCGCGGTGATCACCGCCCGGGCCACCCAGGACCTCAGCGCGTTCAACCTGGACCTCGCCGGGCTCGACGTCCGCTCGGCCACGGTCGAGGGGCGCCCGGCCGCGGTGAACCGGGCGGGCTGGGAACTGACGCTGCGTCCGGCGGCCGAGGTCGCGGACCGGCTGCGCGCGGGCCGGACGTTCCGCACGGTGGTGCGCTACGCCGGTCCGCCCCGCACCGTCACCGACGCGGACGGCTCGGAGGAGGGCTGGCTGCGGACCGCGTACGGTGCGGTGGCTCTCGGGGAACCGGCCGGCTCCATGACCTGGTTCCCCGGCAACCACCACCCGGGCGACAAGGCGTCGTACGACATCCGGGTCACCGTCCCCGAGGGGCGAAGCGCCGTCTCCAACGGTGAGTTGGCGTCACGCCGCACGGCGGGGGGCAGTACCACGTACCACTGGCGGGCCCGGGAGCCCATGGCGAGCTACCTCGCGACCGTCGCCGTCGGCCGGTTCACGGTGCGGCGGACCGTCACCGGCACCGGACTCGCGGTGGTCACGGCGGTCGATCCCGGCTCCGCCGGGGCGAGCGCACGCGTGCTGGCCCGGATTCCCGAGATGGTCGCGTGGGGCGAGGAGAAGTTCGGGCCCTACCCCTTCTCGTCGGCCGGGGCGATCGTGGGCCGGCCCGACGACGCCGGGTACGCGCTGGAGACGCAGAACCGGCCGTTCCTCCCCGGCCCGCCCGACCCGGTGCTGCTCGTCCACGAACTGGCGCACCAGTGGTTCGGGAACTCCGTCACACCCGCGAGCTGGCGCGACATGTGGCTCAACGAGGGCTTCGCGACCTACGCGGAGTGGCTGTGGAGCGAGGACCACTCCGGCCCCACCGTCCAGGAGAGTTTCGACGAGGCCTACGCCGACGAGGCGAACTGGGCCTTCCCGCCGTCGCGTCCGCCGGGCCCGGCCGACCTGTCCGGGCCTCCGGTGTACGGACGCGGCGCGATGGTCGTCCACCGCATCCGCCGGGCGATGCACGACGACCCGGCGTTCTTCCGTCTCGTCAGGGGCTGGCTGGAGGAGTACCGGCACGGCAACGCCTCGACCGCCGACTTCACCGCGTACGCCGAGGAGGCGTCCGGCAGGGACCTGACGGAGATCTGGGACACCTGGCTCGACGGCAGGAGCCGGCCCGCCCGAGGCTGACCGGCTCCCGTGCCGTGCGTGGGGGTGACCCGGCGTGCGTGGGACTACTTGACGTTGACCCCGGTCCACGCGGCGTCGACGGCCGCGAGTTCGGTGCTGCCGGCCCCGAACAGGTCGGTGGCCGCCTTCTCGGTGGCGACGCGGGCTCCGGCGTAGTCGGTGCTCGACGTCATGTAGACGGAGAGCGCCTTGTACCAGATCTGGTAGGCCTTCTGGCGGCCGATGCCGGTGACCTTCGAGCCGTCGGAGGTCGGGGAGTCGTAGTCGACGCCGCCGATGGTCTTCGCGCCGCTGCCCTCGGCCAGCAGGTAGAAGAAGTGGTTGGCGACACCCGAGGAGTAGTGCACGTCCAGGTCCCCGACGCCGGCGTCCCAGTAGTCCGCCGAGCCGCCGTCCTTGCTGGGCTTGTCCATGTAGCGCAGCGGGGTTCCGTCGCCGTTGATGTCGATCTTCTCGCCGATGAGGTAGTCCCCGGCGTCGGTGGTGTTGTCGGCGAAGAACTCGACGGAGGTGCCGAAGATGTCGCTGGTCGCCTCGTTGAGACCGCCCGACTCGCCCGCGTATTCGAGGTTGGCGGTGGCGGCGGTCAGGCCGTGGCTCATCTCGTGGCCCGCGACGTCGATGGCGGTGAGCGCGCTCTTGTCGTCGGCCCCGTCGCCGTAGGTCATGCAGAAGCAGCTGTCGTCCCAGAACGCGTTGACGTAGGCGTTGCCGAAGTGGACGCGGGAGTAGGCGGCCCGGCCGTCCCCGGCTATCCCGTCGCGGCCGAGCTCGGACTTGTAGAAGTCCCAGGTCTTGGCCGCGCCGTAGTGGGCGTCGACGGCGGCGGTCTGGCGGTCGTCGCCGGTGCCGTCGCCCCAGGTGTCGTCGGCGTCGGTGACGAGGGCGCCGGTGCCGGCCTGGCCCTGGTTGAGGTCGTAGGTCTTGTGGCCGCCGCGCTCACCGTCGGTCAGCTCGAAGCCCGAGGCGCCCTTGGTGGTCGAGAGGGCCACCTCACCGCTGTACTGGCTGTTGCCGGTGCCGGTCTCCACGGCCTCGAAGCTGTGCAGCTTCTTGCCGGTCGTGGCGTCCGTGATGATGTGGAGCCTGCTGGGTGTGCCGTCCTTCCGTACTCCCGTCCGCACGGACTCGAAGGCGAGGACCGGCTTGCCGCCGCGCGCCCAGACGACCTTGCGGGCGCTCGCCGCCGACTTCACCTCGGGCCGGGTCGACGGCACGGATATGCGCGCCGCGGCGGCCTTGTCCACGCCCTTGGACGTTCCGTCGGCGGCGGTGTGGGTGATCAGATCGCCGCCGAGGACCGGCAGCCCGGCGTAGGTGCGCTCGTAGCGGGTGTGCACGGTGCCGTGGGCGTCCTTGACGACATCACGGACGATCAGCTTCTCCTGGCTGCCGAGTCCGAGGGCTGCCGCGGCGGCCGGTGCGTCGCTCTGTGCGGCGCGCAGGGCGGTGGAGCGCAGCGCCGCGGTGTTCACGCCGAGGGCGGTGGCGCCGGACGAAGAGGCCTTGCCGTCACCGGCGTTGGGACCGGCCGAGGCGGTACCGGTCTGCACGCCGACGACGACCATCGCGGCAACTGCGGCCAGGGCGGCGGCGCGACGGGTGTTCATGTGGGGGGTCATGCCTTCTCCGTTGCTCGTTCCTGTGGGGGTTACGAGCGGAGAGCGTGCCACCGAATGAACGCAATTGACGGGACGCCGACAATTACCTCACAAGTTTTTGACCACTTCTTGTCCGACTGGAGTGCGCGTGTGTCCGCTATGTGACGCACGGGAGCCCCCGTCCGAACGCGCTCGGACGGGGGCTCCCGGTGGGCGGATTCCGTGCGTCAGAGGTTGACGCCGAAGTCCTGGGCGATGCCGCGCAGGCCCGAGGCGTAGCCCTGGCCGACCGCGCGGAACTTCCACTCGGCGCCGTTGCGGTAGAGCTCGCCGAAGACCATGGCGGTCTCCGTGGCGGCGTCCTCGCTCAGGTCGTAGCGGGCGATCTCGGTGCCGCCGGCCTGGTTGATGATGCGGATGAAGGCGTTCCGCACCTGGCCGAAGTTCTGGCTGCGGGCCTCGGCGTCGTAGATGGAGACGGGGAACACGATCTTGTCGATGTCCGCCGGGAGGCCCGCGAGGTTGACGTTGATCTGCTCGTCGTCGCCCTCGCCCTGGCCCGTGATGTTGTCACCGGTGTGGACGATGGTCTGGTCCGGCGTCGCCTTGTTGTTGAAGAAGACGAAGTGGCCGTCGGAGTAGACCTTGCCGGCGTTGTTGACCGCGATCGCCGAGGCGTCGAGGTCGAAGTCGGTGCCGGTGGTGGTGCGGACGTCCCAGCCGAGGCCGACCGTGACGGCGGTCAGGCCCGGGGCCTCCTTGGTGAGCGAGACGTTGCCGCCCTTGGACAGGCTTACAGCCATGGGAAGTCCCTTTCCTCGTCGTGTGCGGGCTTTCGTGCCATCACGAAAGCTACCGTCACCCGTCCTAACGCAGACAAGAGACCACGAGGTTCCTGCTCGCTTTACTTTCTTTGCCGAACTTCTGGCCGAACGCTCGCAAAACAAGGTGACGGACGGGCCGCGGGCCGGGGAACATGGGTGTCATGTCCGGGCCCTATGTCATCCGCGGTTCGGTCTCCCTCCCGGAGGCCGAGCTCATGTGGCGTTTCTCGCGGTCCTCCGGGCCCGGCGGGCAGCACGTCAACACCAGTGACTCCCAGGTGGAGCTCCGGTTCGACCTCGCCGCGACCGAGTCGCTGCCCGAGGTCTGGAAGGCGCGCGCGCTCGAACGTCTCGCGGGCAGGCTGGTGGGCGGGGTGGTGTCCGTACGGGCCTCGGAGCACCGCTCGCAGTGGCGCAACCGGGAGACGGCCGCCGTGCGGATGGCGGCTCTGCTGGCGGAGGCCACCGCGCCGCCGCCCAAGCCGCGCCTCAAGAAGAAGATCCCGCGCGGGATCAACGAGCGGCGCCTGCGGGAGAAGAAGCAGCGCGGCGACACGAAGCGCGGACGCTCGGGCCGCGACTGGTAGGCGCCGGGCCGTGCGCCCGGACCGGCCGGGGAGGCCGGGCGGTCAGCCCAGCTTGCGGTAACGGCCCTTGAAGTAGGCGAGGGGCTCGGCGTCCGCGTTCGGCAGGGACGCCGTGAGCACCCGGCCGATCACCAGCGTGTGGTCGCCGGCGACCACGCTCTGCTCGGTGCGGCACTCCAGGGTGGCGAGCGCTCCGGAGACCAGGGGCGCGCCCGTGATCCCGCCCCGTATGAAGGGCAGGTCCGCGAACAGCAGCCGGTCGCTGATCCTGCCCTTCATGGCGAACCGGCCCGCGATCTGCCGCTGGCTCTCCGCCAGTACCGACACCGACCACAGGGGCTGCTCGGCCAGCAGGTCGTCCATCCGCGAGTCGTTGCGCAGGCTCACCATCACCAGCGGCGGGTCCAGGGAGACCGAGACGAACGAGGTCGCCGTCATGCCGACGTCCTCGCCGCGGCCGTGCTCGTCGAGCGGCGGTTCCTGGGCGGTGACGAGCACCACCCCGGCGGCCAGGCGGGAGAGGGCGGCGCGGAATTCGTCGTTGCTCACCCCCTCAGGATGGGGGACGGCCTCGGGACGTGGGGTGGGGGGAGTCTTCTGCAGCACACCGGGCACGCTAACGCCACGGGAAGGGCTCCCGCATCGGGCCAGGGGACCAGCCGGGTCCTAGGACCGGGGACCGTCCGCCCGGATGCGCGTTCCGCGAGCGTCGGGGGTGCCGGAGGGCGTGGGCGGGATGCCTTTACCATGTGTTGTGACTTGAGTCACAGAGAGCAATATTTGTTGACCCTGTGTACCGAGTGCGCAGCTCACTGTGATTCAGTGGCGGTGACACTGCGATAAGTACGTCGATATGACACCTGGAGTTGCTGTCGAGGTCTCAGGGAGTGCGAGCAATGGAGGCCGAGTCGGAGCCGTACGTCCGTCTTGCGACCATGCGGCAGCTGCACCAGGCGGTCGCTGATCTCAACACGGCGCGGAGCCTGGCGGACACGCTGCAGAGCGTGGCCGACGGCATCGTCGCCGGGCTCGGCTACGAACTGGGCTGCGTGAACCTCGTCCGCCCCGACGGCGATCTCGTGGTCGCCGCGTTCGCCGGCAACACCGCCGCCGAGGCCCTGATCACCGGCCGCGTCGGCTCCCGCGCGTCGTGGGAGCGCAGGCTGTCGATGGGTGAGGCCTGGGACGACCTCCGTTTCATACCCCACACCGAGGGCTGGGTGCTCCTCGACGACGACGTGCCGCAATGGCACACCGAGGGGCCGGAGCCCCGCTTCGAGGACGAGTGGCACCCCCTCGACCGCCTCTACGCTCCCATGTACGCCTCCGGCGGAGGTCTGGACCTCCTGGGGGTCATATCCGTCGACGGGCCGCGCAACGGCCGCCGCCCGGGAGCCTGGGGCCGGGAAGCCCTCCAGATGTACGCCTCCCAGGCCGCCATCGCGATCGGCAACGCCCGCCTCCGGGCGAACATGCAGCGCGCCCTCGTCCGGCTGGAGCGCGAGCAGCAGGCGCTGCGGGCCAGTGAGGAATCCTTCCGCCAGGCCTTCGAGTACGCGCCCAGCGGCATGGCGATCGCCGAGATGGGCGGTGACCAGCACGGCAGGCTGCTGCGCACCAACGACGCGCTCTGCCGCCTCCTGGGCCGCCCGGCGTCCGTCCTGCGCCGCTACTCCTTCGCCGACCTCGTCCATCCCGAGGACATCGGCACCCTGCTCCGCACGTCCGCCGAGGGCGGGCGGGCCGAACTGCGTCTGGGCCGCAGGGACGGCACGTACCTCTGGGTCTCGCTGCGCAACTCGGTCGTCGCCGACACCACCGACGGGCCCCGCTTCCTGCTGACGCACGTCGAGGACATCGAGGAGCGCAAGCGCAACGAGCTGCACCTCGCGCACCGGGCCTCGCACGACGCGCTGACCGGTCTGCCCAACAGCGCGGAGCTGCGCTCACGGCTCGCCGCGCGGCTGTGTGAGAGGCCTCACTCCTCGGCCACCTCCAGTGCGGTCGAGGCCCTCGACGCGGCGTACGGCGGCGGCTCCCCGGTGCACGGGTACGAGCCCGAGACGATGGCGGGTGTCGGCCCCTACGACCACCACGTGCACGCCGTGGCACCCGACGCGGAGCGCGACGACGGGACCAAGGGGCTCGCGGTGCTCTTCTGCGACCTCGACGGATTCAAGTCCATCAACGACCGCTTCGGGCACCACGCGGGTGACGCGGTTCTCATCGAGGTCGCCCGGCGCCTCACGACCTGCGTGCGGGACGGCGACACCGTCGCGCGGCTCGGGGGTGACGAATTCGTCGTCCTCGCGGACGGTCTCGGGGCCGCGGATGCCGCGGACCTGGCCGTACGCTTGCGTAACGCCATCATTCCGCCCATCCGGGTGGACGGCCGGGCCGTCAGGGTCGGGGCGAGTTTCGGGATCGGCTGGGCCGAGTGCGGCATGACCGGGGAAGAGGTCCTGCACTCCGCGGACCAGCGGATGTACATGGAGAAGCGGTCCCGTTCGAAGGTTCACCGCAGGGCCGGCTGACGTTCACGCCCTTGCGGTGCCCGTACCCCGTCCGGTTTTCCCGTGCGGCCGACGGCAATTCGACGTGTGCTCCGTTCGGGGTAGGCTCGGCCGGTCGGCGACGGCTGGCGACATGGTGAGGAGTGACCCAGGGATGACGGCCGGAAACAACGGCGCGAGCAAGCCCGAGGACGACGATCCGTTCGGCTATCTGTACGCGGACGGGCAGGCGGCGGGCGCACAGCCGCCCGGGCAGGGCGGCTACGGCTACCCGGGTCCTGCCGCACAGCCCGGCAGGCCGAGAACGTCGTACAACCAGGTGCGGGCGGTGGGCGAGCGCCAGTACGGGCAGGTCCCGCCGCAGCAGGCGTACGGCCAGCAGCCCCAGCAGTACGGCCAGCCGAACCAGCAGTACGGCGGTCAGCCGAACCAGCAGTACAGCCAGCCCAGCGCGCAGTACGCGGCGCCGGAGACCTACCCGGGTGGCGCGGTCACCGCGCAGCACGGGTCGGTACCGCACGGCGGCGGAAGGAGCGGCGGCCCCGGACGTGGCGGTCCCAACACGAAGGCGCTGCTGATCGCGGCCGTCGCCGTGGTCGCGGTCGTGCTCATCGGCATCGGCGCGGCGCTGATGACGGGCGACGACAGCGACAAGAAGAAGGACCAGGCGGGCACGTCGACGGGTGCGGCCGGCGAGGTGTCGGAGTCCCCGAAGCCGGAGAAGTCCGACAAGCCGTCCAAGGAGCCCGTCGAGCTGCCCAAGCAGGACGCGGCGACGCTGACGCTGGGCGGCACGGCCTCGCTGGACAACTCCGTCAAGGGTGCCAAGGGTGCCAACGGCCAGTACATCAGCCTCAACGAGGTCGGCCGGTCGGCGACCTGGACGGTGGACGTGCCCGACAAGGGCGCGTACACGCTGTTCGTGACCTACGGCGTGCCCGGCAGGGACGCGAAGACCTCCCTGACGGTCAACGACGAGGCGCCCCGGTCCATCAACATGAAGAACTTCGCGAACGCGGCGGAGGGCGACCTGGAGAAGGGCTGGACGACGACGTTCGCCTACGTCCAGCTGAAGAAGGGGTCGAACACCCTGATGCTCTCGTGCAACGAGGGTGACTCCTGCGACGCCAACCTCGACCAGCTGTCGCTGAAGTCGGGCCACGTCGAGAGCTGACCGCGCACGAGCTCGTCAGTCACCGCGGAGCTGTTCCACCGTCCCGGTCGTCGCACGGCGATGACCGGGACGTGGTGCTTTCCGGACCGCGTCCCCCGGGCTCCCGCCCGGCGCGTCAGGCGGCCGGGGCGTGCGGTTCGACGGCGACCCGGGTCAGCAGGTCCTCGTAGGCGGCGCGGTCGAACTCGCCTGCCGCCGGGGCCATGACCGTCGCGGTCGACAGGGCCACCGCCCGGCCCAGCCGCTCCCGCCAGCCCAGCCCTTCCGCGAGGGCGGACAGCAGACCGGCCACGGCGGAGTCGCCCGCACCCGTGGGGTTGCCCCGCACCGCTGACGGCGGTGCCGCGCGCCAGATGCCGTCCGGGGTCACGGCGAGGAGGCCGTCCGGACCGAGCGAGGCGACGACGCTGCGCGCCCCGCGGCGGCGGGCGTCGCGGGTGGCGCGCAGGGGCTCGCGGGCCCCGGTGAGCCGCGCCAGTTCGTCCGCGTTGGGCTTGACGAGGTCGGGACGGGCGGCGATGCCGCGCCGCAGGGGCTCCCCGTCGGTGTCCAGGAGCACGGGTACGCCCGCGGCGCGGGCGAGCCGTATCAGCTCCGCGTACGCGCCGACGTGGATACCGGGCGGGAGGCTGCCGCAGAGGGCGACGGCGTCGGCGCCGGTCAGCAGATCGCGGTAGGTGCCCAGGAGGACGGCCCACTCGTCGGAGCCGATGTGCGGCCCCGGCTCGTTGAGCTGGGTGGTTTCCCCGGTGGTGCGGTCGACGACGGCGAGTGTGCGGCGGGTGTTCCCGGCGACGGTCACGAGCGCGTCGGTGGGGCGGTTCGGGAGGGCGCCGAGGAGTTCGCGCAGCACGGTCCCGTTGGAGCCTCCGGCGAAGCCGGTGACCACGGCGTCGTGGCCGAGTGAGGAGAGCACCCGGGCGACGTTGACGCCCTTGCCGCCGGGCCGCTCGGTCACCTCGCCGACGCGGTGGGTGGTGTGCGGGACGAGGGCGGGGACGGCGTACGTCAGGTCGAGTGCCGTGTTCAGCGTGACGGTCAGTATCACCCGTACCGGCCCCCGCTTCCTTGGTCGTCCGTGCCCGTGCGCCGTCCCCCCGCGGCGCTGTCCTCGGTGATCATGCCAAAGAGGCGGCGGCCGTCCCAGGTTTCCGGGACAACCGCCGTCTCTTCGTTACGTGTTCAACCCGCCGTCGGCCGGTGACGGGCCGTCATCCCTCGCGGGGGTCGACGATCCACTCGCCGCGGCGCATGACGCCCCTGAGCGCGAAGTCCGCGTCCAGGACCACCAGGTCGGCGTCCTTGCCCGGCTCCAGCGAGCCGATCCGGTCGTACATGCCGAGAAGCCGTGCCGGGGTGGCGGAGATGGACTGGACGGCGTCCTCGACGGGGATCCGGTCGATTCGGACGGCCCTGCGGAACGCGGTGTCCAGGGTGAGGGTGGAGCCCGCGATGGACCCGCCCTCCACGAGGCGGGCGACCCCGTCCCTGACCTCGACCGCGAGCGGGCCGAGCTCGTAGTGGCCGTCGCCCGCACCGGCCGCGTCCATGGCGTCGGTGATCAGCGCGACCCGGTGCGCCCCCGCGTGGTGGTAGGCGAGTTCGAAGGCGGCCGGGTGCAGGTGGGTGCCGTCGTTGATCAGCTCGACGGTGACCCGCTCGTCCTCCAGGAGGGCCGAGACGGGACCGGGCGTGCGGTGGCCGATGGCGGGCATCGCGTTGTAGAGGTGCGTGGCGACGGTGGCGCCGGCGTCGATCGCCTCGACGGTCTGCTCGTACGACGCGTCGGTGTGGCCGACGGCCGCGATCACGCCGTGTTCGGCGAGCAGGCGTACGGACTCGATGCCGCCGGGGAGTTCGGTGGCCAGGGTGACCATCCGGGCCGTCCCGCGGGCCGCGTCGAGCAGCTTGCGCACCTCGGCCGGGTCGGGGTCGCGGAGCAGTCCCTCGCTGTGGGCGCCCTTGCGGCACGGCGAGATGAAGGGACCCTCGAAGTGGATGCCGGCGAGCTCGCCCTGTTCGACCAGTTCGGAGAGCAGGCCCGCCTGCCGGGCCAGGAAGTCCATCTCGCCGGTGACGGTGGAGGCCACGACGGTCGTCGTGCCGTGTGCGCGGTGCGCCCGTACCCCGGCCAGGACGTCCTCGGCCGAGCCGGTCGCGAAGGACGCGCCGCCGCCGCCGTGGTTGTGGATGTCCACGAATCCGGGGACCAGCCAGTGGCCGGTGAGGTCGACGGTCCGGGCGCCCTCCGGCGTGCTGCCGGCGATCCGGGTGCCCTCGACGATCACCCGGCCGTTCTCGACGGTCCCGGTGGGCAGTACCACCCGGGCCCCTGCGAGGACTGTGCTGTCTGCGCGTCCGGCCATCAGGCGGAAACCTCCGTGGAGAGTAGATCCCAGGCGAGCAGCCCTGCGCCCAGGCATCCGGCGATGTCCCCGAGGGCCGCCGGGACGATGTGGGGCAGCTTCTGGAACGTGACCCGTTCCTCGACGGCCGCACGCAGTGGTGTGAACAAGGTTTCCCCTGCCTCGGCGAGACCGCCACCGATGATGAGCGTGCGGGGGTCCAGCAGAGTGAGTGCCGTGACCAGTCCGGCGGCCAGCGCGTCGACGGCGTCCTGCCACACGCCGACGGCCGCGGGGTCGCCCGAGGCCACCGCCTTCGCGCAGTCCGCGGCGTCGGCGTCGGGGTCGCCGGAGGCGGCGGCCCAGGCCCTGGACACCGCCGAGGCGGAGGCGAGGGTCTCCAGGCAGCCGCGCTGTCCGCAACCGCAGTCCGGGCCGTCCGGCCGGACGACGACGTGGCCGATCTCGCCGGCGTAGCCGTGTGCGCCCGCCTCGATGGTGCCGGCGATGCCGATGGCGCCGGCGATCCCGGTGCCCAGGGGGACGAAGAGGAAGCGGTCGGCGCCCCGGCCCGCGCCGATCCGGCCCTCCGCGAGGCCGCCGGTCCTGACGTCGTGGCCGAGCGCCACGGGAATCGGGCCGAGCCGCTCGCCGAGGAGCTTCCGCAGGGGCACGTCGCGCCAGCCGAGGTTGGCGGCGTACACGGCGATGCCGCGCTCCGCGTCGACGATGCCGGGCACGGCGACACCGGCGGCGACGGCACCCTCGCCGAACTGCTCGCGGCCGTGGGCGTACAGGTCCGCGGCGAAGCCGAGGATGGTCTCCACGACGGCGTCGGCGCCGCGTTCCCTGCCGGTCGCGCGGCGTGCTTCGTGGAGCAGCGTGCCGTCGGCCCCGACCAGGGCGGCCTTCATTCCTGTGCCGCCCACATCGAGGGCGATGACGTGTCTCACGGAAGACAGTTTCGCCCGCCGACCCCTAAAAGGTCTAGTCCACTAGCGCGGTTTGTTGACCATCCATACAAAACGGCCCTGCTAGATTGCCGAATCGATACTCCGGGTGGTGTAGACCTCCACGCCGGACCTGAGGCAGGATCGCGGGTCACCGCTCGTGCGGTGGACCCGGCAACCAATGTAGGGATGGACAGGCTGTGCAGCGGCGCTTTGTGGGTCTGACCGCGGCGGTTGCCGCACTCGGCATGACGGCGACGTTGTCGGGATGCGGTTCGGACACGGGGGGCGGTGACGTCACTCTGAAACTGGTCGCGGCCGACTACGGCACCGGCGCGGAGAACAGCTCCCAGCACTACTGGGACGACGTCGCGGCGAAGTTCACGCAGAAGAACCCCGGGATCAAGGTCGACGTCGCCGTCTACTCCTGGAAGGACGTCGACCGCAAGGTCGCCGAGATGGTCGAGGCGGGCGACGCCCCCGACATCGCGCAGATCGGCGCCTACGCCGACTACGCCGAGGCGGGCAAGCTCTACACCGCCGACGAGATGATCACGATCCGTACGGGAGCCAACTTCCTGCCCTCGCTCACCGACGCGGGCAAGGTCGACGACAAGCTCTACGGCCTGCCGTTCGTGGCCAGCACCCGCCTGCTCTTCTACAACAAGAAGATGTTCACCCGGGCGGGCATCACGGCCCCGCAGACGTGGGACGACATCCGCGACGACGCCGCGGCCCTCAAGCAGCGCGGGGTGAGTTACCCCTTCGCGCTGCCCCTCGGCGAGGAGGAGTCCCAGGCCGAGACCCTGATGTGGCTCCTCAGCGGGGGCGGCGGCTACACCGACGAGGTCGGCAACTACGACATCGACTCCCCGGCGAACATAGCCACCTTCAAGTGGCTGAAGTCCAACCTCGTCGACAAGGGCCTCACCGGTCCCGTGTCGCCCGGCAAGCTGGACCGGGCCCAGGCCTTCGAGGCCTTCACCAAGGGCGACGTGGGCATGCTCAACGGCCACCCGACGCTCATGCAGGAGGCCGAGAAGAAGGGCGTCGAGGTCGGTATGGTCCCCCTCCCGGGGAACGACGGCCCCACCGAGGGCTCGATGGGCGTGGCCGACTGGATGATGGGCTTCAAGGAGCACGGCAACCGGGCCGCGATCGGCAAGTTCCTCAACTTCGCCTACGAGGACGAGAACGTGCTGGCGTTCGCCGACCAGTACGACCTGCTGCCCGTCACCGGCACCGCCTCCGAGGCGATGGAGGCCGACGACAAGCACAAGCCGCTCCACGCGTTCCTGGAGGCACTGCCGAACTCGCAGCTGCCCCCCTTCGGCAAGACGTCCTGGGCGAAGGCCAGCGAGACGATCAAGAAGGAGATCGGCACCGCGGTCGAGCCCGGCGCCAACCCGGAGGCCGTGCTCGTGGACATCGCGACCAAGGCCCGGCAGGCGGAGAGCGCGGAGTAGGTTGGCCGACATGACCGCCGACCCGCTCTCCGACCAGGCGCGCGCGGTGCTGGCCATGGAGCGGCGCTCCTGGCCCGGCCCCGGGGCGAAGGAGCGGGCCATCCGAGAAGAGCTCGACATGTCTCCGGTCCGCTACTACCAACTGCTGAACGCGCTCCTGGACGACCGCCGCGCGCTGGCGGAGGACCCGGTGACGGTCAACAGGCTCCGCCGGGTCCGCGACGCGAGGCGGGGCCGCCGCTGAGCGCGGCCGCGGGGGCGTCGCCTTCCGGCGCGGGCGGCCCCGAGGGGGACCGCGCGGCCGGGGGGTCCGCCCGCTACGCTCGGCCGCATGGGCACTCAGGACCACCCCCTCCCGACCCCGTCCACCCAGGCCGGCCGTGACGGCCTCGCCGCGCTGCTGGCCCGGCCCGGGCGCGCGGTGATCGCGCTCGACTTCGACGGCACGCTCGCCGACATCGTCCCGGACCCCGAGCGGTCCCGCGCCCATCCGGACGTCGTCCCGGCCCTGTCGGCGCTCGCGCCGCGGGTCGCCGCCGTCGCGGTGATCACCGGGCGCCCGGCCGGCACGGCGGTGCGCTTCGGAGGCTTCGCCGGGGCGCCCGGCCTCGACCACCTCGTCGTACTCGGGCATTACGGCGCCGAACGCTGGGACGCCGCCGACGACCGCGTCCACGCACCCGCACCCGACCCCGGCGTCGAGGCCGTGCGCGCCGAACTTCCCCGGGTGATCGAGGAGGCCGGGGCCGGGGAGGGCACCTGGATCGAGGAGAAGGGCCGCGCGGTGGCGGTCCACACCCGCCGCGCCACGGACCCGCAAGCCGCGTTCGAGGCGCTGCGTGCGCCGCTGAGCAGCCTCGCGGCCCGCCACGGCCTGATCGTCGAACCCGGCCGCCTCGTCCTGGAACTGCGCCCCGCCGGCATGGACAAGGGCGTGGCGCTGGAGGAGTTCGTCCGGGAGACGGGGGCGGACACCGTCCTCTACGCGGGTGACGACCTGGGCGACCTCGCCGCCTACGCCGCCGTGGAGAAGCTGAGGGCCGGAGGCGTCCAGGGCCTGCTGGTGTGCAGCGGCTCGGAGGTGCCCGAACTCGCGGAGCGGGCCGACCTGCTGGTGTCCGGCCCGGCGGCGGTGGCGGGTCTGCTGCGGGCCCTGGCCGGACAGGCCGCCCGGGACTGACCGCCTGCGCGACGTGGGCCGCCTGCGCGACGGGGTCCGGGCCCGCCGGGCCCGGACCCCGGGGTCGAGCGCGGCCGGGCCCGGCGGAGGTTCAGGCCCGCAGCGCCTCCAGCTGGTCCAGGAACCACTGCTGCGGCGGCAGCGCGGTCGCCGCGGCGGCGAGGCGCTTCGAGCGCGCCGACCGCTCGTCGGACTCCATGGTCAGTGCCTCGTGCAGCGCCCGCGCCGTGGCCGACACGTCGTACGGGTTGACCACGACGGCGTCCTCGCCCAGTTCCTCGTAGGCGCCCGCCTCCCGGGAGAGGACCAGCGCGCAGCCGTCGTCGGAGACGACGGGGACCTCCTTGGCGACCAGGTTCATGCCGTCGCGGATCGGGTTGACGAGGGCGACGTCGGCCAGCCGGTACGCGGCGAGCGAGCGGGCGAAGTCGTCGTCGACGTGGAGCAGGACCGGCGTCCAGCCCTCCGTGCCGAAGTCCGCGTTGATCGCGTCGGCGACCCGCTGGACCTCGGCCGTGTAGTCCCGGTACACCGCGAGGTCCTGCCGCGAGGGGTAGGCGAAGGCGATGTGCACCACCCGCTCGCGCCACTCGGGGCGCTCCTCCAGCAGGGCCCGGTAGGCGTGGAGCCCGCGGACGATGTTCTTGGAGAGCTCGGTCCGGTCCACGCGCACGATGGTGCGCCGGCCCGCGCCCACCTGCTCCCGCAGCGTCTCCATGCGGTCGTCCACGTCCGACTCGCGGGAGCGGCGGCGCAGGAAGTCCGCGTCCGCCCCCAGTCCGTGCACACCGATCCGGGTGCGCCCGGTGCCGCCGAGGATCTCCGTGCAGCAGCCGATGAAGGCGTCCGCCCAGCGGCGCGTCAGGAAAGCGGCGCGGTCGGCGCCGAGGATGCCCTTGAGGAGCTGCTCGCCGATGTCGTCGGGCAGCAGGCGGAAGTAGTCGACGGGGGCCCAGGGGGTGTGCGAGAAGTGCCCGATCCGCAGGTCGGGGCGCAGCTCGCGGAGCATGCCGGGGACCAGCGAGAGGTGGTAGTCCTGCACGAGGACCGCGGCGCCCTCGCCCGCCTCCTCGGCCAGTGCCTCGGCGAAGGCCCGGTTGTACGCCTCGTAGGACGCCCACTGCCGGCGGAACTCCGCGTCGAAGACGGGCTCCACCGGCGTCTGGTAGATCATGTGGTGGACGAACCAGAGGACGGAGTTCGCGATGCCGTTGTAGGCGTCCTCGTGGACCCCGGCGTCGATGTCGAGCATGCGCACGCCGGGCTCGGACACGCCCCTGCGGACCGCCTCCCGGTCGCCGTCACCGAGAGCGGCGCACACCCACAGCTTGTCGTCGACGGCGCTGAGGCCGGAGACGAGCCCGCCGCCACCGCGCTTCGAGTCGAGCGTGCCGTCCTCCCGCAGGGCGTACGACACCGGGCCGCGGTTGGACGCGACGAGGACCTGGGCAGCGTGCTCGGAGACCATGTACCCGAACCTAGCCCGTGGGGGAAGGTGCCAAACGTGAGGAACGGCGGGAGATCCGGAGCGCGGAGGCGGTGGCCGGAAACCGCTGAGGGCTGTCCCGCAATCCCCGGCGGATCACGGGACAGCCCTCAGGCGGCGTTCCGGGAGGCGTACTCCGCGATCTCCCGCATCGGCGGCCGCTCCTCCGTGTCCACCGCGTGGGTGCGCGGGACGAATCCGCCGGGCCCCCGCTCGAACTGCGTGATCTCGGGGCGCACGAGCGGGCCCCGGGACAGCCTCAGCTGCGCCGTCCGGTAGATCGCCGCCGCCATCCGTCCGAGCGCCTGGCCGTCCTGGTGGCGGTGTCTGCGCACACCGACGTCGACCTGGGCCAGCGCGTCCAGGCCCACCGTGTGCAGGGCGTCGACCAGCAGGCCCAGCTCCACTCCGTAGCCGACCGGGAAGGGGAGCTGTTCCAGCAGGGAACGGCGCACCGCGTACTCGCCGCCCAGCGGCTGCACGAATCCGGCCAGCCGGGGCCAGTGGAGGTTGAGCAGCGGGCGGGCCACGAGTTCGGTGACGCGTCCGCCCTGGCCCGCGGCCTCGCCGAGCGGGCGGTCGTACATCGCCTTGACGAACTGCACCGAGGGGTCGGTCAGCAGGGGGCCGACGATGCCGGACACGAAACCGGCCGAGAAGTCCCTCAGGTCGGCGTCGACGAAGCAGACGATCTCGCCGCTCGTCACCAGCAGCGAGCGCCACAGGACCTCGCCCTTGCCGGGCAGGGCGGGTATCCGGGGGAGTACGGAGTCCCGGTGGACGACCCGGGCGCCCGCGCGGCGCGCGACCTCGGCCGTGGCGTCGGTGGAACCGGAGTCGATCACCACCAGCTCGTCGACGAGCCGGACCTTCTCCATCAGCTCGCGGCGGATCTCCGTGACGATGGCGCCGACCGTCGCCTCCTCGTTCAGCGCGGGCAGGACGACGCTCACGCGGGCGCGGCGCGGATCCCTCGCCCGCGCGGCCGTGAGGCGGTCGAGCGGGCGGTCGTCGGCCGACCAGGAACGCCTGGTCAGCCAGCGTTCCACCTCTTCCAGCACGGTCGATACTCCCTGTGTGTGATCCATCTCGCGGTTCGGACGACCCTCTCGGCCGACCGGTGCTTCGGTTACAGTCTTGAACAACGCGGATGGCCCTCGCATGTCGGGGTGGCTCCGCCGATAAACGCCCGGATCGCTGGTCCGGTGCCATAGCGCTCATCCAGAGGGACTGAGGGAACGGCCCGTTGAAGTCCCGGCAACCCTCCTGCCGACCGCGAGGTCACGGTGGGGAAGGTGCCAATTCCGTCTTGTGGCGAAATACGTCGCAAGGAAGATGAGGAGAAAGGGCCTCCGCCATCATGGCCGTGCAGACAGTTGCAGCAAACACCAATTCTTCCGCCGTGGATCTCGGTCCCGCCGCAGCGCTTTCCTGCCGCGAATGCGGTGAGCGTTTCGAACTCGGCCCCCTTTTCGCCTGCGCGTCCTGTTTCGGGCCGCTCGAAGTGGCGTACGACCTGCCGAGCGGCTCCCCCGAAGAGCTGAAGAAGCGCATCGCCGAGGGACCGGACAACATCTGGCGTTACGCGCCGCTGCTCCCCGTCCCCGCCGACGTCGCGGACAAGCCCAACATCAACCCCGGTTTCACGAAGCTCGTCAAGGCCGACAACCTCGCCCGCGAGCTGGGCGTGACCGGCGGCCTTTACGTCAAGGACGACTCCGGCAACCCGACGCACTCCTTCAAGGACCGTGTCGTCGCGATCGCCGTCGAGGCCGCCCGCGCCTTCGGCTTCACCACGCTCTCCTGCTCCTCCACCGGCAACCTCGCCGGTGCGGTCGGTGCCGCCGCGGCCCGCGCCGGTTTCCGCTCGTGCGTGTTCATCCCGCACGACCTGGAGCAGGGCAAGGTCGTCATGGCCGCGGTGTACGGCGGCGAGCTGGTCGGCATCGAGGGCAACTACGACGACGTCAACCGCTTCTGCTCGGAGCTCATCGGCGACCCGCTCGGTGAGGGCTGGGGCTTCGTCAACGTCAACCTGCGTCCGTACTACGGCGAGGGGTCCAAGACCCTGGCGTACGAGATCTGCGAGCAGCTCGGCTGGAAGCTGCCCGACCAGCTCGTCATCCCGATCGCGTCCGGTTCGCAGCTCACCAAGATCGACAAGGGTCTCCAGGAGCTGATCAAGCTCGGCCTCGTCGAGGACAAGCCGTACAAGATCTTCGGCGCCCAGGCCGAGGGCTGCTCCCCGGTCTCCACCGCCTTCAAGGCCGGCCACGACGTGGTGCGGCCGCAGAAGCCGAAGACGATCGCGAAGTCCCTGGCCATCGGGAACCCGGCCGACGGCCCGTACGTGCTGGACATCGCCCGCCGGACCGGCGGCGCGGTGGAGGACGTCGACGACGAGCAGATCGTGGACGCGATCAAGCTACTGGCCCGCACCGAGGGCATCTTCGCGGAGACCGCGGGCGGTGTGACGGTCGGCGTGACGAAGAAGCTGATCGAGGCCGGCCTGCTGGACCCGTCCCTGACCACCGTCGTCCTGAACACCGGTGACGGACTGAAGACGCTGGACGCGGTCGCCCCGACGACCGGCCTGTCGGCGACGATCCGGCCCAGCCTGGACGCGTTCCGCGACGCGGGCCTCGCCGCCGCCAACTGACCACCCGAGACCCGAAGGAAGGCACCGACATGAGCGTCAAGGTCCGCATCCCCACCATCCTCCGCACCTACACGGGCGGTCAGGCCGAGGTCCAGGCCGAGGGGGCGATCCTCTCCGAGGTCATCGCGTCGCTGGAGCAGAACCACCCGGGCATCGGCGCCCGCGTCCTGGACGACCAGGGCAAGCTGCGCCGCTTCGTCAACGTGTACGTCAACGACGACGACGTGCGCTTCGAGGGCGGCCTGGACGCGGTGACGCCGGACGGTGCCGGCGTCTCGATCATCCCGGCCGTCGCCGGAGGCTGATCCCCGGCACGGACGCGGACGGGGAGTGACGGCCCCGGCCGGGTGTCCGGCGACTCCGCAGCGTGAGCACGATGGCCCTCTCCGCAAGAGAAGCGGAGGGGGCCATTCTGCATGGTTGAGCGCGGTAGAGTTGGGGAAGTCCCCGCCGCTGCCCGTGCCGCCCGCATATGAGAATGCGCCCGGCCGCGACAAGAAGCAGCCAAAGTGCGTGAGTCTCTTGAGGCATAAGTGGCCTTTGCCTGGCCCGACTTGCCCAGGAATCCTCCTGTTCATACCTGTCCGGGTGTTCCCGCGCGCCCAGAATTCTCGTCCGATTGCCCTGTTGCAGAGGGCAGTTGGGCAGATACATTCAGCCGCGGTCGACGCGTTCCGGCGCACGCCACCCTCTCCTGTCGGAGGGTGAGTTCTGACCCGGGACCGCGAAGTGCGGTCTCGTGCAAGGGCCAGTAATAGGGGAGTTGGGCATGGCTCAGGGCACCGTCAAGTGGTTCAACGCGGAGAAGGGGTACGGCTTCATCGCGGTCGACGGTGGTGCGGATGTTTTCGTCCACTACAGCGCGATCCAGATGGACGGGTACCGCACCCTCGAAGAGGGTCAGCGAGTTGAATTCGAGATCTCGCAGGGCCAGAAGGGGCCGCAGGCGGACATGGTCAAGCTCGCCGTCGGCTGAGCTCGGCGCGGTCGGCCGATACGACACCACTCACGCACGTAGGGCCCGTTCCTCCGCAGGGGGACGGGCCCTACGCGCGTCCGCATGCGCCCCCGCGCCCCCTCCGCCCAGCGAGCCGCCGCCGAAGGCGCTTGCACTCGAGGGGGTCGAGTGCTAATCATTGGCGTTAGCACTCTCCAGGTGAGAGTGACAGAACTTGGACCGGGCCGGTGAGGCCCGCAGGCCCGGTGGGGCAAGGAACCACCGAGCACGCTGGCCGTCCGTCGCGGGCGCCTCTCGGTCCGGAGCAATCCACCCCTGTCCGGGAGGACCACTTCACATGGCCAAGATCATCGCGTTCGACGAGGAGGCACGGCGCGGTCTCGAGCGCGGGATGAACCAGCTCGCCGACGCCGTCAAGGTCACCCTCGGCCCCAAGGGCCGTAACGTCGTCCTCGAGAAGAAGTGGGGCGCGCCCACGATCACCAACGATGGTGTTTCCATCGCCAAGGAGATCGAGCTCGAGGACCCGTACGAGAAGATCGGTGCGGAGCTGGTCAAGGAGGTCGCCAAGAAGACGGACGACGTCGCCGGCGACGGTACGACCACCGCCACCGTTCTCGCTCAGGCGCTCGTCCGCGAGGGCCTGCGCAACGTCGCCGCGGGTGCCAACCCGATGGCTCTGAAGCGTGGCATCGAGAAGGCCGTCGAGGCCGTCTCCGCCGCCCTCCTGGAGCAGGCGAAGGACGTGGAGACCAAGGAGCAGATCGCTTCGACGGCCTCCATCTCCGCTGCTGACACCGAGATCGGCGCCAAGATCGCCGAGGCTATGGACAAGGTCGGCAAGGAAGGCGTCATCACCGTCGAGGAGTCCCAGACCTTCGGTCTGGAGCTGGAGCTCACCGAGGGTATGCGCTTCGACAAGGGCTACATCTCGGCGTACTTCGCCACCGACATGGAGCGCATGGAGTCGTCGTTCGACGACCCGTACATCCTGATCGTCAACTCCAAGATCAGCAACGTGAAGGACCTCCTTCCGCTGCTCGAGAAGGTCATGCAGTCGGGCAAGCCCCTGCTGATCATCGCGGAGGACGTCGAGGGCGAGGCTCTGTCGACCCTGGTCGTCAACAAGATCCGTGGCACCTTCAAGTCCGTCGCCGTCAAGGCTCCGGGCTTCGGTGACCGCCGCAAGGCCATGCTCGGCGACATCGCCATCCTCACCGGTGGCACCGTCATCTCCGAAGAGGTCGGCCTCAAGCTGGAGAACGCCGGCGTCGACCTGCTCGGCACCGCCCGCAAGGTCGTCATCACCAAGGACGAGACGACCATCGTCGACGGTGGCGGCGACAGCGACCAGGTCCAGGGTCGCGTCAAGCAGATCCGTGCCGAGATCGAGAACTCCGACTCGGACTACGACCGCGAGAAGCTCCAGGAGCGCCTCGCGAAGCTGGCCGGCGGCGTGGCCGTCATCAAGGCCGGCGCCGCCACCGAGGTGGAGCTCAAGGAGCGCAAGCACCGCATCGAGGACGCGGTGCGCAACGCCAAGGCCGCCGTCGAGGAGGGCATCGTCGCCGGTGGTGGCGTGGCTCTGCTCCAGGCCTCGGCCGTCTTCGAGAAGCTCGACCTGACCGGTGACGAGGCCACGGGCGCCAACGCCGTGAAGCTCGCGCTGGAGGCCCCGCTCAAGCAGATCGCCGTCAACGGTGGTCTCGAGGGTGGCGTCATCGTCGAGAAGGTGCGCAACCTGCCGATCGGTCACGGCCTCAACGCCGCGACCGGCGAGTACGTCGACATGATCGCCGAGGGCATCATCGACCCGGCGAAGGTCACGCGCTCCGCTCTGCAGAACGCCGCGTCCATCGCCGCGCTCTTCCTCACCACCGAGGCCGTCATCGCCGACAAGCCGGAGAAGGCCTCTGCGGCCGCTCCGGGCGGCATGCCGGGCGGTGACATGGACTTCTGATCCTCGGATCAGCAGCTCCAGGCGGTACCCGCAGTATCCGTACGACGCCGGCCCCCGGGATTCGTCCCGGGGGCCGGCGTCGTACGTGCGTCACCGGGCGGGCGGCGTGGCGGCGGTACCGGCGCGGCACCCCGTAGTACCTCCTGCCCGGTGGGCACTCCCGCGTCCCCCGCCGCGAAGTGGAGCCGGATACTGAACACTTCCGTCCCATCGTGAAGGAGTGTGACCGGTGACCACCGACGTGCGTACGGGGCCGCCCACCGCGGGTGACGAGCGCGAGACGCTGCGGGCCTTTCTCGACTACCACCGGGCCACTCTCGCCATGAAGTGCGAGGGACTGGACGACGAGCAGCTGCGGCAGCGGTCGATGCCTCCCTCGACGCTCTCGCTGCTGGGCCTGGTGCGGCACATGGCCGAAGTGGAACGGGCCTGGTTCCGCCGGGTGTTCGACGACAACGAGGCCCCGATGGTCTGGTCGGACCGGATCGACTTCCAGGCCGCGTACGACGCGAGCGCGTCGAACCGGGCCGAGGCGTTCGGCGCCTGGGAGACGGAGGTCGAGAACTCCCGCCGCATCGAGCGGGAGGCCGTCTCCCTGGACCTGACGGGTCGCCAGCCGCGCTGGGAGAAGGACGTGTCGCTGCGCATGGTGATGGTGCACGTGCTGCTGGAATACGGGCGCCACAACGGCCACGCGGACTTCCTGCGCGAGGGCGTCGACGGGACCGTGGGCGCGTGAGGCGCGTATGTCGGCCGGTCCGGGGCTGGGGCTCGGGCCTCGCCCCGGAGGCGGGGAGGGCCGTGACGCCCGTGCCGCCCTCCGCGCACCGCCGCCCGGCCGACGGCGTTCGCCGCGTGAACTTCCCGCGCAAAAAAATGACGTGGACTTGCATGCACTGAGCAGCAAGGTGAAATGTTCTCGCACGCCTCTTGTGGTGATGGTTCCGCGCGCCCTAACGTCGCCTCACCTTCCGAGAGAAACGGGCATGCGATGTCACGTCACATCACGGTCGCCGCGCTGACGGCCGCCGTTGTCGGACTGGGGGCGCTGACCGGCGTTCCCGCGGCCCAGGGCGCGGAGGGGAAACCGTCAGCGCCGTCCGCGCCCGTCGTGACGCGCGCGGGCCTCGCCCCCGCGCTGGTCGCCGGCCGCGGTGCCGAGGTCCCCTTCGCCGAGCAGGAGGCGGAGAACGCCGCGACGAACGGCACGGTCATCGGCCCCGACCGTGCCGCGTACACCCTGCCCGCCGAGGCCTCGGGCCGTAAGGCGGTCCGGCTGGTGCCCGGCGAGCACGTCGAGTTCACGCTGCCGGAGGCGGCCGACGCGATCACGGTGCGCTACAGCATCCCGGACGCCCCGGGCGGGGGCGGCATCACCGCGCCCCTCGACGTCGCGGTCAACGGCAAGAAGCGCTCGACGATGACGCTGACCTCGCAGTACTCCTGGCTGTACAACCAGTACCCCTTCACCAACGACCCCGGGGCCGGGCTGCTCCAGCCCGGCTGGTGGATCACCGAGTGCGCCTGCGTGCCCAGCGAGACGACTCCCGCGCCGGTGATCTCCAAGCCCTTCCGGCCGAGCCACTTCTACGACGAGCAGCGTCTGCTGCTGGGCAAGCGGTACGGAGCGGGTGACACCGTCCGCCTGACGGTGCCGGCCGGCAGCCGCGCGGCGTGGACGGTCATCGACGTACTCGACTCCGAACTCGTCGGCCTGCCCCACGTCGAGCTGAAGGCCGCCAACGTGCTGCTGTTCGGGGCCGACCCCTCGGGGCGCAGGGACTCCGCGGGCGCCCTGGACCGTGCGATCGCCTTCGCCCAGCGCAAGAACCTGCCGGTGTACGTCCCGCCGGGCACCTACCAGGTCAACCGCCACATCGTCGTCGACGACGTCACGATCCGGGGTGCCGGGAGCTGGTACACGAAGTTCAAGGGCCGCGAGGTGGCGCTCGGCACCCCGGCGCCGGACGGCTCGGTGCACACGGGAGTCGGCTTCTACGGCAAGGACGCGGCGGACGGCGGCAGCCGCGACGTGCACCTGTCGGGATTCGCCATCGAGGGTGACGTGCGCGAACGCGTCGACACCGACCAGGTGAACGGCATCGGCGGGGCGATGAGCGACTCCTCCGTCGAGGGCCTGCACATCCGCCACACCAAGGTGGGCATGTGGTTCGACGGCCCGATGTCGAACCTGCGGATCACGGGCAACGTCATCGTCGACCAGATCGCCGACGCCATCAACTTCCACGGCGGTGTCACGGGTTCGACCGTCAGCCACACCTTCGTACGCAACTCGGGTGACGACGGCCTGGCGATGTGGTCGGAGAAGCGCGCCAACACGGGCAACACCTTCGCCCGCAACACCGTGCAGAGCCCGGTCCTGGCCAACGGCATCGCGATCTACGGCGGCACGGACAACACCGTGTCCGGCAACCTCGTGGCCGACCCCGTCCGCGAGGGCAGCGCGCTGCACGTGGGCGCCCGCTTCGGTGCGGAGGCGTTCCGGGGGCGGCTCGATCTGACCGACAACACGACGGTCCGGGCGGGGACGTACGAACTGAACTGGCGGATCGGGCTCGGCGCCATCTGGTTCTTCGCCCTCGACCAGGACATCGACGCGGACATCCGGGTGACCCGGAACCACTTCCTCGACAACACGTACAACGCGATCATGCTGGTCACCGACTGGCCCGTGAAGGACACGTACAAGATCCGGGGCGTGCACTTCAAGGACATCAGGGTGGACGGCACGGGGACGTCCGTGGTCAGCGCGCGGGCGGCGGGGTCGGCGACCTTCGAGAACGTGGACGCGCGCAACGTCGGTGCCGTGGGCGTCAACAACTGCGGGTCCTTCAACTTCACGCCCGCCGGCTCGGAGTTCGCCCTGGTCGACCTCGGTGGCAACGACGGTGGCGGTACGACGGGGGACTGGCTGGCGCCCTGGCTGCTGCCGAACACGATCACATGTGACGACCGTCCGCCGGTGGTCGCCCCGCCCGCGCCGGGAGCCTGGTGACGGGACGGTCCCAGGGGGCCGGGTTCTCAGCAGCCGCCGAACGCCGCGTGCACGCACTTGCCTTCGGTCAGCGCCTCCGTGAAGATCCGGCCCCCGAGGTCCTCGGCGATGTGCAGGCCCATGCCGCCCGTGCCGTCGCTGAGGTCGGGGGGCCTCGGGGCCGGCAGGGTGCGGGAGCGGTCGGTCACCGCGATGTCGAGGGTGCCGGGCGCGGTGGTCAGGGTCAGGGTGCTCGGTCCGGGTGCGTGACGGACGGCGTTGGTGACCAGCTCGGACACGATCAGCAGGAAGTCGTCGCAGCGGTCCCGGTCGAGGGAGGGCCAGGACCGCTGGAGGAAACCGGCGGCCGCACGGCGGGCGCGCGAGGGGGCCTCCGGCCCGGCGGGCAGGGGGACGCGGAGCCGGTCCACCGCGAGGGGCTGCGGTGCCGGTGAGGACGGTGGCGCGGTCGTGAGGGTCATGATGCTGTCCCGAAGAGGGTGCTGAGCGGGTGTCGCACAGGGGATTCGGAGGCACCCGGAGGAAGGTTTGGGGTGATCGGGAGAAAAGCTGCGGAACGGTGCGACGCGCAGGACCTGCGGGCAGCCCGCAGGTCCCTGAGCAGGGACCTGGGGGCACGGGCCCGCAGGCGTCCGGGCAGGGACCTGCGGGTGCGGGCCCGTAAATGCGTGCATGGTCCCGCCCGTGCGTACGTCCCTCTCAGGTCGGCAGGGGCACGCTCAGGTCGGCAGGGGCACGGCGCCCAGCGGAACCGTGGTGGGGCTGGTGGAGCCGCCGGCGGGCTCGACGGACAGGGCGACCGCCGACGCGTTGTCCAGCGTCCCCTTGAGCAGGGTCACCTGACGTCCGGGGTCCCTGCTGAGCAGACCGGCCGGGACGGGCGTCCCGTCGTCCATGAACCATGCCTCGTAGGTCCGGCCCTCCGGAAGTCTCGGCAGTCCTGACACGGCGAGCGTGGCGGTGTCCTCGCTCCGGGAGAAGGTGACGGAGGCGGTGGCGCCCTCGACCAGGCCCTGTGACGCCAGGCGCACGTCCGGCGCCGTGAGCACCTTGGTGAGGTTCGCCTGCCGCTGTTCGTAGTGCCGCGCCGACGCCCTCGCGTCCGATGCCTCGCGGTGCTGCCATCCGGCGAGCCCCAGACACACCAGGATGACCGCCACCGAAGCGGCCAGGGCCAGCTTGAGGGCCCGCACGGGGCTGCGGCGGCCCGGCCGTCCCGTCCCGGCGCGCGGACCGGGGTCCCGCGCGGCGCCGGTGCCCGGGTCCGGCTCCGGGTCCTGCGGAGTGGTGGCCACCTGGCCCAGGACACGCGCGCGCAGCGCGTCGGGCGGGGTCTCGGCGGTCGACCGGCCGATGAGTGCGGCGGTCTGCCGCAGGTCGGCGACCTCCCGGCGGCAGGACTCGCACTCCGCCATGTGCGCCTCGAACTCCCGGCGTTCCTCGTCGGGCAGGGCGTGCAGGACGTAGGCGGCCGAGGACTCGTGCGGGTCGGTGGTGATCACGCCTTCACTCCCAGGCAGTCGCGGAGGCGGATCATCCCGTCCCGCAGTCGGGTCTTGACCGTCCCCAGCGGCAGGGACAGGGACTGCGCGATCTCCTTGTAGGTGAGGCCGCCGTAGTAGGCGAGGACGACCGACTCGCGCTGGATGTCGGTGAGCGCGTGCACGCAGCGGCGTACCCGCTGCCACTCCAGGCGGGTCTCCACCTGCTCGCTCACCTCGTCGAAGGGCGTGTCCGAGCTCAGCGCCGCCGCCCGTCGCTCCCGGTCCTGGCTGGCCTGCGAGGCGCGTACGCGGTCGACGGCCCGCCGGTGGGCGAGCGTCATGATCCAGGTCATCGCGCTGCCGCGTTCGGGCCGGAAGCGCTTGGACGTGCGCCACACCTCCAGCAGCACGTCCTGCGTGACCTCCTCCGACTGTGCGGAATCCCTCAGGACCCGGCGCACCAGGCCCATGACCGGCCCGGCCACGGTGTCGTACACCTTGGCGAAGGCGTCCCGGTTGCCTCCGGCGGCGGAGACCATCAGCTGGTCCAGGTCCGGCTGACGCCGGACGTCCTCTCCGCTGTCGACGGAATGCACCGGGAGTCCTCGCTGACTTCTCGACGTTGCGAGCGCCGCGACGGGCCGGGCGGCGACGTGGGGCACGGATCACACGGCCGAGGGGGCGGCCGTCTGTCGAATGTAGGCACCGGGGCTCCGACCGGGCCTCATATGGGCATCCAAACGGTGGGTACCGGCCGGGTGCGCGGACCGCTGCCGCTCAGGACCGCCGGTGCCGTGCGGGGACCGCCCGCTGCCATTCAGGACCGCCCGGTGCCGTTCAGGTCCGACAGGTGCCGTTCAGGTCCGACAGGTGCCGTTCAGGACCGACCGGTGTCGGGCGCTTTCCCGTCCGCCGGTGTGCTGTCGGCGTCGGGTCCTTCCGCACGCGCTCGCCTCCGGACCCCCTGGGAGGGCCGGGTGGTCCCGCGCGCGTGAACCGTCCGCTCCGAGCGTGGGATGAGACCCGCGCGCACGGTCGCCATCCGCCCCGGGACTCCCTCGGTGGGGACGGTGCCGTGCGGGCGGGCCGCCTCGCCGGCGCCCGCCTCGCCCCGGCAGATCCCGCAGAGCCCGCCGCGCAACGCCTCGGGGCTTCCGGGGGCCCGGCACTCTCCGCATTCCAGTGTGCGCAGGACGACGGCCCTCGGTGCCTGAGCCGGAAGCTCCGGCGGCAGCTTGTCGACGAGCCGCCGCCGGACGAGCGAGGCCGCGTGGTGCACGGGCGTCGGCAGGCCGTGGGTGAGGGCCCGCAGGGTCTCCGTCTCGGTGGCGCCCCGCTCGAACCACTCGGCGACCAGCGGTTCCAGGCTCAGGCAGTCCGCCGCCGACAGGCTCAGCGACGGCGCGGTGCGGCCGAGGGCCGCCAGCAGGACGAAGGCCCGGGAGCGGGTGGGCCGTTGAGGTTCCCGTGGCACGTCACCCCGGCTGAACGCCGCCCACCAGCCGTCGTCCCGCGCGGTGCGGGAGAAGAAGGTCCGGGTCACCCAGAGCATGACCGCGTCGGTGGCCACACACTCGCTGCCCCGCCGCAGGTGCCCGGCGGTCTGGAGGCGGTTGAGGGAGGTCCGCAGGGCGCACTGGCCGTACGGCAGCCACTTGGCCAGCGTCTTCACGGAGATGTCCGAGCCGTCCGGCAGCCGGTCGATGTAGGCGGCGACGGCGGCCTCGCGGGGCGGCAGATGGGAGAAGTCGCGGGCGTCGCGCGGACGCTGGTCCGGGGCGGATCGCTTGCCGTAGCCCGGGTTCGCCATGGGGTGCGGGGGCTCGTACGGGGTGCGGGGGGCAGCACTAAGCTGTTCGACAGCCATCAGATCGCCTCTGGATCTCGTTGGTCAGACCCTCGTCCGGTGTTGGCGCACCGACGGGGGTCGTCTGTTGTCCGGCACGCTAGAGCGTCACGACACTCCGTTGCAAATCGCTCACGCCGGGTCAACTTTCCAGGTAGGGAGGGTGGGTGGGCACGGTCCCTCCACCCATTCCTGTGAAAGAGCGCTCGGAGTCCAGGGCTTGAGCTCCGGGCCGCGCGGCCTGGCCGTACAGGCGGGAAGGGGCGCCGTCGACGCCTACGCGTGGATGCGGTGGAGCCCCAGCGGTGCGGCAGGTGGGAGCGGGGCCGTCGCTCCCGCCCGGAACGACTGGAGCAGGTAGGCGACCAGCCGCCGGGACGCGGCAGGGGCATGGTCGCCCGCCCCGGCGGTGGCGCCGCTGTTGGCCAGCATGAGCAGCGTGATGTCGTGCACGTCGAAGTCCTGCCGCAGCTGCCCGCAGTCCTTCGCCCGTCCGATCAGCCGGACCAGGCCTTCCTCGGCGCGGCCGCGCTCCGCCGCGTAGGCGGCGTGGTCGGGGAACTGGGACAGGAACGCCTGGGTGAAGCCCCGCTCCGTCGCCTGCATCATGCAGACCCGCTCGACGACCGAGCAGAAGCCCCGCCACGGGTCGGGATCGGCCAGACCTTCGTCCAGCACGGCCACGCAGTGCGCGAGCTGCTCGGCGAAGGCTTCGGACACGAGCGCGTCCCGCGTGGGGAACCGCCGGTAGAGCGTGGCGACCCCGACCTTCGCGCGCCGGGCGATCGCCGCCATGGGCACGTCGATCCCGTGGAGCGCGTACGCCTCACGGGCGGCGGTGAGGATGCGCTCGCGGTTCTCCCTGGCGTCGGCACGCAGGGTACCGGGAGGTTTCCGAGAGGGCTGAGCAGGCATGTTTCTCACTTCCGTTCAAATGGAGGGGATCATCCACTTACCCGTTTAGCGTGGGACGCATGGACGATATGCGAGCGGCGCTCTACGACCGGTACGGCCCTCCCGAGGTGCTCTACGAGGGCCGGGTCCCCGTGCCGGTGCTGCGGGAGGGCGAGGTGCTGGTCCGCGTCCACGCGGCGAGTGTCAACGGCGGGGAGCTGTACGGCCGGGCCGGACGCGTCCGCCTCGTGACGGGCCGACGCTTCCCCCTGCGTACGGGAATGGACTTCGCCGGTGAGATCGCCCGGGTGGACGGTGCCGTGAAGGGCCTGCGCGAAGGCGACCGGGTGTGGGGCCTCCTCGGGCGCACGTTCGGCAGCGCCGCCGAGTACGTCGCGGTCCGGCCACGCCAACTCTCCTATGCCCCCGAGAACATCGGCCTCGTCGAAGCCGCGTCACTGCCCGCCGGGACGACCGCCATCACGGCGCTGGAGGCCAAGGCGCACCTGAAGGCCGGTGAGCGGCTGCTGGTACGGGGCGCGGCGGGCGGGATCGGCAGCGTCGCCGTACAGCTCGGCAAGGCGCTGGGCGCGCACGTGACCGCGCTGGCCGGCGGGAAGAACCTCGACTTCGTCCGCGAGCTGGGTGCGGACGAGGCGTATGCCTATAGGACGACGGGACCGGACGACCTGGGCTCCTTCGATGTGGTCCTGGATACCGTCGGCACCGAGCACCGGGCCTTCCGGCGGCTGCTGGCCCCCGGCGGACGCATGGTCTCCATCGCCTTCGACATCGATCACCCGGCGGCGAGCCTCTTCTACCTGCTGGCCTCCACCGCCCACGGCCCGCGCCGGGTCCGCTTCTTCAGCGGCAACCCCAAGCACGACCTCTTCGCCCGGCTGGCCCGCTACGTGGAGAGCGGCGCGATCCGCCCTGTGGTGGACACCGTCCACCCGCTCTCGGAGATCGCCGTCGCGCACCGGGCGCTGGAGGCGGGAGGTGTGCGGGGAAAGCACGTGATCCGGGTGGTCTGACTTCCGACCGGCGGGCGGTGGGCATCCGTCAGAGACGTGTAGCAGACCGAAAACCGCAGCAACTCGGCGGAGATTGATGGAACCGATCCGCTGATACAGGACCTGGACATTGCGGGCATCATTTGAAGATCGACCCAGCTCTAGAGTCCTCCGTGTCAGCAGGAAGCGCCGCAACCACAACCGCTGGAGATCATGATGCGCTCGCGTCTCGCCGCCCGTTCCACCCGTCTCGTCCTGGCCGCCGCAGTCATGACGGCCCTTGCCGCCACCACCGCCTGCGGGTCCCAGAAGCCGACGGCGACCGGTGACTCCACCGCCCTCGTCGCCTCCTCCTCGTCCGCCCGCAGCGGGAGCGAGGCGCCCTCCGGCGACGGCTCCTCCAGCGACGGCCCGTCGACCGGTGGCGTTACTCCCGCCAAGGGATCCAGCGGCGGCAGCTCCAGCGAGAAGAGCGGCTCCGGCTCCGCCGGCAAGGGCGGCTCGGACCAGGGCGGCAAGAGCGGCTACGGACAGTCCTGCGGCACCAACGACCTGAATTTCACGGTGACCTGGGTGCACGAGCCCGAGATCGACGGCTACTACCTCGTCGCCGCCAAGGCCAAGCCCGGAATCACCTGCTACCTGGACGTCAACACTCCCAGCGTTTCCTTCGGGTCGGGCGCCGACGGCGTCGCCTCTCCCGTCGGACAGGGCGGCGAAGACCCCATCAAGCTCACCGGTTCCGCAACGGCGTACGCCGGCATCGACGTCAAGACCACCGAGGGCGAGGGCGGCACGGAGTTCGGCAACGTCATCATCGCGGTCACCGAAGACGACCCGAACCCGGCCGAGCTCGAGCTCCCCGACATGGCCACCGTGGACAAGCCCGTCGTCACCAACTGGTCGCCTCAGCGCGACGAGGTCGTTCCCCGCATCATCTGACTGCGACTCCGTCGGGAACGGGACAGCCCTCAGCTCCGCTTGAGGCTGGTGATAAAGAACGACCAGGTGGTGGTCCGGAACACCAGTACCGGGCCGCCGGTCGCTTTGGAGTCGCGGACGGGGACGGCGTCGGGGTGATCGGTGACTGCTTCGAGGCAGTCCCCTCCGTCGCCGCCGCTGTACGAGGACTTGTGCCAGACCGCCGAGGCGAAGTCGTATTCAGAGCTGCTCATCGTCATGGGCGTAATCCTCCGCCACGGACTCCATCAGGACCAGGGAGGCATCAGGTGGCAAGGCATCAGCCACCAGCAGCTCGTAGGTAAGTGCATATCGAGCGACGGTTGCTGGGTCGTCCTGGAGTCTGCCCATTCCCAGGCCGTCCACATACGCGAGCGGTGGTGCGTCCGTGAATGACATGAGCTTCACTCCTCCGTCCAAGGCTGCATGTGCCCCTACCGAGAAGGGCAGTACCTGCCCGATCACCCGATTCTGCCGGGCCAGGCCCACGATGTGCCGTAGTGCCGCTGCCATGACTGCGGAACCGCCGGACCGTCGGCGCAGTACCGCCTCGTCCAGGACCACCCACAACAAGGGTGTTGTTGGATCTGCCAGGATCTGTGCCCGCTCCAGGCGAGCCGACACGAGTTGGTCGATCAATTCCTCCGTGGCCGTCGGCTGGTACGCGCGGAACACAGCTCGTGCGTAGGCCTCGGTCTGCAGTAGTCCTGGGATGAGAAGAGGCGCGTACTGCTTGATGGTCGTGGCGACGCGCTCCGCCTCCGCCGCCTCCGCGAAGTGGTCCGGGTACTTCGACTGTTTCAGGGCCGCGCAGTTCCGTACGAAGAAGCCGTCCGCGCCCAGTGCCTCGTCGAGCCTCTGGGCCTGGTCCGCCTGCATGCGCCGCGTACCCGCCTCCAGCTGTCCGATGAACGAGCCGCTGACGAACAAGGGTGCGCCCAGGTCGTCCTGCGACAGGTCCGCGGCCTCCCTGCGGTGGCGGAGCTCGGCTCCCAGAAGGGCGCGAGGAGAAGAGGAAGGGTCGAGCTTCTTCGGTCCGGGCATGGCGGCTCCCCGTGGGACACGTGCGGGTGTTGGATCTGCACCCCTTCCACGCTAGTCGCGAATTGGCCACGCTGAGTAGGCATACCCACTACTCAGCGTGGAAATGGGGAAGATCATGAAGACGGCTACGGAACGGCGCAGAGAAGCGGCTGACAGGGTGCGTGCTGCCGAGGACGCGGTGGTCCGGCTGAAGGCCGGGCTCGCCGGGGTCGGCGTGAAACTGCCGTCGCTGCGCATCGACCCGGTGTCGTGCGCGGGTGAGGAACCGGTTCCGCTCGTCGACCTCGGCCGCTGCACGCTCGACACGGCGCTGCGGCTGAGCGTGCAGCTGGAAGCGGCGGCTCACCATGACGGTTGAGGGCCTGGAGCCGTGTACGCCGGAGCCCGGGACGTTCGCGGTGGACGGCCGTGACGGCAGGGTGGGCCGGGTGATGGGCCGCGTCGGGCCGTACGTACAGCTGCGTCCGCCGGGCGGCGGGGCGGAGTGGGACTGCCCGCCGGACGTCGTCCGGCCGGCCTCTCCGGGGCTCGTGCTGCGGGCCAGGGTCACGGAGATCAACCGGGAGGGTCAGCTGCCGCGGTGACGGGGCGTCATTGATGATGCCGCGGCAGGCCGACCAGTCGCGAGGGCCACCCCTGAGCTCGCCCGCCGGACCGCGCGGACGCGGTTCCGGTGTGGGCTGGGGCTGACCGTCCAGACGGGTCGAGGCGCAGGAGCGGAGGCTCCCACAGGCCAAGACCTTGCCTGGTCAATCAATTGGTATAATTGACCAGTCAAATATAGTCGCGCGGACCGCAGTTCATGGCGATCCCTCGGAAGGCGCTCTGGACGCGGCTCATCTCGAGGAGTCGAAGAGAATCATGAAGACCATCGCCAGGTCCGCGATCACCATGGCGGCCGCCGCCGCCATCGGAGTGGGCGTTGCCGCCTCGCCGGCCTCCGCCGCTTCGACGGGCACTGTCTGGGGAGCGCGGGGCCAGTCCGACAACAATCCCGGCAACGGTGCACAGAGTTGGGTCTGGGCGTACACCGGAGACAACGATCAGGCGCGCCTCACCTACCAGTTCTACGACAACTCCAAGGGCGATTTCTACGTCTGGGGCAAGGGGCAGAGCGCCAGCACGAACCTGAGCAAGGACGTCTGGCGGATTCAGGTCTGCGTCCCGTCTTCGGTGGGAGAAGCGGTCTCCTGGGTCTGCACGGGGTGGGCCTCCTGAGGCTCCAGGTCACGGGCGTACCTGACGAGGCGTCCGCCGGTATCTCCGGCCGGGCGGTCCTGGTCGGCGTCGCCGACGTCGGTCCGGCCTGACTGCAGTCGGCCCGTGGTGCCGCCCGGGTGGCAGTACGAGTACGGCTCCGGGCCGACGGTGTAGGTACCTGACTCCACGAGTGCCGGAAGCTGGACCCCTTCCCGTGTTGGGTTGGGTGCGGAGCGCGCAGGGCACGCGACAGCGGGGCCGGCTCCGTCGAGGAGCCGGCCCCGCCTCTGATCGCGGTGCGCGGGGATCACATGATCCGGTAGCTGTCGTAGTAGCCGCCGATCTGGGCGTGATAGCCGGGATCGCCCGCGTGCTTGTGCTTGTCGAACTCGGGGGAGTCCTTGATCTGGTCCTTGGTCAGGTCGACGAACACCGTGCGGTGTTCCGTGTCGATGCCCTTGACGGTGCCTGCCGGGAGCAGGACGTCCTTGCCGAAGATCCAGACACCGGTGTCGACGACCAGATAGGCGGAACCCACCTCGTCGGAATGCTTGTCGACCTTTCCGATGCTCCCGTCCGTCGCCTCGACCGAGTATCCGGTCAGGTCGGCGCCCGCGGTGTGCCCGGTAGAAGGCTGGTAGCCCCACAGGTCGTTGCTCATCATTGGCTCCTTCCTCGACGGTTCGTCCGGCGCGGCATATCTCATCGAAATGAGGATGAGTGCCGCTCGGTATATCGGCTGCCCGCACTTTTCCGGTCCATGCATCGGATGTTCCCGCACGGCGCGTCGAAGGTGTGGTGTGCGCCGGAAAACGCGGGTGGCGCGGGACCAGAAGGTCCCGCGCCACCCGCGTCGGTGCTGGTAGAAGGCGTCTACCAGCGGTACCAGCGGCCACGCTTGCCGCCGCCGGAAGCCGGCCGGACAAAGAATCCGACGAGCCACACCACAAGGACGATCACCGCGATCCACCACAGTGCCTTGAGTGCGAAACCGGCACCGAAAAGAATCAGGGCGAGAAGAAGAACGAGAAGCAGGGGAACCATTGTTATCAACCTCCGAAGCATCTGGTGCCCGGCAATCCCGCGCCTACACACAGATGTTCGTACGGAAAAAATCTTCGGCATTTCTCGTGGGCCAGGAGTGCCTGGCGCCCCTGCCGGCGCAGGTCGGAGCGCGTTCCGGGCGCGGACCGGAAGGAGCCGGGAGACGGAAGGACCGGCGCCCCCGCACGGTGTGTGCGGGAGCGCCGGTCCTAGTGCCGGGGGGGGGGAGGCGGTCAGACGCCGGCGGGTTCCTTCGCGGGGTTGTCGCCCGCACCGGTCGCCGTGCCCCTGCCGGTGGCCGCGACGGTCGAGGCCGCCGGTTCCTGGGAGACGTTGAACTCGGCGAGCAGGGACGTGCTGAAGCCGAAGAAGTACGTCGCGACGAAGCCCGCGACGTAACCGGCCAGCAGGCCGCCCGCGTAGATCGCGATCGTGGAGCCGAGGCCGTGGTTGCCGTCCAGGAGCGGGAACAGCGCCCAGCCGGACGGGCCGATGGCCGTGGAGCCGACGGAGTCGCCGAGCTGGTTGAACAGGCCCACGAAGCCGCCGCCGAACGCGCCGCCGACGCACGCCGTGATGAACGGGCGGCCCAGGGGAAGGGAGACGCCGTAGATCAGGGGCTCGCCGACGCCCAGCAGGCCCGCCGGGAGCGCGGACCTGATGGTCCGGCGGATCGACTCGTTGCGGGGGAGGCGGAGGTAGACCGCCGCTGCCGCGCCGACCTGGCCGGCCCCGGCCATCGCGAGGATCGGGAGCAGCACCGTGAAGCCCTGCTGCTCGATCAGCGTGGTGTGGATCGGGATCAGGGCCTGGTGCAGGCCCAGCATCACCAGCGGCAGGAAGAGGCCGCCCAGCAGGAAGCCCGCGCCGGCGCCGCCGGTGGAGAGCAGCCAGTCGGCGAACGTACCGATGGCGCTCGACACCTCACCGGCGACGTACATCAGGCCGAAGATCGTGACGAGGCCGGAGATCAGCACCGTGAGCGTCGGGGTGACCAGGACGTCCAGGGCTTCCGGCACCCAGCGGCGGCACCACTTCTCGACGTACACCGCGAGGACCGCCGCACCCAGCGCGCCCAGGACGCCGCCCTGGCCGGGGGAGAGCGTCTGGCCGAAGGCGTGGATGTTCGCCACACCGGGGAAGACGATGATCGCCGCGACCGCGCCGCCGAGGATCGGCGTGCCGCCGAACTCCTTCGCCGTGTTGTAGCCGACGAAGACCGCGATCAGCGCCATGAAACCGGAGGCCATCGCAGCCAGGGCGGGGGTGACGGACGGCAGCCAGCCGAGGTTCACCAGCAGGCCGTTGAGCCCGGCGATGATGCCGCAGCCGATGAGGGCGGGGATCAGCGGGACGAAGATGTTCGCGATCTTGCGCAGGAACATCTTGAACGGGGTGGCGTTCCTGGCCTTCTGCTGGGCCTTGAGCGCGGCACCCTTGTCCGCGAGCTCCTCGGCCGTGTGGACGGCCGGGGCCTCGGAGGCGCGGCCCTCCTCGACGAGCTGCTCGAACTCCGGTGTGACCCGGGCGACCGTGCCCGGGCCGAGGACGATCTGGTAGGTGTCGTCCTCGACCACGCCCATGACGGCGGGGACCGCCTTCAGGGCTTCGTCGTCGACGAGGGAACGGTCGTGCAGGCCCAGCCGGAGCCGGGTCATGCAGTGGGCGATCGAGCCGACGTTCGCGGCGCCACCGACGAGCGGCAGGATCGCGGCGGCAGTGGCGCGGTTCTTGTCTTCAGCAGTCATGGTGCGTGGTGCCTTGCTGTGCGGGGAAGTGGTGCGTCAGGTGGTGCGGACGGCCGCGAGGGCGGCGCGGAGGTGGCCGTCCGTCTCGGCCAGGAGCGTGGCGGCGGTGGGTCCGTCGACCGCGCCGAGGATGGTGAGGATGGCGTTCTTCACCTCACCGCCGGTGGCGGCGAGTGCCGTCTCGATCTCCTCGTCGGAGGCGCCGGTGGCCAGGGAGACGATCCGGCGGGAGCGGGCGCGCAGCTTCTCGTTCGACGCGCGCACGTCGACCATGAGGTTCCCGTACGTCTTGCCGAGCCGGATCATCGTGATGGTCGAGATCATGTTGAGGACGAGCTTCTGCGCGGTGCCCGCCTTGAGGCGGGTGGAGCCGGTCAGCAGCTCGGGGCCGACGACGATCTCCAGGCCGTGTTCGGCGGCGGCGGCGAGCGCCGAGTCCGCGTTGCAGGAGAGGCCGAGGGTGAGCGCACCCAGGCTGCGGGCGTGCTCGACGGCGCCGATGGCGTACGGCGTGCGGCCGGACGCGGAGATGCCGACCACCGTGTCGTCGGCGGTGAGGCCCAGCGCGTCGAGGTCGGCGGCCGCCAGCTCCTTGCTGTCCTCGGCGCCCTCGACGGCCTTGACCATGGCGGAGGGGCCGCCCGCGATCAGGCCGATGACCTCGGAGGGGTCGGTGTTGAAGGTGGGCGGGCACTCGCTGGCGTCGAGCACACCGAGACGGCCGGCGGTGCCGGCGCCCGCGTAGATCAGCCGGCCGCCGCGTCCCATGCGCTCGGCGGTGGCGTCGATCGCGGCGGCGATCTGCGGGAGCTTGTCGGCGACCGCGGCCGGGACGGTGGCGTCCTCGCCGTTCATGATGCGGGCTATCTCCTGCGTCGGGAGCTGGTCGATCTCGGCGAGCTCCGGGCGGAAGGCCTCGGTGGTGAGGGTGGCGAGCTGGGCGCGCAGCTCGCCGTAGCCGTCGGCGGCGGCGTTCGCGTCGGTGGTGGAGGTCATGGACAGCGGCTCTGCTTTCTCGGTCTCTTACGGTTCTACGGGTGCGGGTGCGGGTGCGGGTGCGGGCCGGGTCAGCGGCTGCGCGGGGTGTGGCGGTGGGCGAGCGCCTCGTACGAGGCGGACAGCGCGGGCGCGGCCGTCTCGTAGGTGCGCTGGGCGACGCCTATGAACAGGCAGTCCACGACCAGCAGCTGGCTCGTGCGGCTCGACATGGCGGCGGGCCGGAGCTCGCTCTCGCGTGCGGTGGAGGTGGTCAGCACGTGGTCGGCGTACTGCGAGACGGGTCCGTCCGGGCGGCCGGTGATCGCGATCGTGGTCGCGCCGCGGTCGAAGGCCACGCGCAGCGGCTCGATGACGTCACCCGTGGAACCGGAGTGCGTGATCGCGATGGCCACGTCGCCGGAGCGGAGCTGCACCGCGTTGGTCACGGCGAGGTGCGGGTCCATGTGGGCGTGGGCTATCAGGCCGATGCGCAGCAGCTTCTGGGCCAGGTCCTGGCCGACGAGCGAGGACGCGCCGATGCCGTAGATGTCGATGCGGCGGGCCGTCGCGGCGGCGGCGACGGCCGCACCGAGCTGCACGGTGTCGAGACCGGCCGCCGTGTCCGCGAGGGTCTGCTGCTCGTCGTAGGCCAGCTTCGTGACGACGTCCGCGATGGGGTCGTCGACCGCGATGTCGGCGGTGACGGCGGGTGCCCGGCCCGACTGCTGGTGGGCGGCGAGCCCGGCGAGGGCCAGGCGCAGATCGCGGTATCCGGGGTAGCCGAGGAGACGAGCCGTGCGGACGACGGTGGCCTCACTGGTGCCGGTGAGCTCGGCGAGACCGGTGACGGTGAGGGCGGCGCACCCGGCAGGGTCTCCCGCGACGGCTTCGGCGACCCGCTGCATGGAGCGGGTCATGGACGGGGCGAGGGTCCGCACCTTGGCCGCGAGGGCGGCGGGCGCGGGCGGGGATTCGCCGGTGAAACTTTCCTTCACGTCTTGGGTCACATTTGAAAGATATTTTCAGTACGGAATCCCGTCAACCCCCCTTTTGTCCCCGCCTCGGAAGGATCTCGGAAGGATCGAGCTCGGAAGGATCTCGGAGGGACCGAGGCCGGGTTTGCACGGCGGGGGACAATGGACGCATGGAGTTGAACAGCCTGGAGCAGGAGCTGCACACCGCGCGTGCGCTCGTGATGGCCGATCTGGTCGCCGGTGACGTCGCCGAGGCGCAGATGGTCTCGATGGTCGAGGACGCGGTGACCCACCGGCGCTGGTGGGTGGAGCAGTGGCCCGAGGGAGCGTCCTTCGTCACCGGACTGGTGGCCCAGGACGTCCAGGACGCGCTCCTGGAGGAGTACGGACGCTGGCCGTTGTGCCCGGTCTGCACGGGGGAGGCCCCACACGCCCTGGACGTCGAGCCCGAACTCGGCCCCGATCCGCACTGGGTCTGCACGAAGGCGACCGTGTCCGTCGCGCCGGTGGGCAGACTCGCCGGGGTGCTCGGCCGGTGACCGTCTACATCGACCCGCCGACCTGGCCGGGGCACGGGCGGATGTGGTCCCACCTGGTCAGCGACGTCTCGTTCGAGGAACTGCACGCGTTCGCCGCGGCGATCGGCTGCCCGCCGCGCGCGTTCGAGCGCGACCACTACGACGTGCCCGAGGAGCGCTACGCGGACGCGGTGCGCGCCGGGGCACGGGAGGTCGGGTCGAAGGAGATCGTGCGCCGGATCACCGAAGCGGGCCTGCGGAGGCCGAAGGGGCGTCCTGCTCCGCGCTGACCCGCGCCGGTGCCCCCGCGATCCGCTTGGACGGCCTGCCGTTGTGGAGCCGCATCGAGACCACCACGGTCGCCAGACCGGCCACCAGCATCGCGGCGCCCGCCCAGGCCGTCGCGCGGAACCCGAGGCCGGCGTCGATCACCGTGCCGCCCAGCCACGGCCCGCTCGTGTTGCCCAGGTTGAACGCTGCCGTGGTCGTCGCCCCGGCGAGCGTGGGTGCGACACCGGCCACGTTGAACATCCGGGCGTTGAGCGCCGGGGCCGTGTAGAACGCCGACAGGCCCAGCAGGAACGCAAGGGCGATCACGGCGACCTGGTTCGAGGCGAACAGGGCGAGCGCCACCAGGAAGACCGTCGAGGCGGAGATCCCGCTCAGCAGCACACCGAAGAGGTGGGCGTCCGCGACGCGGCCGCCGATCGTCGTGCCGATCAGCGCGCCCACGCCGAACAGGGCGAGCACCCACGGCACCCAGCCCGAGCCGAGGTCCGCCACATCCGTCAGGAGAGGCGCGAGATAGCTGAACGCGCAGAACACGCCGCCCGCGGCGAGCGCGGTGATGACGATGGACAGCCAGACCTGCCGGTCCCGGTAGATCGCGACCTCGCGCCCGAGCTGCGGCTTCTCGTCCGGCAGCGGGATACGCGGGATACGGGTGACGACGCCGGCCAGGGCCACGGCGGACGCGGCGCCCACCGCCCAGAACGCCGAGCGCCAGCCGAGACTCTCCCCGAGGAACGCGCCCAGCGGCACGCCCAGCACATTCGCGATCGACAGCCCGCCGATCATCACGGCCATCGCCCTGGCGCGGGCGTTCACCGGCACCATCGCGATCGCGACCGCCGCGCCGACCGCCCAGAAACCGGCACACGCCAGGGCGCTCACCACCCGGGAGACGAACAGCACCTCGTACGTCGGTGCCAGGGCGCCGGCGACCTGGCCGAGCCCGAAGACCGAGATGAGCGCGATGAGCGTCGTCCGGCGGGGCAGCCGCAGCGTGGCGACCGCCAGCAGTGGGGCGCCGACCACCATGCCGATCGCGAAGGCGGATATGAGGAGCCCGGCCTTCGGGATCGACACGTTCATGTCGTCGGCGATGGGCGGCAGCAGCCCGGACAGCATGAACTCGCTGGTACCGAGGGCGAACACCGAGAGGCCGAGGATGTAGACGGCCATGGGCATGCGGGGACGGCTGGGGACGGAATCGGGCATGACAGTGGCCAACAGCGATGTCGTCCCCGACATTCCCCCGTCCCAGTGGGTGGACGGGCGCCCGCGGCGGGTGGGCGGGCGCCCGCGGCCTCACCGCGTGAGCAGCTCCAGCTCGGTCGTCAGGTTCTGCCGGGCCCTCGGCTCCCACTCCCCCGACCCCAGCGGGGTGCGGAACAACCGGGGCAGCTCCAGCAGCTGTCGCAGGACGGCGGCCCGCCCTTCGCGGAACGCCTCGTCGGGGACGAAGCCGTACTCCTCCCGTACCTGGGCCGCGTACGCCGCGTACTCCTTGGGGGCCGACGCCAGGATCGCGAGGTCCGCGTCGCACAGCGCCTCGCCGTTCGTGTCGCCCGGGGCCGGGTCGTGGGTGACGGTGAGCCGGACCAGGCGGGCGACCTCGGCCGTCGCCGCGTCCGGGAGCCCGGCCTCCGGCAGGGCGCGTTCGGCGAGGGCCGCGCTGCGTTCCTCGTTCTCGGTGCGGTCGGGCCGGTAGACCGCGTCGTGGAACCAGACGGCGAGGCGCACCACGTCCGGATCGGCGGCGTGCCCGGCCAGGGCGTCGACCCGGTCCAGAACCTGCGCCAGGTGCGCGGTGGTGTGGTAGCGCCGCTGGGGCTCCGCCCAGCGGCCCAGGAGGTTGTCGGCGTACGGCAGGGGGTCGGGGCCGGGAGCGGCGCCCCGGACGGCGACGAGGGCGTCCTGCCAGCGGGTGCGGAGCGCGGTGGCGTCGGTCATACGGCGACTGTAGAGCGGGCGGTCCTTGTCGCGCGGGGCGCCCGGTCGCTAGCGTGCGAGCGTGACGGAACGGGCGGAACCCACGCATCCCATCGACCTCAACGCGGACCTGGGTGAGGGCTTCGGCCGCTGGACCCTCACCGAGGACGACGCGCTGCTCACGTGTGTCACCAGCGCCAACGTCGCCTGCGGCTTCCACGCGGGCGACGCCTCCGTGATGCGGCGGGTCTGCGACAAGGCGGCCGAGCGGGGCGTGCGCATCGGCGCCCAGGTCTCCTACCGCGACCTGGCCGGCTTCGGACGGCGCGCCATGGACGTGCCGGCGGACGAACTCACCGCCGAGATCGCCTACCAGATCGGGGCCCTGCGGGTCTTCGCCGAAGCGGCCGGGTCCTCGGTGTCGTACGTCAAACCGCACGGCGCCCTCTACAACCGCGTCGTCCGGGACGACACCCAGGCCGCCGCCGTCGTTGCGGGTGCGGTGCTCGCCGGCGGATCCCCGGCCGTGCTCGGGCTGCCCGGCTCGCGGTTGCTCGCGCACGCCGGGGCGGCGGGCCTGACCCCCGTCCCGGAGGCCTTCGCCGATCGCGCGTACACCCCGCAGGGCACCCTCGTCCCGCGCGGCGAGGAGGGCGCCGTGGTGGACGACGCGGACGAGGTCGTGCGCCGCAGCGTCCGCATGGCCGTGGAGGGGGCCGTCACCGGGGTGGACGGCAGCCGCATCGCGGTCGCCGCCCGCTCGCTGTGCGTCCACGGGGACACCCCCGGGGCCGCGGCGCTCGCGCGGCGGGTCAGGGCCGCGCTGGAGGAGGCGGGCGTCCCCGTCCGGGCGTTCGCGTGAGCGGCGTCCGGGTGCTGGCCGCCGGTCCCCGCGCCCTGCTCGTGGAACTCGCCTCCGGCGAGGAGGCGGAGGCGTTCCACGCGGAACTGCTGCGCCGCCGGGCCGCCGGGGAACTCCCCCCGGTGCGCGAGATCGTCCCCGGCGCCCGGACCGTGCTCCTGGACGGCGTCGACGACCCCCTGCTGGCCGGACGGCTGCGCTCGTGGACCGTGCCCCCGCTGCGCCCGGGCACCGCCGGGACGGTCGAGCTGTCCGTCGTCTACGACGGCCCGGACCTCGCCGACGTGGCCGAGGCGTGGGGCGTGGGCGTCGACGAGGTGTCGGACATCCACGCCCGTACGGAGTTCCGGGTCGCCTTCTGCGGCTTCGCGCCCGGCTTCGGGTACCTCACGGGGCTGCCCGGACACCTGACCGTCCCGCGCCGCGCCACGCCCCGCACCCGGGTGCCGGCCGGGGCCCTGGCCCTCGCCGGGCCGTACACCGGCGTCTATCCGCGCCCGTCGCCCGGAGGCTGGCAGCTCATCGGCCGGATGACCGGACCGGAGGTCCTGTGGGACCCGGGGCGCGAACCGGCGGCGCTGTTCCGGCCCGGCATCCGGGTCCGCTTCGTGGCCGAGCGGGCGCACCGATGAGCCGGGGGCTCGAAGTGGTCCGGGCCGGTGTGCTGACCACGGTGCAGGACGAGGGCCGGACCGGCTGGGCGCACGTCGGAGTGCCCAGGGCCGGGGCTCTGGACGGGCCCTCCCTGCGGCTGGCCAACCGGCTCGTCGGCAACACCCCCGGCGCGGCGGTGCTGGAGACCACGCTCACGGGCTGCGCGGTCCGGCCGCTCGGAGCGGGGCCGGTGCTCGCCGTCGTCGGCGGCGCGGGCTGCGCCGTCACCGTCGACGGACGCCCCGTCGCCTGGGGCGCGCCGGTGCGCGTGCCCGCGGGCGCCGTGCTGGAGGCCGGGCCGGCGCTCCACGGGCTGCGCGCCTACCTGGCGTTCGCCGGCGGGCTGGTACCCGAGCCCGTCCTCGGCAGCAGGTCCACCGACCTGCTCTCGGGGCTCGGGCCGCCGGTCCTGCGCGACGGCGACGTCCTGCCGCTCGGTGCCCCGGGCGGCGCGCCGGCGGCCGACACCGTGCCCTGGCCCGGTGCGCCCGCCGAACTGGTCCTGCCGCTGCACCCGGGCCCGCGCGACGACTGGTTCACGGGCCCGGCCCTACGCACGCTCACCACGGCCGTGTACCGCGTGTCGGAGCGCGGCAACCGCATCGGGCTGCGCCTGGAGGGCCCGGCCCTGCGGCGCGCGCGGGACGGCGAACTGCCCAGTGAGGGGATGGTGCTGGGGGCCGTCCAGGTGCCGCCGGACGGACGGCCCGTGGTGTTCCTCAACGACCACCCGACGACGGGCGGTTACCCGGTCGTCGGGGTGGTCGCGGAAGCGGCCCTGGCGGGGGCGGCGCAGGCGGCGCCGGGGACACCGGTGCGGTTCGTACGCGCCTGACGGGCACAGCGGCGAGGGCGCCGTCCGGCCCTGTCACCGCGAGGTCCGCGGCGCGCCCGGTCCGCGGATGCCGGCGCCGTCTCGCGTATCTTCACGCTTGCGTTCACATCTGGAGCTGCGCGGCCGGGTGGCTGACCCGTAGTCTGGTTATTGGACTAGACCTGTAGTCCGCAGCCGCTCCGAGGGAATGGAACACCATGAGCAACCGTGCAGTCCTGGAGGTGATCGCCCTCGACGCCGAGGACGCGGTCGCGGCGCAGGCGGGTGGTGCGGACCGCCTCGAACTGGTCACCGACATGGCGGCCGACGGCCTCACCCCGTCCCTGGGGACCTTCGCGGCGATCAGGGCCGCCGTCCGCATCCCGCTGCGCGTCATGCTCAGGGTGGCCGACGGCTTCGACGCCGGTGACATCGACGTCCTCGTCGCGAAGGCCCGCGCCATGCGCGCGGCGGGTGCCGAGGAGTTCGTCCTCGGCTTCCTCGACCAGGACGGGCACGTCGACCTGGTGGCCGTCGAGCGGATCGTCGCCGAGCTGAACGGCTGCTCCTGGACCTTCCACCGTGCCATCGACCGGGCGCCCGACCGTGACGCGCTCCGCAAGCACCTCGCGGACCTGCCGGGCCTGGACACGTACCTCACGGCGGGCTCGCCGGACGGCGTCGACGCGGGCATGGACGTCCTGCTCGCCGAGGCGGGCCGGGCGGACCTGCCCGGCTACGAGCCGCAGATCATGGTCGGCGGCGGCCTCCGCCTGGACCACCTGGCCCGGCTGCGCGAAGCGGGGGTCGAGGCCTTCCACATCGGGGGCGCGGCACGGCCGGGAGGCTGGGACGGCCCGGTGGACACGGCCGCCGTACGCCAGTGGCGCGAGGCGCTCGACGCCTGACGAAGGGCCGGCGGACCGGTCCGGTGTCACCCGTTCCCCCCCACTCCGGAGTGCCGGGGGCGGTGTCACCCGTTCCCCCCACTCCGGAGTGCCGGGGGCGGGCGGCCGATCCATGCTGAACTCCCTGAGGTGTCCGGCCCAGCCCCGCGCGGAGTCCACATGTCATTGCCGCAGCCCGACCGCGCCGCCGCCACGGCGCGTCGCCGCCCGGGAACACTGCACAGGACCGGGGCGTGGTGCGCGCGTCACTTCGTGGTCGTCATCGTCCTGTGGCTGGCCGCGCTCGCCGCCCTCCAGGTCCTGAACCACGCCTACGGGGGCGACTACTCCGACGACTTCTCCATCTCCGGGACGCAGTCGCAGGACGGCCTCGACGTACTGCAGGCCCACGCCCCCTCGGCAGGCGGCTACAGCAGCAACGTGGTCGTCCACGACTCCGACGGCGCGCTCACCGCGCTGAGCAGCCAGATGTCCACGGTCGTCGGCAGCCTCCAGAAGCTGCCGGACGTGCTGTCCGTGACGAACCCCCTGACGACCGGCACCAGCACCAGCAGCCCGAACGTGGGGCCGCTCTCCACGGACGGGAAGACGGCCTACATCACCGTCCGTTTCAGCGTCCAGCCGTCCACGCTCGGGTCCGGCTACCTCGACGGGGTGGACTCCGCCGTCAAGCCGCTGCGGTCCGCCGGAGCCGAGGTGGAGTACGGCGGCTCGCTGGGCGAACTGGCCAGGCCCTCGGCGAACGACCGCGTCAGCGAGGCCATCGGGTTCGGCGTGGCCATCCTGGTGCTGCTCATCGGCTTCGGCAGCCTGGTGGCCGCGGTGGTCCCGCTGGTCACCGCCCTGATCTGCGTCATCTGCGGCCTGGGTCTCCTGGCGCTGCTGGCCGCCGCCACCACCTTCGCGACGGTGTCGCCGACGCTCGCCACGATGATCGGGCTCGGCGTCGGCATCGACTACGCCCTGTTCCTGGTCACCCGGCACCGCCAGAACCTCATGGACGGCGCGGACCCCGTCGCCGCCGCCGGTTCGGCCGCGGCGACCAGCGGCCGTGCCGTGCTGCTCTCCGGCTGCACCGTGATCATCGCCCTCTGCGGCCTGTGGGTGTCGGGCATCAGCTTCATCGGCAAGCTCGGCGTCGCGGCCGCGGTCACCGTCGTCACCGCCGTGCTCGGGGCGCTCACGCTGGTGCCGGCGATCCTGGGACTGGTCGGACGGCACATCGACCGCATCCACGTCCGTACCCCGATCGCGGAGGTCGAGGGCGGCCCGTCGGACGAGGGCGGCGCGGTGGGCGCCGGTGGTACGCCGGGCGCGGTGGGCGACGGCCGTCCCGGGGGACGCGGCGCACGGCACCTGGCACCGGTACGCGCGACGGGTGGAGCGCAGGCCGTGGTGGTTCCTGGCCGGCGGCGTCGTCGTCCTGGCCGTCCTCGCGTTCCCGCTCCTGTTCATCCAGCTCGGGCACATCGGGGACGGCGCCGACCCGAAGTCGTTCACCGACCGCCGGGCCTACGACCTCATGTCCTCGGCGTTCGGGCCGGGATCGAACGGGCCGCTGACCCTCGTCATCGACCAGAGCGCGGTGCCCCAGAGCGACCGGTCCGCCCTGAAGACCCAGGCCCAGCAGTCCCTGACGAAGGTGCCGGACGCGGCCGCCATCACCCCGCTCACCGCCACGTCGGACGGCGACGTCCTCACGGCGACCGCGTACTCGGTCGCCGCGCCGCAGGACGAGCGGACGACGAGCCTGGACAACCACCTCAAGGACGACGTCCTTCCCGCCGCGGTCTCCGGCACCGCCGCGAAGACCTACGTGACCGGCACGACGGCCGCCCAGGTCGACTTCCTGGACATCGTGTCGAGCAGACTGCCGCTGATCATCGCCGTGGTGGTCGGGCTCGCGTTCCTCGTGATCCTGGCCGTGTTCCGGGGCGTGCTGGTCGCCGTCAAGGCCGCCCTGCTCAACGTCCTGTCGATCGCGGCCTCGTACGGCGTCGTCGTGGCCGTCTTCCAGTGGGGCTGGGGCGGGCCCGCGCTCGGGGTCTCGGGCGACGTCCCGATCGAGAGCTACGTGCCGATGATGATGTTCGCCATCGTCTTCGGCCTCAGCATGGACTACGAGATCTTCCTGCTGTCGCGCATCCACGAGGCGTGGCTGGCCACCAGGGACCCCAAGGCGAGCGTCGCGCACGCCCTGGAGATCACCGCGCGGGTCATCACGTGCGCCGCGCTCATCATGGTCAGCGTCTTCGCGGCGTTCATCATCAGCGACAACATCGTGGTCAAGATGCTGGGGCTCGGCCTCGCCGCCAGCGTGCTGATCGACGCCACCGTCGTACGCCTCCTGCTCGTGCCCGCCGTGATGACCCTGCTCGGACGCGCCGCCTGGTGGACACCTCGGTGGCTGGACCGGATCCTTCCGCACCTCGACCCGGAAGGATCCGAGGACCGCGGAACTCCCGCCACCACGGTCCGCCCCTGAAGGGTGTCCGGCGGCCCATCAGGTAACGATGGCCGTCGACGCGTCCAAATCAGCCGAACCAGTGCCAACCGCTGCAGTGATTGGTCCAACTGCCAGAAATGAAGTCGCTGTAACAGGCTTTGAAACCCTTTACAGGGGTGCTGGTGTAGGCAGAAGCGGTCTGTCCTCCCCATGCGTCCAGCTCATAGGTCTTACCGTCGAACAGCTGGTAGACGATGGCCCCGCCGGACGTCTCGGCGTGGGTGGTGCCGTACACCCAGACCCATCCCGGAGCCCCATTACCCGGATTGTTGTCGACTGCGGCGTGCGTGCCCCACCAGTAGAGATCGGTCTGGGCGGCGGATGCAGGCTGCACAGCCATGAGGCCCAGGGAAACAGCGGCTGCCGCCACGACGGCAGCCCTTTTTGCGATCCTCTTCAACGTTTCCTCGATTTCATGTGAATGCGAGCGCGGAGCGTCTCGGGAAATAAGTGCGGTGCGGACATTACGCCCTGACTGATTGTCGCGTCAATAAACGTCACGGTTTAATGAATTGTTCACCTCGGTCGGCTTGATTGTTTACTTCCCCATTCCGGTGCCCCGCCGTGACCGGGCCGGCGGCACGTGAAGGTCCCGCCCGGCACCCGCCCGGGCGCGCGGGGCGAGGTGGTCGCCCCGTCCGGCGGCGATCATCGATGAGGGGCCGAGGAAGCCTATGCGTTCTTGACGACATGAAGCCGTTAAAACGCACGGATCCGCGATGCGTCGTGTTCTGCGATCAATATGCAGAAGTTGATGCCGGGCTTCCGGGTGCGGGCGATCGATGTTCGGAGGGGAGTTCGGGGCCCGTCTTTTTTTGCGACCAAAGAACTGAATTCTTTTGAGTCCTTAGGCCGTGAGGTATGCAGATCAAACCTCGATCCGTCCGCGGTGCGGGCGAACGCTTTGCCGCGCCACCGACACGAACGCGGCATCCGCCTTCCGTAGGCGGCCCCCCGGCCGGGGGGCTACGCGCTCCGAACCCGTGCTCCCGCTCAGAAGTGAGCGGCGTGCTGAAACGTGGGTGCCTCGAAACCGGGGTAGTCCTCGAAAGCCACCGCGGTGACGGGTGCCCCCTGGAGGGTCGCTCCGTCGAACCGGGCGTGGCCCTGGAAGGCCGCCGCTCCGAATCGGGTGTCGCGCTCGAAGACGGCCTCCGCGAACGAGGCCGTGGCTCTGAAGGTCGTCTCCTCGAAACGGGCGCTGTCCCGGAAAGCTGCCTTCTCGAACCAGGCGATGCCGTTGAAGATCACCGACGTGAGTTCGGCGGGGCCGTCGAAGGCCGCCCTGACGAACACGGCCTTGCTGTCGACGGTTGCCGACGCGAAGTGTGCGGTGCTCTCGAAGACCGCCTCCTGGAATACGGCGTGGCCCTCGAAGAGGGCGTCTTCGAACGACGCAGTGTCCTCGAATGCAGCCGCATGGAACGCGGCTTCGTGTCGGAAGGTCGCCGACGTGAACAGAGCGGGGCCCGTGAAGGTCGCCTCCTCGAACCAGGCGGTGCCTTCGAAGACGGCCGACTCGAAACGGGCCGTGCCGAGGCAGGGATGTCCTGTTGTGCGGTGGTCGCGCAGGGCGTCCAGAAGTGAGTGGAACAAGCGGTCGGAGAAGGTGGTGCCGCGATGGTCGATGTCGGCCCCGGCGGCCAGCCCGGCCAGGTATACCTTGCGCTCGGCCTCCCCCAGGTGGGCGAGACACGACGTGTGCCGGGGAACGTGGACGCCCCGGCAGCCGACCGGATCCCCGGCAGTGGCACCGTGACCGCAATGCGGCCAGGAGGGCGGGGCGGTGGAGGGGCCAGGAACTGGCTGTGTCATACCTGGTGGACGAGTGAACCCGGCCGAAAAGTTGCGCGCCCTCCTCGCCCGACAGACCGAGCGGGTCGCTCAGGCCCCGGAAACAGGCGAAGGCGGTGCCGACGCGACCTGGTTCCGCATACCCGGTACCGGGCTCGGGTCCCGGAACGCGAGGTCCGACGGAGCTCCCGGGCGCGTGGTCTTCCGGCGGCGTGGGCAGGGCCTCTCGGTAGCTCGGAGACGCGAATCGCACCGAGCGAGGCAGGGAGGCCCTGCCGCCGTACGCGCACCCGCCTGTGACTCCGGGCGGGATCCGGCCCTCAGCCGAGCTGTTCGGGCAGAGGGGCCGCATGCAGGACGACGAGCCCGGAGACGGCCCGGGTGAGGGCGACGTACAGGCGACGCAGACCGGTGCGCTCGTCGGGTTCGCCGTCCACCACCGCCGCGGGCTCGTCCAGCACGACGTAGTCGTACTCCAGGCCCTTGGCCAGCGAGGCCGGGACCAGGGTCAGGCGGGACTCCGCCGTCGTCTCCTCACCGGGGGAGAGACAGACGTGGCCCGCCCCGGCGAGGGCGGACGCGAGGGCCGGGATGCGGGCGTCGGCGGCGATCAGACCGATGGACCCCTCATGGCGCAGCGACTCCTCGCACGCCGCGACCACCGCCGCGTCCAGCCCGCCCGCGTCGGGCACCTCACGCACCGAGAGCGATCCCGGGGTCTCACGCACCGACTCGACCGGGGCGAGGCCGGGGGAGATCGCGGGGAGCAGCCGGGACGCGTAGGCGATCACCTCGCGCGGTACGCGGAAGCCGGCCGTCAGCTCCTCCACCACCGCGTCCGCCTTGCCCAGGTGGAAGAGCGCCTGCTCCCAGCTCTGCGTGGACCACGGGGTCGTGCCCTGGGCCAGGTCGCCGAGGACCGTCGCCGAACCGGTCGAGCAGCGGCGTCCCACCGCGCGGTACTGCATGGGGGACAGGTCCTGGGCCTCGTCGATGACGACGTGCCCCAGCGAATGCGTCCGGGCCACCAGGTCGGCGGCCTCGTCGATCAGGACCGCGTCCGCCGCCGTCCACCGCGCCGACTTCACGCTGCGCGCCGGCTTCTCCATCAGGATCCGCTTCTGCTCCTCGTCGGTGAGCGTCCCCGCCGCGTGGGCGGCCAGGAAGTCCGCGTCGGTCAGCAGCCGCAGCACCAGCTTCGCCGGATCGACCGCGGGCCAGATCGCCTTCACCGCAGCCTTCACCGCGGGATTGCGGGCCACCGCGTTCTGCACGCGGTCGTCGGGGGCCTCGCCCGCCTCCTCCATCCGGACGAGGACGGCGTGCGCGATGCGCTGCGGAAGGGCCTCGTGCGCCGCGCCGTAGCGCATGTCGCGGGCCAGCAACTCGGTGACCATCTCGGCGATCTCGTACGCCGGGACCCGCCAGCGGCGCGAGCCCCGCACCACCATGACCGACTCCGTCGGAGGGGTGACGTGCGAGCGGACCGCACGCCGCAGGACCTCCGCCATCCGGGCATCGCCCTTGATCACGGCGGCGGGGGCCTCGTCCGTGCCGCGCACCTCGACGCGGGCCGTCACGAGGTCCTCGACGGTGGCCTGCTTCACCTCCAGCTCGCCGAGCGCCGGCAGGACCTGCTCGATGTAGTGCAGGAACGACCGGTTCGGGCCGACGACCAGGGTCCCGGTGCGGGCCAGCCGCTCGCGGTGCGCGTACAGGAGGAACGCGACCCGGTGCAGGCCCACGGCCGTCTTGCCGGTGCCGGGGCCGCCCTGGACGCAGACGGTCCCGCCGAGCCCGCTGCGGACGATCTCGTCCTGCTCGGGCTGGATCGTCGCCACGATGTCACGCATCGGACCGACACGGGGCCGCTCGATCTCGGCCTGGAGCAGCTTGCTGGTCTGCTCGGTCTCCGACGGGTCGTCGAGGTGCTCGTCCTCGTACGCGGTCAGCTCGCCGCCCGTGTAGCCGAAGCGCCGGCGGCGGCCGACGTCCAGCGGGTTGTTCCTGGAGGCCTGGTAGAAGGGCTGGGAGACGGGGGCGCGCCAGTCGATGACCATCGGATCGCCGTGGGCGTCGTGGACGTGCCTGCGCCCGATGTAGAACTGCTCCCCCTCCGAACCCTCCGCCTTGTCCGCCCCCACCACGTGCAGGTAGTCGAGGCGGCCGAAGAACAGCGGGGTGTGGGCGAGATCGGCGAGTGCCTTGATGCGGTCGTCGATCTGGGCCTGCAGGACGGCGGCGTTGACCCAGTTCGCCGTGACGTCGCGGATGTCGAGCGACTGCACGTCCTCACGCATGGCACGCAGGGCGGCACGGGACGCGGCGAGGTGCGCCCGCTCCCTGACCAGTGGATTGCTTGACTCTTCGTGCGCGGGCACGGTGTTGCCTCCGGCTTTTCGACGCAGGACGGCGGACAGGGCCGGCCGCCCTGTCCGCTCGGGGACGTACTCACAGGGAAACGCGCACGCGGGTGGGCGCGTGCGGCGGTTGTCGGCCGGTTTCCGTCCGGTCGGCGGCGCTCCCCCGGCTGCCGGCCGCCGGAAGGGCGGGCCGGTACCACGGTGCGGGAGGCGGGCAGACCGGCGAGTGTATCGAGCGTTTCCCGCGGGGGCGAACGAATTCGGAGAACATCACCCGCGGACCAAAGCCCCGTACGCCCCGTAGGGGACGGCCCGCGACGGCGTGCGACCTGCGGCCGACGGGGGTCCACCCGTACGTCCGTCCGTGGGCCGATGCCCGGCCGGGGCGGGCGGCGCACCATGGAATGCATGAGCACCGTTCATCTGGACCCCCGCAGAACCGGCCCCGCGCACGGCGCGACCGCGGCGACCGGCCACCCCCGCGGTCACCGCGTCGGGAACGCGGTGCGGGCCGTCGCGGTCTACGTCCGCGCCGCGTTCGGCGTGGCCGTGCTCGGTGAGTACGCCGAGGAGGCCGGCGTCGTCCGCCGCCACCGCTGAGCCCGGCCCGCGCCGCGCTCCACCGCAGCCGTCAGTTCCCGGCGAGCAGCTCGTCCGCGTCGACGATCCGGTACGCGTACCCCTGCTCGGCCAGGAACCGCTGGCGGTGCGCCGCGAAGTCCTGGTCGATCGTGTCGCGGGCGACCACCGAGTAGAACCTGGCCTCGTGCCCGTCCGCCTTCGGCCGCAGCACCCGGCCGAGCCGCTGCGCCTCCTCCTGACGCGAGCCGAACGTCCCCGAGACCTGGATCGCGACGGTCGCCTCGGGCAGGTCGATCGAGAAGTTCGCGACCTTCGACACGACCAGCACGCTGATCTCGCCCTCGCGGAACGCGTTGAACAGCTTCTCGCGCTGCGCGTTGCTCGTCTCGCCCTTGATCACCGGGGCGTCCAGGTGCTCACCCAGCTCGTCGAGCTGGTCGATGTACTGACCGATGACGAGGGTCTGCTCGCCCTGGTGCTTGCGGACGAGTGCCTCGGTGACCTTCCGCTTCGTCGCGGTCGTCGCGCAGAACCGGTACTTCTCCTCGGCCTCGGCCGTCGCGTACGCGAGGCGCTCCGAGTCCGTGAGGTTCACGCGGACCTCGACGCAGTCGGCGGGCGCGATGTAGCCCTGCGCCTCGATCTCCTTCCACGGCGCGTCGAACCGCTTGGGGCCGATGAGCGAGAAGACGTCGGACTCGCGCCCGTCCTCGCGCACGAGCGTCGCGGTGAGCCCGAGGCGGCGGCGGGCCTGGAGGTCGGCCGTGAACTTGAAGACCGGTGCGGGCAGCAGGTGCACCTCGTCGTAGATCACGAGCCCCCAGTCGCGGGAGTCGAACAGCTCCAGGTGCGGGTAGATCCCCTTACGCCGGGTGGTCAGCACCTGGTAGGTGGCGATCGTGACCGGACGGATCTCCTTGCGCGTCCCGCTGTACTCGCCGATCTCGTCCTCGGTCAGCGAGGTCCGCTTCACCAGCTCGTGCTTCCACTGCCGGGCCGAGACGGTGTTCGTGACCAGGATGAGCGTGGTCGCCTTGGCCTCGGCCATCGCACCGGCCCCGACCAGGGTCTTCCCGGCACCGCAGGGGAGGACGACGACGCCGGAGCCGCCGTGCCAGAACCCCTCGACGGCCTGCTTCTGGTACGGGCGGAGCGCCCAGCCCTCCTGGTCGAGCTCGATCGGGTGCGCCTCGCCGTCGACGTATCCGGCGAGGTCCTCGGCGGGCCAGCCCAGCTTCAGCAGCGTCTGCTTGATCTGCCCGCGCTCGGAGGGGTGCACGGCCACGGTGTCCGGGTCGAGGCGCGCCCCGACCAGCGGCTGGACCTTCTTCGAGCGGAGGATCTCCTCCAGCACGGGCCGGTCGTTGGACGTCAGCACCAGCCCGTGGACGGGGTGCTTGGAGAGGGTGAGACGGCCGTACCGCGCCATCGTCTCGGCGATGTCGACGAGCAGCGCGTGCGGCACCGGGTAGCGGGAGTACTCCACGAGGGCGTCGACGACCTGCTCGGCGTCGTGCCCGGCGGCGCGGGCGTTCCACAGGCCGAGCGGGGTCAGCCGGTAGGTGTGGATGTGCTCGGGGGCACGCTCCAGCTCGGCGAAGGGGGCGATGGCACGACGGCAGGCGTCGGCCTGGTCGTGGTCGACTTCCAGGAGCAGCGTCTTGTCGCTCTGGACGATGAGAGGTCCGTTCACGCGCGTCGGCCCTTTCTGTTCCGCTTCTGCCCTGCTGCTGGGATCCGCCGCCGGGACGGCCGCGAACGGCCAAACGTCCAGTGTGCCGCATCCGGGGCGCAACCGGGCGGGCGCGCGGCTGCGCGGTCCGGGCGGGCCGGGCCCGTAGCGTGGGCGGATGGACGAGACGGAGCCCGCGGGCGGGCTGCCCGGACCCGACGACGCCGGGTTCCCGGCGCACCACGCGCCGCGTGCCGCGGGGATGGCGGAGCTGGACGGCCTGGTGACCCGGTGCCGTGCCTGTCCCCGGCTGGTGGCCTGGCGGGAGGAGGTCGCCGCGGTCAAGCGGGCGGCCTTCCAGGACTGGGACTACTGGGGAAGGCCCGTGCCCGGCTTCGGGCCGGCCGACGCGTCGGTGGCAGTGGTGGGGCTGGCGCCCGCGGCGCACGGGGGGAACAGGACCGGCCGGATGTTCACCGGTGACGCGACGGGCGACTTCCTCTTCAGGGCCCTGTACGAGGTGGGGCTGGCCTCGCAGCCCACCTCCGAACACGCCGACGACGGGCTGCGCCTTCGCGGCGTGCGCCTCGTCGCGCCCGTCCACTGCGCGCCGCCGGCCAACAAGCCGACGCCTCGGGAACGCGACACCTGCCGGCCGTGGCTGACCAGGGAGCTGGCCCTGCTGAACCCCGGGCTGCGCGCGATCGTCGTCCTCGGTGCCTTCGGCTGGCAGGCCCTGCTGCCGGTGCTCGCGGAGTCCGGCAGGACACTGCCCCGACCGCGTCCGGTCTTCGGCCACGGCGCGCACGTCGTGCTGCCCGCCACGGAGCACGGGCACGAACTGCACCTGCTCGGCAGCTACCACGCGAGTCAGCGCAACACGTTCACCGGCCGGCTCACCATGCCCATGCTCACCGACGTGCTCCGGGAGGCCGCCGTCCTGGGCGGGCTCGGACCCGCGGGCCCCGGCGGCTGACCCGTCGGCGGCGCGGCGGTCCGTCAGGTCGTCTGTTCGTCCGCCAGTTCCGCGACGCCCGTGATGCGGTGCAGCGGGTAGGTGCGTACCTCGTCGGCGGTGTGGTCGTAGCCCGTGACGAAGCCGCCCTCGACCTTCACCGGGGCGATCACGCGCTGGCTGGCCGCACCGTCCGCGTTGACGTAACCGATCCAGACGGCCGAGCCGGTCATGGCCGCCGCCTGCACCGTGGCCAGCGTCTCGGCGGGTGTCGTGCGGGGGAGCGAACCGGACGCCGTCGTGTCCGGCGCCTCCCTGTTGACGGCCCTGGCAGCCGTGTCGCCGGCCCTGATGGCCCGTACGGCGGCGGTCAGCAGAGTGGCGTCCGGGACCGGCGGACCCTCGGGCACCGGCGCGGGAGGTGTGCGCGGCGGGGTGCGGCGGGCCCCGGCCCGGGTGATCAGGACGTCGCCCTCGGCGGATTCGGCGGCGGGGGCGTACCCCATCTCGCGCAGCCCTTCGAGGAGCGAGCCCGGGTCGGCCTGGGCTGCCAGCACGGTCGGGGCGAGGCGGCGCAGGCGCAGGGTCGCCGAGCGCTTGTCGGCCAGGATCTCGTTGAGCACGGCCTCGTCGTCGCAGCGTACGTACGCGGAGGCGGCCCCGATGCGGAGGTGGCCGTGGCGGCGGGCGACGTCGTCGATGAGGTAGCTCAGCGGCTGCGGCACCGGGGTCCGGCTGTGCGTGGCCAGGAACGCGTGCAGGTCGGACGCGGCCCGGCCGGCGTCGAGTGCGCGGCGTACGGAGCCGGGGGTGAAGCGGTAGACCGTAGCGCCGCCCTTGGACTCGATGTCGGCGAGCACCGAGAGCATGTCGGCGAGCGGGCGTTCCAGCGGGCCGGGGGCGACGGCGGTCAGGTCGGCCTGGAGCAGCACGTGGTCCAGGGGCTCCGGGATCAGCGGGGCGAGCCGGGCCGCCGCCGCGTCGGGGCCCTCGTCGAGCAGTGCGCGGGCCTGGGAGGAGAGCGCCCCGCGTCCGGTGATCCCGATGAGTTCGGCTTCGTTGGCGGTCCACAGGGCGATGCGGGACCGCAGGTCGGAGGTGTCGCCGGACGGCTGCCCCGAGGCGGGTGACCCCGCGGTGGGCCCGCCGGGTCTGGACGTCCGCAGCGGGCGCTCCCAGCGGAGGCGGGCCAGCAGGGTCTGCGGATCGGGGGCCGTGCCCGGGGGCAGTGAGGCGAAGAGCTCCAGGACCCGGTGGCGCACCTCGGGCGCGGCCGAGCGGTCCAGGTCGGGGCCGAGTGCGGACAGGGCCCTGCCCTTGGCGTCCTGACCGCCGATCAGGCCGGAGGTGCGGGTGGCGGCGAGCCAGGCGGTGGCGAGGTGGGTCCAGCGGTCCTGGGCGGGGAGGTCGAGCCATTCGTCGGCCGCGGGGGTGGGGGCGTAGCGCTCGTCGGTCTCGCCGTCGGGGGCCAGCAGGCCCGCCGTGTAGGCGAGTTCGATCCAGAAGGCGGCGGTGTTCTCGGGGACGTCCAGGGAGCTGGCGGCGCGCTTCAGTTCGCGCACACTCAGGCCGCCGGCCCGCAGGATGGCCGGGCCGCCGTTGTTCCAGAGCTTCAGCAGTTCCTCGACGGTGGACAGTGCCGTGAAGCCCTGGCCGGCCGCCGCCCTGTCCACAGCCTGGGGATCGCGTTCGGCCGCCGCCGCGATCTCCGGTGCGACCGGCTCGGGCACGCGGTGGGCGCGCCCCGCCCGCAGGTGCAGCGCCGCCTCGCGCGGCAGGACGACGGTGCGGGTCGACACGGGCAGCAGCAGTCCGCGGTCGCGCAGCCACTGGACCGGCGGTGCGGGGTTCGGGGTGACCTCGCCGTAGGGCGGGCCCCAGACCAGCCGGTCGAGGACCGACAGCGCCTCGACCGGGGCGGTGTCCAGGAGTTCCGCCATCCTCGTCCGGTCCGTGAAGAGTCCGGACAGCGCGGTGACGGCCGACACGGGGTCGTGGGTGGCCGGGAGCCCGGCCGCCGTCAGGATCTCCTGCAGCCGGCCCGGCGACATGCCGGCCGTGGCCTCCGCGACCGTCGGCCCGAGGCCGGTGGGTGAGGGGTGCTGCGGCGACGGGGCGAGGAGTTCGCGCGCGGTGCGGACGAGGTGGAGGCGGGCGTCCTCGCCCCAGACGAGGGCCTGTTCGCGCAGCGTCGTGAGCGCCGCGGGCAGCGCTGCGGTGACGGCCGCCGCGCCGTCCCGCCCTTCGCCCTCACCCTCGCCGTCACCGGTGAGCAGGGCGAGCAGCGTGTCGTACGGTGCCGGGTCCGGCGCCACCGCCAGCGCCTCCGCGGTCTGCAGCGCGAAGCGGTCGAGGTGCTCCAGCGCACGGACGACGGAGGCACGGGTGCCGGCCCGCGTGGCCAGCTGGGTGATGTCGTTCGGCACGGGGCTGAGCAGGTCGGGGCGGGCGCGCAGAAGCCCTGCCAGCGATTCGTCGCCCCGTGCGCGCAGAGCCTCGGCGAGCGTGCGCGGTGGTGTGGTCGTCCCCATCCGTCCCACGGTAGCCCCTGGAACGCTACCGTCGGGGCAGGGCGGTAGAGGGAGAACGATCGCGTGGGGATCGAGAGCGACCAGCTTGTCTACGACTATCTCAGCCGGGTCGGTGACCTGGCCCAGCAGCGGCAGCTGCCGTCGGGGGCCCGGATGAGGCTCGTGTCGACGCTGCGCGGCGAGATCGACCGGCAGCGCGGCACGGACGGCGCGGACTCTCCCGCAGCGGTCCGGCGCATCCTGGGGCGGCTCGGGGCCCCGGACGAACTCGTCGCCGCCGCCGCCGGATCGGCCGACGGCGCGGTGCCGCTGCCGTCGCCCCGGGAGGCCCCGGGCGCGGGTGACGAGGGGCCGTCCGGGGTGCCGAGGACGCGGCGCGGAGTGCTGCGCAAAGACGCGTTCGGCAAGGGCGCGTCGCAGGGGCCGGCGGAGTCCGTCCCGAAGGAGCCGGGGCCTCCGGGTGCTCCCGCTCCCGGCTGGCCCTCCGCGGACGCGCCGCACATGGCCGGGCTGGACCGGGCCCCGGCCGGGGGCGAGCCGGAGTGGTGGCGGATCGAGCCGGGGCCCTTCGGTGAGGGCGCGCGGGGCCCGGTCGCGCCGGGTACCGATGTGCCGGGGTTCGTCGGCGGTCTGGAGAGCCCCGAGCTGTTCCGTCCCTCCGGGCCGCCCGTGGCGGTCACCCCGGAGGAGGCGGAGGCGGCGAAGGCGGCCGAGGCGCTGAAGGCGGCGCAGGAGAAGCCCGCCGCCCCGGACAGGCCCGCGGTCGCCGTACCGGCGCCCCGCAGGGGTCTTCGTCTGCGCCGCCCCGGCCCGGCCGCCGCGGCGGCGGACGTCGTCGGGAGGCCGCGCCTCGCCAACCCGCTGCTGCTGCTCGCCGCCGCGTTGCTGGTGGCGGGCGCCGTGCTGGGTTCGTGGCTGGCGCTCGCGGGCGGCTGGCTCCTGGCGTACAGCTCGCGCAGGATCTCGCGCGCGGAGGCGAAGTGGGTCGCGCTGGGGCTTCCGGGTGTGGTCGTGGCCGGTGCCTTCGTCTGGCTGTGGGGCCGGATGGAGGGCCGTTGGGGCACGCCCATCGCCGAGGACGCGATGGGCGACGCGATGACGGACGTCTGGCCGGTGGTGGTGCGCGTGGCGGCGGTGGCGTCGGCGCTGTACCTCGTGTGGCGCGCGCGGAGGCTGCCCGGCTGAGGGCCCACGCGCCGGCGGGGCTCGGGGGGCCGCACCGGACCCGTGGAGCGTACGTTCGTACGCCTCGGGGGTGTACCGTCGTCCGCATGCCCACGGACTACTTCGCCGACGATCCGCGCACCCCCATGGAGCGCATGCGCGCGGGAGACCTCTACATCGCCGACGACCCGGAGATCGCCCGGGAGCAACGGCGGGCCATGCGGCTCGCCGCCCGCTACCAGGCGCTCCACACCGAGGACGCCGACGCCGCCCGGACGGTCCTGGCAGAACTCCTCGGCTCCGTGGGCGAGGGCGTCGACCTCAGGCCGCCGCTCTACGTCGACTACGGCAGCAACATCCACATCGGGGCCCGTACCTTCGTGAACTACCACCTCACGGCACTGGACGTCGCGACGGTCACCATCGGCGAGGACTGCCAGATCGGCCCCAACGTGCAGCTGCTGACCCCGACGCACCCCGTGGAGCCGCAGCCCCGCCGGGACAAGCTGGAGGCCGCGCGGCCCATCACCATCGGCGACAACGTGTGGCTGGGCGGCGGAGTCATCGTGTGCCCCGGCGTGACCATCGGGGACGACTCCGTCATCGGTGCCGGGTCGGTGGTCACCCGGGACATCCCCGCCGGTGTGGTGGCGGTGGGCAATCCCGCCCGCGTCGTCCGGGACGTCTGAGCGCCCCGTGGCCACCGGACGCACGGACCCGCAGCGGCGTGAGCGCATCATCGCCGCCACGCTCGACCACATCGCCGACGAGGGGGTCGCGGGCGTCTCGCACCGGAAGATCGCCGTCCGCGCCGATGTGCCCCTGGGCTCGATGACGTACCACTTCACCGGCATCGACGACCTGTTGCGCGAGGCGTTCACGCGGTTCGCCGACCACATCGTGGCCGTGTTCGAACTGCATCTGGGCCGCGCGGGCAGTCCGGACGAGGCCCGTGAGGCCGTCACCGACCTGATCCACGTGCTCTCCGAAGGGCCCCGCCGGGACCTCGTCCTCACGCAGGAGCTCTACACGCTGGCGGCCCGGCGCGACGAGTACCGCGAGCTCACGCACGCGTGGATGAACCGCAGCCGCCGCCTCCTGGAGCAGCACTTCGACCCGGACACCGCGCGGCAGCTGGACGCCCTGATCGAGGGCACCTCCCTGCACCGGTCCCTCGACACCGAACCGCAGGGCCGCGAGCTGACGCGGCAGGCGGTGGGGCGCATCACGGGCAGCCCCTGAGGGCCGGCCGTACCCGGACGGCCTGTGGGGCGCGGACCTGACCCCGCGCCCCACAGGCGTGTCAGAGGACCTTCGCGGCCGTGTCCTGAGCGGGCGTCCAGGGCGCACCCGGCACGACGAGCGGCGAACCCGTGACCGGGTCGGGGACGACGACCGCTTCCAGCCCGAAGACCTCGCGGACGAGGTCCGCCGTGACGACGTCCCCGGGCCTGCCCTCGGCGACGATCCGGCCCGCCTTCATGGCGACGAGGTGGTCGGCGTAGCGGGCGGCCTGGTTGAGGTCGTGGAGCACGGTGACCACGGTGCGGCCCCGGGTGCCGTCCGCCGCCGGTGTGGCGAGCCGCCGCACCAGGTCCAGGACCTCGACCTGGTGCGCGATGTCGAGATAGGTCGTCGGTTCGTCGAGCAGCAGCAGGTCGGTGTCCTGGGCGAGTGCCATCGCGATCCACACGCGCTGGCGCTGACCGCCGGACAGCTCGTCCACCGGCCGGTCGCCGAGCGCGGTGACGTCCGTGCGCTCCATGGCCTCGGCCACCGCGCGCTCGTCCGCCTCCGACCACTGCTGCCACCACCGCTGGTGCGGCTGCCGGCCACGGGCCACCAGGTCGGAGACGGTGATCGCCTCGGGTGCGACGGGCGTCTGCGGAAGCAGCCCCACCGACTGCGCGATGGTGCGCGTCGGTATGCGGGAGAGTTCCGTGCCGTCCAGCAGCACCGCCCCGCCCGCCGGTTTCAGCAGCCGCCCCATCGCCCGCAGCGTCGTCGACTTGCCACAGGCGTTGGGGCCGACGATGACCGTCACCCGGCCGTCCGGGACGGCCAGGTCGAGTTCGTGCACGACGGTGCGGTCCTCGTACGCGAGCGTCAGGGAGCGCGCCGTGAGCCTGGAGGTGGCCGGGGGCGCGTCGGTGGCCGGGGAGTCCGTGCGGCCGGTCGTGGTCATGCGTTGCCTCCATTGCGGCCGCGGTGACCGCGGATGATCAGCCAGATCAGGTACGGGGCGCCGACCGCGGCGGTCAGCACGCCCACGGGGAGTTCGACGGGGGAGAAGAGCCTGCGCGCCAGCAGGTCGGCGAAGACGACGATCACCGCGCCCAGCAGCGCCGAGCACAGCAGCGGGATCTGCGCCGTACGCGTCATCCGGCGGGCGATCTGCGGAGCGAGGAGGGCCACGAAGTCGACGGGCCCCGCCGTCCCCGTCGCCACGGACGCCAGGACGACCCCCAGGGCGACGAGCCCCAGGCGTACGCGGCCCAGGCGCACGCCGAGCGCCGTCGCCGTGTCGTCGTCCATCGACACGGTGCGCTGCGCCCGCGCCGCCCACAGCACGGCGGGCAGGAGGGCCAGCAGCGCCCAGCCGATCGGGGCCGCCTCGCTCCAGCCGCGGCCGTTCAGCGAACCCGTCATCCAGATCTGCGCCTGCTGGGCGACCAGGTAGTCGCCCTTCGTCAGGAAGAGCGTCGTCACGGAGCGCAGGGCGATCGCGAAGCCGATACCGATGAGGACGAAGCGGGTCGCGTGGAGCCCGCCGCGCCAGGCGAAGACGTACACCAGCGCCGCTGCGGCGATCCCGCCGGCGACGGACAGGTAGGGCAGGACGGTGTAGGAGGTGAGGCCGAAGGTCATGGCGCCGACCGTGAGCGCGCTCGCGCCCTGGCTGATGCCGATGATGTCGGGGCTGGCGAGCGGGTTGCGGGCCACCGTCTGGATCAGCGCGCCGGCGATCCCGAACGCCGCGCCGACGAGCAGCCCGACCACCATCCTGGGCATCCGCAGCGTGCCCACGACCAGTTCGTCGGGCGACGGCCGGCCGAGGACGACCTTCACGACCTCACCCGGCGCGACGAAGCTCTCGCCGACGCAGAGGTACGCGACACAGACGGCCGCCAGCACGACGAGGAGGGCCGCCGCGACGAGCGACGCCCGCCGGTGGACCAGGAAACGGGCCCGCTTCCCGATGCGTACGACGCCGTAACCGGCAGGGCGGACCGGGGGGCGTACGGGCACTGCCGTGTCCGCGCTCATGCGGGGGCCGCCTTCCGGCGTACGAGGGTGACGAGGAAGGGCACACCGATCAGCGCCGTCATGACGCCTGCCGGGACCTCGCCCGGCGGGAGCAGCACCCGCCCGACGACATCGGAGACGAGGAGCATCACGGGGCCCAGGAGGGCGACCATCGGGAGCACCCAGCGGTGCCCGCCGCCGACGATCGCGCGGGCGATGTGCGGCACCGCGAGGCCGACGAAGGCGATCGGCCCGGCCGCAGCGACCCCCGCCCCGGTGAGCACGGTCGCCCCCACACCGCCGACGATGCGGACGGCCGCGACGTTCTGCCCCAGGCCCTTGGCGACGTCGTCGCCGAGCGCCAGGGCGTCGAGACCTCGCGCCACGGACACCACGAGGATGGTGCCGACCAGCAGGAACGGCCAGATCCGCTCGGCGACCTCGGCCTCCCGGCCCGAGATCGACCCCACCTGCCAGAAGCGGAACTCCTCCAGCGCGGACGCCTTGGTGGTCAGCACCGCCATGGTCACCGACACCAGCAGCGCGTTGATCGCGGCCCCGCCCAGGGCGAGCTTCACGGGGGTCGCGCCGCCGCGCCCCCGTGAGGCGATGGCGTAGACGGCGACCGACGCGACGGCGGCGCCCGCGAACGCGAACCACACGTAACCGGTGAGGGTGTGGATCCCGGCGTACGCGATGGCCAGCACCACCGCGACGGAGGCGCCCTGGCTGATGCCGAGGATGCCGGGGTCGGCGATGGGGTTGCGGGTGATGCCCTGGAGCACCGTGCCCGCGAGGGCCAGGGCGGCACCGACCATCAGGCCGATCAGGGTGCGCGGCAGCCTCAGCTGCCGGATGACGTCGGCGGCCTCGGTGTGCCCGCCGTGCAGGAGGGCGTCCACGACAGCGGACGGGGCGATGGTCCGCGCCCCCACGGCCAGGCTGAGCAGGACGGACAACATGAGTGCGAGGACTGCCACGGCCATCGCGAGCGCGCGTCGGGACAGGCGGGGTGCTGCGGCGGCCATCGGAACCAATCGGGGAGCGGGCCAGGGGAGGGGAGGAACGCGATTACAGGTAAGGCTTGGCTAAGTCTATGCGTGGCCCACGCACCCGGGCAGCGGGCCTCCGCCCCCGGCCGATGCACCCGGGCAGCGTGCCTCCGCCCCCGGCGGTGCGCGGAGGGTTCTCAGGCGCGCGCCGTGCGCATCGCCACCTCGGCGGCCGTCACGGGAGCGGTGATCCCGTACACGTCTCCGGGCCGCAGATGCGCGGGCGTGCCGTACGCGTCGCGGACGGCGACGAAGGTGACCGCCGTCTGCGAGGCGGGCTGCCAGAAGGTGCGGTAGTGCGGTGCGTTCCCCGCGTACTCCGGGATCTCGACCAGCGGGACCCCGCGCCTGTCGAGCAGGCCGCGCAGTTTCCCGAAGCGGAGCCGGGACGCGAAGCGCCCGTACCGGTCCTGGAGCACCGGACCCGGCAGACCGACCGGGCCGAGGGCCAGGCGGTGCACCTGGAGGCTGAAGTGGTGGCCCGCCCACGGGTCGCCGGGGCGGCCGCGGTGGAAGTGGAACTCGGCGAGTCCGTAGTCGCGGAACATCGTCCGGCCGCCGGTGGCGTCCTCGGCGAAGCCGGTCCCCAGGACCGCCGCGACCTGGTCGGGCGAGTCGGTGGGGCGGGCGTCGAGCACGGTGCCGGTGGTGACGGTGTGGACGTAGAAGGCCAGGGAGTGCGGGGTCAAGGGGGGTTCCTGGGGCCGGGAGGGGGCGGGGGACGGGTGCGAGGGGCGGGCCGGATTTCGTGGGCGGGGCACTCGGCACAATGGCCTCATGCCCTCACACACCTTGACGGTCGGCTTCGACCTCGACATGACGCTCATCGACTCGCGGCCCGGGATCAGGGCCGCCTACGAGACCCTGGCCGCCGAGACGGGCGTGCACATCGACATCGATCTGGTCGTCAGCCGGCTCGGGCCGCCCCTCGAGGACGAGATGGCCAACTGGTTCCCGGCCGGGGCGATAGCGGAGGCCTGCGACCGCTACCGCGCGGTCTACCCGGACCGGGCGATCACCCCGACCACGACGATGCCCGGCGCCCGGGAGGCGGTGGAGGCGGTCCAGGCGCTCGGCGGGCGGGCCATGGTCGTCACCGCCAAGTACGAGCCCAACGCCAAGCTGCACCTCGCGCACCTCGGCATCGGCGCCGACCTGCTGATCGGCGGGCTCTGGGCGGAGGGCAAGGCGGCCGCGCTCCTGGAGCACGGCGCCGGTGTCTACGTCGGCGACCACACCGGGGACGTGCGCGGGGCGCACGCCGCGAACGCCCTGTCGGTCGGTGTGACGACCGGGCCGTGCGACGAGACGGAGCTGCGGGAGGCCGGGGCCGAGGTGATCCTGCCGGACCTCACGGCGTTCCCCGACTGGCTGCGGACCTTCGCGGCGTCCTGACGGACCGCCGCCGGCGCGTACCGCCCGAGGTGACGGGGGAGCGGGACGGCCCGATTCGCGCCAATGTCCCGCGGGTGCGCGGCCTTCTCCCGGAGCCGGTGTCCGGAGGGGTTCCGGCCCGCTACCTCGCGGCGGCGCGCTTCGGCGAGTTCTTCCACACCGACCGCACCACCCCCGCGGCGGCGATCAGGAAGCCCAGTCCCATCAGCATGCACACCGCGTAGGCGGCGGACGGGAAAGGGTCGGTGCCGAGGAACAGCGGGGCCACGGTGACCAGTGTGGCCAGCGCGCCGATGAAGAAGACGATCGCGCCGACCTGTACGAGCCGGTCGCCTGCGCCGGAAGGAGTAGTAGTCACCCGGCCAGGGTAGTTCCCAGCTCGGTGGAACCGTTCCGCGACGCCTTGTGCCCGGCCTCCGGGCCACTAGCCTGGGACACGGCGGGTCCGGGACCCGCCGTACCGCTATTCGGAGCCGGTTCGCGGCTCTCCCGCACACCGACGAGTTCGAGGACGAGGACAGACGTGCCCACGGGTAAGGTCAAATGGTTCAATTCGGAAAAGGGCTTCGGCTTCCTTTCGCGCGACGACGGCGCGGACGTCTTCGTCCACTCCTCCGTGCTCCCGGCCGGCGTCGAGGCCCTCAAGCCGGGTCAGCGCGTCGAGTTCGGCGTGGTCGCCGGCCAGCGCGGTGACCAGGCGCTCTCCGTGGTGATCCTGGACCCCACCCCGTCCGTGGCAGCCGCGCAGCGGCGCAGCCCCGACGAACTCGCCTCCATCGTGCAGGACCTGACGACGGTCCTGGAGAACATCACGCCGATGCTGGAGCGGGGCCGCTACCCCGACAAGGCGTCGGGCGCGAAGATCGCGGGCCTGCTGCGGGCGGTCGCCGACCAGCTCGACGTCTGACGTACGGCCGGGCCCGTGCGGCCCGGCCGCACCGTCAGCGGCCGGTGAAGGCCAGGGCGTCCGGGCCGAGCGCGGGCACGAGCCCCTCGGCCGCCGCGCGGGTCAGCAGGCCGCGGACCGCCGCGTAGCCGTGCTCGCCGAGGTCGGCGGTGAATTCGTTGACGTACAGCCCGATGTGCTGGTCGGCGACGGCGGGGTCCATCTCCTGGGCGTGCTCCAGGACGTACGGACGCGATTGCAGCGGGTCGTCCCAGGCCATGCGCACCGAGGTGCGGACCGACTCCGCGAGCCGCTTCAGGGTCTCGTCGCCGAGCGAGCGCTTGGCGATGATCGCACCGAGGGGGATCGGCAGACCGGTGGTGAGCTCCCAGTGCTCGCCCATGTCGGCCAGGTTGTGCAGGCCGTAGTTCTGATAGGTGAAGCGGGCCTCGTGGATGACGAGTCCGGCGTCCACCCGGCCGTCGCGCACCGCGGGCATGATCTCGTCGAACGGCATGACGACGATCTCGCCGACACCCCCCGGCACGACCTCGGCGGCCCAGAGCCGGAACAGGAGGTACGCCGTGGAGCGCTCGCTGGGCACGGCGACGGTCTTCCCCGTGAGGTCCGTGCCCGGCTCCCTGGTGAGGACGAGCGGACCGCAGCCGCGCCCCAGCGCCCCGCCGCACGGCAGGAGGGCGTATTCGTCGAGCACCCAGGGCAGGACGGCGTAGGAGACCTTCAGCACGTCGAACTCGCCGCGCTCGGCCATGCCGTTGGTGAGGTGGATGTCGGCGAAGGTGACGTCGAGGGCCGGCGCGCCGGGGACCCTTCCGTGGGCCCAGGCGTCGAAGACGAAGGTGTCGTTCGGACAGGGCGAGAAGGCGATCCGGAGGGCCGGCTGCGAAGCGCCGTCGGGGTCGGGCGCGGTGTCAGTCACTGTGTCGGTCATGCCGGTTCCAACTTTCCACTACGTGTGCGGTCTTCCCGAACGCCTCGGTGAGCGCCGTCAGGGCGTCCCCGATCCGCCAGGCCGCGCGGTCGCGCGGCCCCACGGTGTTCGAGACGGCCCGGAGCTCCAGGGCCGGTACGCCGAGTCCGGCTGCGGCCTCCGCGACGCCGAAGCCCTCCATGGCCTCGGCGACGGCTCCTGGGTGCGCGGCCAGCAGGGCCGCGGTACGGGCCGCGCTGCCCGTGACGGTGGACACCGTGAGCACGGTGCCCGTGACGGCGCCCGTGGCCGCGGCCACCTCGCGTACCAGCGTGTCCGGCGGCAGGAAGGTGTCCCTGCCGAATCCGAGACCGGTGACGGGCACGAAGCCGTCCGGGGTCTCGGCGCCGAGGTCCGCGGCGACGATGCGGGCCGCGACGACGAGGGAGCCCACAGGGGCGGCGGGTGCGAAGCCTCCGCCGATGCCCGCCGACACGACGAGCGCGTACGGCTCGGACGCGGGGGCCGAGGCGAGGGCGAAGGCGGTGACGGCCGCCGCGGCCGCCGGGCCCGCACCCCCCGCGACGACGTCGAACGGCCCGGCGCGGTGCAGCCGGGCGCCGGGCACGTCGAGGACTTCCGGGTCACCGCCGAAAGCACGCGTGACCGCGTCCCGTTCGGCCGGGACGGCGGTCACGACGAGCACCCGCACGGTGGTGGTCCTGGAGGTCACAGGGTGATCAGGAGGTCTTCTTGAGCTCGAAGTGCCAGACGCCGGTGAGCTTCTGGCCCTTGGTCTCGACGATGCTGATCTGCGTCTTGGACGCGGTGGTCTCGCCCGTCTGGCTGGCGAAGAAGGCGCTGCCCGGGATCGACCGGTAGGTCTTCTTGTACGGCTCCTGCTCGGCCTGCTGGCCGTTGATGAACAGGGTCCAGCCGTGGTCCGCGATCTCGGGGTCGACGCCGAAGCGGACCTTGTCGTCCATCGCGACCTCGACGGATTTCTCCGCCTTCTTGTTCAGGCAGCCCTGGATCTCGGACTCCTTGAGGGCCTTGCCGTCGTTGTAGCAGGCGGCCTCGGTGCTCACCGAGTTGTCGCCGACCGTCACGGTGGCGAGCGGCGTCGGCTTGTCGCAGGCGGACAGGACAAGGAGTCCCGCGGACACGGCACCGAGGGCGACGCCGATTCGGCGGCCCCTACCGGAGAAGAACGCAACGGTCATGGGCCGAAGGTTATCGGTCGGCGCCGCTCACGCCACGCGGGGGTGCGGTGAGCCGCGCCGCGCGGCCGTCAGGAGACCCCGTACGGAGGCGGAGGCGCCGAGGGCGAGGAGCCCGGCGGCGACGGACATGCCGAGTACGCCGTTGAGGGGGAGGGCGATGCCGATCGCGCCGCCGACGACCCAGGACATCTGCAGCAGCGTCTCCGACCGGGCGAAGGCCGAGGTGCGCACCTCCTCCGGCACGTCCCGCTGGATCATCGCGTCCAGCGACAGTTTCGACAGCGCCTGGGTGAAGCCGGCGACCGCGGTGAGCGCGGCGACCATCACCGTGCTGAAGAACACCGCGGCGAGCACGGCGGCGGCCAGGGCGAGCCCCAGCACCGTCGCGACGATCACCTCGGGACCGCGGGCCCGGAGCCACGACCCCACCGCCGTACCGAAGGCGTTCCCGGCGCCGGCGGCGACGCCGACGATGCCGAGGGAGACCGCGGCGCTCTGGCCCGCGAGGGGGTGCTCGCGCAGCAGGAACGCCAGGAAGAAGATGAGGAACCCGGAGAGCGCGCGGTGCGCGGCGTTCGCCTGGAGGCCGTGCAGGACGGACGGCCCGACGGACCGCAGTCCCGGCGGTTTCTCCCGGCCCTTCCTGTCCGTTCTCGTGCTGCCGGTCCACCGCCCCCGCTTCCTGGCCTCCCGCGGGGGAGCGGGGCGGGCCGGCTCCCCGTACGGCGGGACGAGGCGGGCCTTGCGCTCGCCCTTCGCGGAATCGACCTTGGGGGGCAGGGTGAAGGCGAGGACCGTCCCGCCGAGGAAGATCACGCAGGCCCCGTACAGCGGCCAGGGCGACCCGACGGCCTGGAGCCCCGCCCCGATGGGCGCGGCGATGCCCGTGGCCAGCAGACCGGCCAGGGTGACCCGTGAATTGGCCTTCACCAGGGAGAAGCGGGGCGGCAGGAGGCGGGGCACGACGGCGCTGCGGACCACGCCGTACGCCTTGGAGCAGACCAGGACCCCGAGCGCCGCCGGGTAGAGCTCCAGCCCTCCCGTGGCCACCGCCCCGGACATCGTGATCGCGAGTACGGCCCGTGCGAACATCGCGCCGGCCATCGCGGCGCGGCGGCCGTGCGGCAGCCGGTCGAGGAGCGGGCCGACCACCGGCGCGAGCAGGGTGAAGGGGGCCATGGTGACGGCGAGGTAGAGCGCGACGCGCCCGCGGGCCTCGTCCGTCGGTACGGAGAAGAAGACCGTGGAGGCCAGCGCCACGGTGATCATGACGTCGCCGGCGCCGTTGACCGCGTGCAGCTCGATCAGCTTGCCGAGCCCGGACTCCCCGGCCCCGTGGGCGTGCGTCGCCTTGCGGATACCCCGTGCCGTGCCGGTGAACGGCGCCCGCAGGGCACGGCCCATCGCCCGGCCCGCCCTGCGGAGCGGGCCGGATCCGTCGGACGACCTGGCGGCGGCCACGTGGTCATAGTGCCCCACCCCCCGCCGTCACGAACCCATGATCGGCCGGGGCGCGGCGACGGCCGCTCCGTCGGGTGAGTCCTTCGGGGGTGGCGGAACGGCCGCCATGTGCCGTCGGTCCCTTACGGATCCCGACCGCTGCCGGTGCCGGTCCGAGACGGGTCCTGAACTGTTGCGTTCCTCTTTTGGGACGGGCAGGTGGGCGTGGGGCGGCGGAGAGGGTAGCGTGCACTCACGCGCCACCGGCGGTTGTTCTTGGCCGCGCGCCGCTCCGCGATCCCGCAGAATGGGTTGCAGAAGGCGCGCCCGAGGCAGGCACAACGGGTGTGGACGTCGACGCGGCCCCCAGGTCCGCTCCGTCCACGACCGTCATGGCCGAAATCGGACATCGATGCCGGTCGCTGGCGCGCTCGTGAGACGGCGTATGGAGAGAAGCGAGACCTGTGAGTGCTGCGACGACGCGAAGCCGTACGGCCCGTACCCCCGCCCCCGACCGTCTGTGCGCCGAGGCGGTAGACCTCGCACGCGCGGCGGCGGAGGAAGCCGCCGCGCCCGGGGTGGTGGGTGAGCATGTGGCCGTGGTCTCCGAGGGGGACCGGGTCGTCACCCACTACTTCGAGTCCAAGGAGCCCGGCTACCGGGGCTGGCGCTGGGCGGTGACGGTCGCCAGGGCATCCCGCGCCAAGAACGTCACGCTTGACGAAACGGTGCTGCTGCCCGGATCCGACGCGCTCCTCGCCCCCGAGTGGGTGCCCTGGAGCGAGCGGCTCAGGCCCGGCGACATGGGGCCGGGCGACCTGCTGCCCACCGAGGCGGAGGACCCCCGTCTCGAACCGGGCTGGACCGGCGAGGACGAGCCCCTGCCGAACTCCGCCGTCTCCGACGTCTCCCAGGAGCTCGCCGCCCTGGTCGACGCGGAGGACGCGGAGCTGACGACGCGGCCCGGGACGAGCCGCGGCTCGATCGCCTCGGTCGCCGACGAGCTCGGCACCCGGCGCGCGCGGGTGCTGTCCCGGTACGGCCTGGGGCTGGCCGCGGACCGGTGGGACGAGGAGTTCGGCGCGAGGACACCGATGGCGCAGGCGGCGCCGGCGTCGTGCGTCACCTGCGCGTTCCTCGTGCCTATGGCGGGCTCCCTGCGGCAGGCGTTCGGCGTGTGCGCGAACGAGTTCGCCCCGGCGGACGGCCGCGTCGTCTCGTTGTCGTACGGCTGCGGGGGTCACTCCGAGGCGGCCCTCATGCCGAAGCCGGTGAGGCCCGCACCGCACGCCCTGGACACCCTGCGCGTGGACGACTACGCGCTGCGGCCGCCGGAGGACTCCGGTTCGGTCCCGGCCCGGGCGGACGGCACGACCGAGGACCTCGGCCACTCCTGAGGCACCCGCGCACCAAGGGGTCCGGCGCCGCGCGCCGGGCCCGTGCGGCGTGCCCGTGACGCGGCGGGGGGACCGCCGGCCCGTCCGAGGCGCTCACCTCGCGCGGACTCCGGCCCGTGACCGGGCGGCGATCACGGTCTTCCCGGTCGCGGTACCTTCGGGCGCACACTTGGCGTCACGGGTCACCGGAAGAGCGGAGTACGAGCGTGGGCATGAATGCGACCGAGGGGGCCGATCCGTTCGGGACGGCGCGACTGCGGCGCGGCGTGCTCGACGCCTGGGGTTCGGGCCCCGCCCGTTTCCGGGAGGACGCCAACGCCGAGGAGGACCTGGTCCTCGGCGGCTACCGCGACCGGCTCGTCGTCGAGCTCGCCCAGAACGCCGCCGACGCCGCCGCCCGCGCGGGCGTCCCCGGCCGTCTCCGGCTCACCCTGCACGCGGCGTCCGGTGACGGTCCCGCCGTCCTGGCCGCCGCCAACACCGGCGCCCCGCTCGACGCGACCGGTGTCGAGTCGCTGAGCACCCTGCGGGCCTCGGCCAAGCGCGAGGGCCACGAGTCGGCCGTCGGCCGCTTCGGCGTCGGTTTCGCCGCCGTGCTGGCCGTCAGCGACGAGCCCGCCGTCATCGGGCGCCACGGCGGTGTCCGCTGGTCCCTCGCGGAGGCCCGCGACCTCGCCCGGCAGGCGGCCGTCGGCAGCCCGGGCCTCGGCGACGAGCTGCGCCGCCGCGACGGTCACGTCCCGCTCCTGCGGCTGCCGCTGCCCGCCGAGGGCGGCGCCCCCGACGGCTACGACACCGTCGTCGTCCTCCCGCTCCGCGACGGCGTGGCCGAGGACCTCGTCGGCAGGCTGCTCGACGGGGTGGACGACGCGCTGCTCCTGACGCTGCCGGGCCTGGACGAGGTCGTCGTCGAAACCGCGGACGGCGTAAGGACGTTGGGCCGCTCGCAGCACGGGCCGTACGTCCACGTCGACGACTCCGCGCACGGTCTCCACCGCTGGCGCACCGTCGCCGCGAGCGGGCCCCTGGAGCCCGCGCTGCTCGCCGGCCGGCCCGTCGAGGAACGGCTGCGGCCCCACTGGTCCGTGACGTGGGCCGTGCCGGTGGACGACGACGGAGCGCCCCAGCACCCCCGTACGGCACCTGTCGTGCACGCGCCGACGCCCACCGACGAACCCCTCGGGGTCCCGGCGCTGCTGATCGCCTCGCTGCCGCTCGACACCACCCGGCGGCACCCCGCGCCCGGTCCGCTGACCGACTTCCTGGTGGAGCGCGCGGCCGACGCCTACGCCCGGCTGCTCGCCGAGTGGGAGCCCGTGTCCGTCGCCACGATCGCGCTGGCCCCGGGCGTGCTCGGCAAGGGGCAGCTCGACGGCGCGCTGCGCGCCGCGATCCTGGAGCGGCTGCCGCGGGTCGCGTTCCTGGAGCCCGCCGCGCCCCGCGACCCCTCCGAGTCCGCGGCCCAGTGGGACGACTGGGACGGGGGCGGCGCCCCGCACCGGGGGACGACCGCGCTGCGGCCGGTGGAGGCCGAGGTGGTCGAGGGCGTGGGCGCCGAGACCGTGCGGGTCCTCGCCGAGGTCCTGCCCTGCCTGCTGCCCGCCGGGCTGGAGCGCCGTGCGGAGCTGCGCACGCTCGGCGTCGCCCGGGTTCCGCTGACCGAGGCCATCGACCGGCTGGCCGGGCTGGAGCGCGAACCGGACTGGTGGCGGCGGCTGTACGACAGCCTGGGCGGCGTCGACCCCGACCGGCTCACCGGCCTGCCCGTCCCGCTCGCCGGCCCGGAGGACGTGCCGCGCACCACCATCGGGCCCCGCCAGGTCCTCCTGCCGCTGCCCGGCGCGCCGACCGGGCCCGTGCTCGGCCGGCTGGCCCGGCTCGGACTGAAGGTGGCCCATCCGGACGCCGCGCATCCGCTGCTGGAGAAGCTGGGCGCCCTGCCCGCCACACCCCGCGCGGTCCTGGGGACCCCGCAGGTCCGGGCCGCCGTCGCGGGTTCCCTGGACGCGGGCGAGGTGTGGGACGAGGACGCGCTGGACGGCGACGAGCTGGCCGAGACCGTCCTCACGCTCGTGCGGGACGCGGACCTCGCTCCCGGTGACGAGCCCTGGCTGGGCGCGCTCGCCCTGCCCGACGAGGACGGCGAGCCCGCGCCTGCCGGTGAACTGGTCCTGCCGGGAAGCCCGTTCGCGCAGGTGATGCGCGAGGGCGAACTCGCCCTGTGCGACGAGGAACTGGCCGGGCGCTGGGGCGAGCAGCCGCTGACCGCCTGCGGGGTCCTGGCCACCTTCGCACTCGTACGGGCCACCGACGTCGTCCTGGACCCGGACGAACTGGAGCCCCGCGACGGCGACTTCGCCGAGCCGGACGACGCCGGGCTGCTCGACGCCGTCGACGTGTGGTGCGAGGACGTCCTGGACCAGCTCCCGGACACCCCGGTGCCGCCGGTCGCCACCGAGCTCGTCGCCGTACGCGACCTGGACCTCGTCGACGACGACGCCTGGCCGCAGGCCCTCGCGATGCTCGCCGAGCCCCCGCTGCGCGACGCGCTGACCCAGCCGGTCCGGGTGCTGCTCCCGGACGGCACCACGCGGTCCGTGCGCCCCTACACGGCCTGGTGGCTGCGCGACCACCCCGTGCTGGACGGCCGCCGGCCGGCCGGTCTGCGGGCGGCCGGCGGCGACCCGCGCCTGGCGGGCCTCTACGACTCCGTGGACGCGACGGGCTTCGACGACGCGCAGGTGCTGCGGGCGCTCGGCGTGCGGACCTCGGTGGGGGCGCTCCTGGACGAGCCGGGCGGCGCGGCGGAGCTGCTGGCGCGCCTCGCGGACGAGGAGCGTCCCGTGGGGCCCGTACAGCTCCACTCGCTCTACACGGCGCTCGCCGGGATGGACCCCGAGCAGGTCACGCTGCCGGACGAGTTGCGGGCCGTGGTCGACGACGAGGTGCGGGTGGTCGACGCGGCGGACGCGGTGATCGCGGACGCCCCGGACCTGCTGCCGCTGACCGGCGGACTCCCGCTGCTGCCGGTCGCTCCGGCGCGCGCGGCCGAACTGGCCGAGATGCTCCAGGTGCGGCGGCTCGGCGAGAGCGTGGAGGCCGGTGTGACGACGGAGGGCGAGGAGCACCGGGTGCCCGACTCCGTGCGCATCCTGCTCGGTGCAGGGACCCCCGAGGCCTACGTCGAGCACTCCGAACTGCGGGCCGGGGGCGCCGAGCTGGACTGGCGCCGCACCCCGGACGGTGTGGTGCACGCCGCCACGCTGGAGGGAGTGGCTGCCGGGCTCGCCTGGGCGGCCGGCCAGTGGCCGCGCCGCTTCGAGGTGGCCGCGCTGCTGGAGGACCCGTCCCGGACCGAGGAGCTGGCCCGCGACCGCTGGTTCGACTGAGTCATGTGATCTTCACAGAAAAGTCGCCCAGTCGTACAACCATTCACATGCGAAACCTGTCTGGTCTGTCGAGTCACCAGACTCGCAGACCACACGGGGACCGCCGGTCGCACGACTGGCCACGGGCCCCCTTCTCCACTGGGGAACACATGCGTATTCGCGCCACTGTCGCCGCGGTTTCCGGCGCCCTGGCCTTGTCCGCCCTCGCCGTCCCGGCGGCACAGGCGGACGGCAATGCCGTTCCGAACCTGCACAAGCCCACCGCGTCCGACGTGTTCGGTATCGGTGCCAACAAGGCCCCCCGCGCGTCCGCGCGTGCCGCCGAGGCGCTGCCGGTGATCTCGAAGGTCGTCGTCAACGGCGGCAAGGACATCGTCGTCGGCACGACGGCCGCGAAGAAGTTCACCGTCTCCGTCACCGCCTCGCACGCGTCCGGCGTGTCCGACGCCTACGTCGACCTGTGGCACGGCACGAACGTCGACGACGACATCGACGGCCTGCTGATGCCCAACGAGGACGTGGCGTCCTGCAAGAACGCCAGCGCCACGACCGCCACCTGCACGCTGACGATCACGGCCTACCCGGGCGACGACCTGTACAAGAACGCCCTGGCCGGCACCTGGCACGTCTCCGCGGGCGCGCTCGCGGCCGACGAGAGCGCGGTCGCGTACACGGACTTCTACTCCACGGCCCGCGTCCAGCGCCTCTCCAAGGTCACCGTCAACGCCGCTCCGGAGCCCGTCAAGAAGGGCAAGACCATCACGGTCACCGGCAAGCTGTCGCGTGCCAACTGGGAGGACTTCGCCTACCACGGCTACGCGGGTCAGCCCGTCAAGCTGCAGTTCCGCAAGAAGAGCAGCAGCACCTACAGCACCGTCAAGACCATCAAGACGAGCAGCACCGGCGCGCTGAAGACCACCGTCAAGGCGTCGGTCGACGGCTACTGGCGCTACAGCTTCGCCGGCACCTCCACCACCCCGACCGTCACGGCCGCGGGTGACTTCGTCGACGTGAAGTAACCCACGGGCGACACCCTCGCGGATCTACGTGGGGAAGCGGCGGCCGACCAGTCTCCAGGCCACCTCGAGCACGGCCGCCGCTGCCACCGCGATCCCGACCGCCGTCCACGGCGTGGTCATGCCCACGAGCCGCAGCGCGAAGAAGTCCTGGAGCCACGGCACCGACAGCACGACCAGGAAGCACAGCCCCATCGCGGCGACGAGGACGACCCGCCACCAGGTGTACGGGCGGGCGATGATCGCCAGGACCCACATCGAGACCAGGAACAGCGTGACTGTGGCCGCACTGGTCTCCGCCTCCAGAGCCCCCGGCCCTCGGTACATGTGCCGGGCCACCAGATACGTCGCGAAGGTGGCGGCCGCGGCGATGATCCCGGACGGGATCGCGTACCGCATGACCCGGCGTACGAAGTGCGGCCGGGCCCGCTCCTTGTTGGGGGCGAGCGCCAGGAAGAACGCCGGGACGCCGATGGTGAGCGTCGAGAGCAGCGTCAGGTGGCGCGGCAGGAACGGGTACTCCACCTGGAAGCACACCACCAGGATCGCCAGCAGCACCGAGTAGACGGTCTTCGTCAGGAACAGGGTGGCGACCCGGGTGATGTTGCCGATGACCCGGCGGCCCTCGGCCACGACCGAGGGGAGCGTGGCGAAGCTGTTGTCGAGCAGCACGATCTGGGCCACTGCCCGGGTCGCCTCGGAGCCGGAGCCCATGGAGACCCCGATGTCGGCGTCCTTCAGGGCGAGTACGTCGTTGACGCCGTCGCCGGTCATCGCGACCGTGTGCCCCCGTGACTGGAGCGCCGCGACCATGTCGCGCTTCTGCTGCGGGGTGACCCGGCCGAAGACCGCGTTGCGTTCGATCTCCGCGGCCATGGCGTCGCGTTCGGCGGGCAGCCGGCGGGCGTCCGAGGGGTGCTCGGCGCCGGGCATCCCCAGCTTCTGGGCGACCGCTCCCACCGAGACGGCGTTGTCACCGGAGATGACCTTGGCGTCGACGTTCTGGTCCGCGAAGTAGGCCAGGGTCTCCCCGGCGTCCGGCCGCAGCCGCTGCTCCAGGACGACGAGCGCCGTGGGCACGGCCCCCGCGGCCGGGTCGGGGGCGCCCAGCTCGCCGCCCGCCCGGGCGAGCAGCAGGACCCGCAGGCCCTGTTCGTTGAGCCGGTCGGTGTCCGCCAGGGCCGGGTCGCCGTCGGGGAGGAGCACGTCGGGCGCGCCGAGCAGCCAGGCGGACGCCCCGCCGCCGGCCTCGGTGAAGGCCGCCCCGCTGTACTTGCGCGCCGAGGAGAACGGCAGGGCCTCGGTGACGCCCCAGTCCCCGGCGTCGGGATGGGCGTCGATGATGGCCTGGAGGCTGGCGTTCGGGCGGGAGTCGGAGGCCCCGAGCGCGGCCAGGACGCGGTGGACGTACGCCTCGTCGGACCCGTTCAGCGGGCGGACCTCGGTGACGTCCATGCCGCCCTCGGTGAGGGTGCCGGTCTTGTCCAGGCAGACCACGTCGACCCGGGCCAGGCCCTCGATGGCCGGCAGTTCCTGCACGAGGCACTGTTTGCGGCCGAGCCTGATGACGCCGATCGCGAAGGCGACCGAGGTGAGCAGGACCAGCCCCTCGGGGATGATCGGCACGATGCCGCCGATTGTGCGGGCGAGCGAGTCCTTGAAGTTGTCGTTCTCGACGACCAGCTGGCTGATGATCAGCCCGGTCGCCGTCGGCACCATCATCCACGTGACGTACTTGAGGATGGTGCTGATGCCGCTGCGCAGCTCGGAACGGACGAGGGTGAAGCGGGACGCCTCCTCGGCGAGCTGCGCGGCGTAGGCCTCGCGGCCGACCTTGGTGGCGGTGAACGCCCCGCCGCCCGCGACGACGAAGCTGCCGGACATCACGGGGTCGCCCGGCCGTTTGATCACGGGATCGGCCTCGCCGGTCAGGAGCGACTCGTCGATCTCCAGGCTGTCGGCCTCGGCGACGGTGCCGTCGACGACCGCCTTGTCCCCGGGGCCGAGCTCGATCAGGTCCCCGAGGACGATCTCGGAGACGGACACCTCGGCGGAGACGCCGTCGCGCCGCACGGAGGGCCTCGCCTCGCCGATCACCGCGAGACCGTCCAGGGTCTTCTTGGCCCGCCATTCCTGGATGATGCCGATGCCCGTGTTCGCGACGATCACGTAGCCGAAGAGGCTGTCCTGGATCGGCGCGACGATGAGCATGGTCACCCAGAGCACGCCGATGATCAGGTTGAACCGGGTGAGGACGTTGGCGCGGACGATCTCGCCGACGGACCGGGACGAGCGGACGGGTACGTCGTTGACCTCGCCCCGGGCGACCCGTTCGGCCACCTGGGCCGTCGTCAGGCCGCCCGCCGGGGCGGACACCTCGGAGGCAGGTACGGGTTCCGGTTTCTCACCGGAGGAGTCGAGTGCCCGCTGAGTCATGACTCCGACCGTACGGGCGGAACGCGTGATCCACCCGCCGGGCGGCGGAGGATGCGGCAGAGGGGCGGGTCGAATCGTCCCGTGGTCGTACGGGAAGCCCTAGGGGGCGCGGGGGCGGGGGCCCGGCGTCAGTGGTGGGCGGGGTCCGCGCCGGCGGGGCCGGTGCCGGTCCGTGCGGCGGCCCGCTTGATCGCGGCGTCACGTCCCCGGACGTACCAGATGCCGATCAGGCCCAGCCCGGCACCGGCCAGACAGACCCAGATCCACCAGGCGTGGCCGCGGTCGTCGAACCATCCGTAGAAGGGGACCTGCACGAGGAAGAGGACGAACCAGAGGATCGTGCCGCCGGTGATGGTGGCCACGACCGGGCCCTCCAGGGGCTCGGGCGCCTCGTGCTTCGGAGTCCACTTCTGCATGCGGCCAGTCTAGCCGGGCTGCTACGGGGCCAGTCGGCGCAAGGGTCTACGCGCGGAGATAGCGATCTTTGCCTCATGTATTCATACTGAATCTGCTTATGGATGACTCAATTCATTCGTGTGAACATCCAAGTTTGACTGTATTTACCCCATCGATGCACGACTGAAGGTCATACATGTCCTCCTCGGCCACCGCTCCGGTCGGTCAGCCTGAGGTGCCGCAGCAGCCGCGCGGTTCCCTCGATCGCTACTTCAAGATCTCCGAGCGGGGGTCGACGGTCGCCCGCGAGATCCGTGGCGGTTTCGCCACGTTCTTCGCCATGGCCTACATCATCGTGCTGAACCCGATCATCCTCGGCAGCGCGAAGGACATGTACGGCCACCAGCTCGAAGGGGGCCAGCTCGTCACGGCCACCGTGCTGGCGGCCGCGTTCTCCACGCTCCTGATGGGCGTCATCGGCAACGTGCCGATCGCGCTCGCCGCCGGTCTCGGCGTCAACACCGTCGTCGCCCTCCAGCTCGCCCCCCGGATGAGCTGGGCCGACGCCATGGGCATGGTCGTGCTCGCGGGCATCGTGGTGATGCTGCTGGTCGCGACCGGGCTGCGGGAGCGCGTGATGAACGCCGTGCCGCGGTCGCTCCGCAAGGGCATCGCGATCGGCATCGGCCTGTTCGTGCTGCTGGTCGGTCTGGTCGACTCGGGCTTCGTCTCCCGCATCCCGGACGCCGCGCACACCACGGTCCCGCTGCAGCTCGGCAACGACGGCCACCTCCACGGCTGGCCCGTGCTGGTCTTCATCCTCGGCACGCTGCTGACCCTCGGCCTGATCGTGCGCAAGGTGTCCGGCGCGATCCTGATCTCCATCGTCGCCATGACGGTGGTGGCGCTGGTCATCGACGCCGTCGCGGACCTGCCGGCCGAGGCCTGGGGCCTGACAGTCCCGAAGTGGCCCGGCAATCCTGTGTCGTCCCCGGACTTCGGCCTGATCGGCCACGTCAGTCTGTTCGGCGGCTTCCACAAGGTCGGGGTGGTGACCGGCGTCCTCTTCGTCTTCACCGTGCTGCTGTCCTGCTTCTTCGACGCGATGGGCACCATCCTCGGTGTCGGCGACGAGGCGAAGCTGATGGACAAGGACGGCAACTTCCCGGGCATCAACCGGGTCCTGCTGGTCGACGGTGTCGCCGTCGCTGCGGGCGGTCTGAGCTCCTCCTCGGCGTCGACGTGCTTCGTGGAGTCCACGGCGGGCGTCGGCGAAGGGGCCCGTACCGGGCTGGCGAGCGTGGTGAGCGGGCTGCTCTTCACGGTGGCGCTGTTCCTGACGCCCCTGGCGACGATGGTTCCCTCGCAGGCGGCCACTCCGGCCCTGGTCGCGGTCGGGTTCCTGATTCTCGCGGGCAATGTGCGGGACGTGGACTGGAGCGACATGACGCTCGCGGTCCCGGCCTTCCTCGCGATGCTGATGATGCCGTTCACGTACTCGATCACCAACGGCATCGGCATCGGCTGCATCGCCTTCAGCGTGATGCGCCTGGTGGCGGGACGCGGGCGTGAGGTGCCGGTCGCCATGTACGTGGTGTCCGCGGTCTTCGTCTTCTACTACGCGATGCCGGGGCTCGGCCTCACGTAGGCGCGTGCGGACGCGTCCACCCCTACGGGGCGGAACTCCGTCAGGTGACCCGGTCGGCCGGGCCCGGGTGACGGGGGTCCGCCCCGTAGAACTTCTCCGTCTCGTCGACGGCCGCGTGGAAGCGTTCGTCGAAGTCGTCGCGCACGAGCGTCCTGACCACGTAGTCCTGGACGGTCATGCCGCGTCTGGCGGCGTGCCGGCGGAGCCGCTCGAGCAGCTCACCGTCTATGCGCAGGCTGAGCACTGTCGATCCCATGCCAAGCAGGGTCGCGGCACGGATGGCCGTTCCGGGGCGGTTTCCGGCCCATACTCACTCGTTCGGGTGATCAGTTTCTCGCGCGTGTACCACCGGTTGGTATTTAGCAGAGCTAATGAGTTACGCTAATGAACATGCCTGACCTGATCCACGACGGCGAAAGTGCCGCCGCCGTGAGCTCCCTTCGCTCCGCCGTGATGCTGCTGGGCCGTCGCCTGAAGCACCAGAGGGTCGACGAGTCGCTGAGCCCCACCGAGATGTCGGTGCTCGGCACCCTGGCCCGTTGCGGATCGGCCACTCCCGGTGAGCTGGCCCGCAAGGAGCACGTGCAGCCCCCGTCGATGACCCGCATCGTCGCGCTGCTGGAAGCCAAGGGCCTGGTCAGACTGGAAGCGCACCCCGACGACCGTCGGCAGAAGATGGTCAGCCGGACCGAGCAGGCGGAAGCCATGCTCGCCGAGAGCCGCTCCAAGCGGAACGCCTGGCTGGCCAACCTCGCCGAGGGCCTGGACGAGGAGGAGTGGGAGACGCTGCGGGCCGCCGCGCCCGTGCTGGAGAAGCTCGCCCACCTGTGATCCCAGGCGTGACCCCCGGGCCGGCAGCCCGCGGTGCCCACGTCCACATCCCCGTCAGTCCGTACGACGTATACGCCCGAGGAGGCGAACCCTTTTGAGTACGGGATCCGGAGCAGACTCCGCCCCCGCACCGACATCCGCCCACGAGAGCAAGACCGGCGGGACCTTCTCGTCGCTGAAGATACGCAACTACCGCCTGTTCGCCACGGGCGCCGTGATCTCCAACACCGGTACCTGGATGTCCCGCATCACGCAGGACTGGCTCGTCCTGAGCCTCACCGGGTCCGCGGCCGCCGTCGGTATCACCACGGCCCTCCAGTTCCTCCCGATGCTGCTCTTCGGCCTGTACGGAGGCGTCATCGCCGACCGGCTCCCGAAGCGGCGGCTGCTGCTCATCAGCCAGGCGGCGCTCGGCCTGTGCGGGATCGCGCTCGCCGCCCTCACCCTTTCGGGCGTCGTGCAGGTCTGGCACGTCTACCTGATCGCGTTCCTGCTCGGCATGGTGACGGTCGTCGACAACCCCGCACGCCAGTCGTTCGTGTCCGAGATGGTCGGTCCCGCGCAGCTGCGCAACGCCGTCAGCCTGAACTCGGCCAACTTCCAGTCGGCCCGGCTCATCGGCCCCGCCGTCGCGGGCGTCCTGATCACCACCGTCGGCAGCGGCTGGGCCTTCCTGCTGAACGGCCTGTCGTTCGCGGCGCCGCTCGTCGGACTGCTGATGATGCGGACGAGCGAGCTCCACCCCTCCGTCACCGTCAAGCGCGCCAAGGGACAGCTCCGTGAAGGGCTGCGCTACGTCTCGGGCAGACCCGAGCTGGTCTGGCCCATCGTCCTGGTCGGCTTCGTCGGCACGTTCGGCTTCAACTTCCCGATCTTCCTGACGGCCTTCGCGGACGACATCTTCCACGGCGGCGCCGGGATGTACTCCTTCTTCAACATCCTCATGGCCGCCGGTTCCCTGGCCGGAGCCCTGCTCGCCGCCCGCCGCCGCTCCTCGCGGCTGCGGATGCTGGTCGGAGCGGGCACCGTGTTCGGTGTCCTGGAGGTCGCCGCGTCGCTGTCGCCGTCCGTCTGGCTGTTCGCGCTGCTGCTCGTCCCGATCGGCATGATCGGCCTGACGACCAACATCAGCGCCAACACGAGCGTCCAGATGGCCGCGGACCCGGAGATGCGGGGCCGCGTGATGAGCCTCTACATGATGGTCTTCGCCGGGGGTACCCCGGTGGGCGCCCCGATCGTCGGCTGGATCAGCGACACCTACGGCGCCCGGACCGGCATGGCGGTCGGCGGGACGATCTCGCTGCTGGCCGCGCTCGGTGTCGGCTTCGCCCTGACCCGCGTCGGCGGCCTGCGCCTCAAGGTCGACCTGCGCCCGGGCCGCCCGCACGTGCGGTTCGTCCCGCGCGAACAGCTGGCCACGGCCGCCTGAGCACCGCCCTCGTACGCCGCCCCCTCCCCGCCGGAGGGGGCGGCGTTCTCGCGTTCAGTCGCGGGGGAAGCCGCCCGTCTCCAGCGTGAGGCCCACGACCGTGCCGGTGAGATCGACCGCCGAGCCGAAATCCAGGCTCAGCAGACTGCGGTATTCGTCGTCCTTGGGAAGCGTGTGAAGGTGCCACGTGCCGGTGTACGGGTCGGCGATGAGGTACACCGGCACGCCCGCGGTGGCGTATGTGGCTTTCTTGGAGCCGTAGTCGTTGGCGGCCGTGTCCTTGGAGATCACCTCGGCGACGAACTCGATGTCCTGGTAGCGCCAGTGGCCCTTGGCATCCTTGACCGCGCCTTCCGAGAGAGCCACCACGTCGGAGGCGAACCCGTTGAGACGTCCCGGGAAGTCGATCCGCACGTCCGTCTTCAACTGCTGTCGCGCATAGGCGGTGCGCAGTTGCTCCAAGAGGTCGAAGATGATCTCCCAGTGCGTGTCCCGCTGCGGCGACATGTAGATGTTCCCCTCGACGATCTCTACCTTGAATCCCTCGGGGGTGGGCTCAAGCCACTCGAACATCATGTCCAGGGTGCGCTCGTCGCTGGTGTCGGCCATCTCGATCCTGTCGTCGACGACGGTCATCGTGCCGCTCCTCCCCGCTGCCGCACGGCGCGGGCAGCCGCGTAGTACAACGATAGGCCCGGCCCCCCGGACACGTCGGGACGCTGGGACACTCGCCGCATGAGCTGCCAGAGACTCTTCGCCGCCGTCCTGCCGCCGGAGCCCGCCGCCGACGAACTGGCCGGGGCCGTCGCCGCGCTGCACGCGCTGCCCGGGGCCGGGGACCTGCGCTGGACGGCCCGTGCGGGGTGGCACTACACGCTGGCCTTCCTCGGGAACGTCGACGAGGAACTGCTGCCGGACCTCCTCACCCGGCTGGAGCGCGCCGCGCACCGGACCGAGCCCTTCCCGCTCCGGATCCGGGGCGGCGGACGCTTCGACGGGCGGGCGCTGTGGGCGGGAGCCGCCGGCGGCCTCGACACGCTCCGGCTGCTGGCCGGACGCGCCCATGCCGCCGCCCGCAAGGCCGGGGTGGCGATGGAGGAGCACCGGCACTACACCCCGCACCTCACCCTGGCCCGCAGCCGGGTCAACGCCGACCTCACTCCGTTCGCGGCCGCGCTGGAGGACTTCGAGGGCGTGCGGTGGGAGCCCGCCGAACTCAGTCTCGTACGCAGCGATCTGCCCGTGGACGGGGTCCCCGGGGAGCAGCCGCGTTACGAGGTGGTGCGGGCCTGGCGACTGGGGCGGTGAGCGGGACGGCTAGGCTCCTCGCGTGGACCCGAAGACCAGAAACCGCATCATGGCGGCCGTGCTCGTGCTGATGTTCGTCCTCGTCGCGGCGGCGGCCGCCCTGGGGGGCTGAGCCCCGCCAGGACGGCCGTGCGCCCGAAGCGTCCTACCAGGCGAAGTTCTCCGGCGACGGGCCCGGGCCCGGGAAGATCTCGTCCAGGGCGGACAGCACCTCGTCGGACAGCTCCAGTTCCACCGCGCGCAGGGCGGAGTCGAGCTGTTCGCGGGTGCGCGGGCCGGAGATCGGTCCGGTGACGCCGGGCCGCGTCAGCAGCCAGGCCAGGCCGGTTTCGCCCGGCTCCAGGCCGTGCTTCTCCAGCAGGTCCTCGTAGGCCTGGACCCGGGCCCGCACCGCCGGGTCGGCCAGCGCGTCGGCGGACCGGCCTGAGGTGGACCGGGCGCCGCCGCCCTCGCGCTCCTTGCGGAGCGCGCCGCCGAGCAGCCCGCCGTTCAGCGGGGACCAGGGGATGACCCCGAGGCCGTATTCCTGGGAGGCCGGGATGACCTCCATCTCGGCGCCGCGCTGCATCAGGTTGTAGATGCACTGCTCGCTGACCAGGCCGTAGCTGCCGCGCTGCCGGGCCCGTTCGTTGGCCTGGGCGATCTTGTAGCCCGAGAAGTTGGACGAGCCGGCGTAGAGGATCTTGCCCTGCTGGATCAGGACGTCGATGGCCTGCCAGATCTCGTCGATCGGGGTGGACCTGTCGACGTGGTGGAACTGGTACAGGTCGATGTGGTCCGTCTGCAGGCGCTTGAGGCTCGCGTCGACGGCCCGGCGGATGTTCAGGGCGGACAGCTTGTCGTGGTTGGGCCACGCCTCGCCGTCGGCCCCCATGTTGCCGTAGACCTTGGTGGCGAGCACGACCTTGTCGCGGCGCTCGCCGCCCTGCGCGAACCAGGTGCCGAGGATCTCCTCGGTGCGGCCCTTGTTCTCGCCCCAGCCGTAGACGTTCGCGGTGTCGAAGAAGTTGACTCCCGCCTCCAGGGCGGCGTCCATGAGGGCGTGGCTGTCGCTCTCGTTGGTCTGGGGGCCGAAGTTCATCGTCCCCAGGACGAGGCGGCTGACCTTGAGTCCGGTGCGTCCGAGCTGCGTGTACTTCATGGGGCACAACCCAACTCCTTCGAGCGGGCTCGAAGCAAGGGGGGTTTCACGTCCGCACGGCGAACCGGTCCAGGGCGGCCAGGACCGCTCGCGAGGTCGCCGCGCCGCCGAGGTGGCCCGCGTCGGGGATCACGGTCAGCTCCGCGCCGGGCCAGGCCCGGGCCAGTTCCCACGCGGTGACGAGCGGGCCGCCCAGGTCGAAACGGCCGTGGACCAGGACGCCCGGGATGCCCGCCAGGCGCCCCGCGTCGCGGATCAGCTGCCCTTCCTCCAGCCAGGCCCCGTGCGAGAAGTAGTGCGCGCAGATCCGGACGAACGCCTGCCGGGCGCGGTCCGGTCTGCCGCTGTACGGCGCCGGGCCGGTGTATGTCTCCGTGGACAGCACCGCGTCCTCCCAGGCGCACCAGTCGGCTGTGGCCTTCGCCCGCACCCGGGGGTCCGGGCTCTCCATCCGCCGGGCGTACGCGGTGACGAGCGCGTGCGGGCCCTCGGCCTCCGGGACACCCGCGCGGAACAGGTCCCAGGCCTCGGGGAAGATCTGCCCGGCGCCCCGGTAGAGCCAGTCGATCTCGCTGCGCCGGGTCGTCGTCACCGCGCTGATCACGATCTCGGAGACCCTGGCCGGGTGCTCCTCGGCGTACGCGAGGATCAGGGTGGAGCCCCACGAACCCCCGTACAGCAGCCACTTCTCGATGCCGAGGTGGATGCGCAGGCGCTCCATGTCGGCGATCAGATGGGCCGTCGTGTTGTGCCGCATGTCCGCGGCGGGGTCGCTCGCGTGCGGGGTGGAGCGGCCGCAGTTGCGCTGGTCGAAGAGCACGACGCGGGAGAGGTCCGGGGCGAAGTACTGCCGGGGCCGTGCGGTGCACCCCGAGCCGGGGCCGCCGTGCACGACGAGTGCGGGCTTGCCGGCGGGGTTGCCGCAGACCTCCCAGTACACGAGGTTGCCGTCACCCACGTCCAGCAACCCGTGGTCGTACGGCTCGGGCGGCGGGTACTTCTCGTCGGGCTTCCGGTCCATGGCGGCGGAGCCTACGGGGCGATGGGAAGCCGGCGCTTGTGGTCGGTGAGGCGGAAGCGGGCGAGGATCGTCTCGAAGGCCCGGTCGTCGACCGGCTTGCCTTCGAGGAAGTCGTCGATGGTGTCGTAGGTGACCCCGAGGGCGTGTTCGTCGGCCTTGCCCGGGTCGAGCGTCTCCAGGTCGGCCGTCGGGACCTTGCCCACGAGCTCGGCGGGCGCGCCCAGTGCCTCGGCGACCGCGCGCACCCGGCGCTTGGTGAGGCCGGTCAACGGGACCAGGTCGGCGGCGCCGTCCCCGAACTTGGTGAAGAAGCCGGAGACCGCCTCGGCGGCGTGGTCCGTGCCGACGACCAGGCCGTCGTGCGCCCCGGCCACCGCGTACTGGGCGATCATGCGCTGGCGCGCCTTGATGTTGCCGAGCACGAAGTCCTCGTGGTGGGAGTCGCGGAAGCTGACGTCGGCGGCGAGCGCGGCGGCGAGCGCGGCGTCGCTCGCGGGCCTGACGTCCACGGTCAGCACCTTGTCGGCGCGGATGAAGGAGAGCGCGAGCTGGGCGTCGTGCTCGTCGGCCTGGACGCCGTACGGGAGCCGCATCGCGTAGAACCGCGACTCGTGGCCCGCCGCGCGCGCCCGCTCGACGGCGAGCTGGCACATCCGGCCGGCGGTGGTGGAGTCGACACCGCCGCTGATGCCGAGCACCAGGGAACGCAGGCCGGTGGACGTCAGCCGCTCGGCGAGGAACGCCACACGGCGTTCGATCTCCTTCTCGGCTTCGAAGGTCTCGGCGACCTCGAGCTCGCGGGCGATCTCCTGCTGAAGGGCGATGGCCGCCGACTCGCTCACGTCTGCTCCCGGTTCCGGTTCACGATGGGTGTCGCGCCCAGCCTACCCAGGGGCTTCGCGGCCCGCGGGGCCCGGTCGGCGGGGGCTGCGGGCGATGTCGCGCGTCGCCGTACGGGTCAGCCCCTGACGGCCACGTGGTACGCGGACGCCCACAGGGTCGCCGCGGCGGCCAGGCCCACCACGGCGCGCACGACGCCGTCCGGCAGCCCGGCCGTGGCGAGCACGAGTCCCACGACCGCGACGGCGCTCAGCACGCCTCCGGTCACCTTGTACTGCCACTGGTCGTAGAGGCGGGCGAGCGGGAGGAAGTGCAGGCCCACCACGAGTGCGACGGCCGGCGGGATGAACCCGGGGTGGCCGGAGGCGTGGGAGACGGCGACGGCCGCGAAGACCGCCGCCAGCTCGACGACGTTGACGACGCCGACCGAACGCGCCCAGTTCTCCGGCAGGTTCACCGTGCGCGGCGAGGGCGCGGCCCCCTTGCGGTAGGCGAGGAAGACCGCCGCGACGGCGAGCGGCACGGCGGCGGTTTCGACGGCCAGGGCGAGGCCGGGGGAAGCCAGGCCCGACGCTCCGGCGAAGGCCCACACGAGGGCGAACACCGACAGGACGACCGTGCCGCGGCGGCGCAGGGTGCGGGTGAGCGCCGCGCACTCGGCGTCGGGGACGGCGGGAACCGAGGGCGTGGGCTGAGTCATCCGGCCGACGGTACAGCGGTCGCCGGGGCCACCCGGAGGTTTCGCCAGGCCCGGGGGACCTCTCCACTTCCGGAGGCGCCCCGTCCGTCCGGGCGCTCCGGTCCGGGGGTTCACGGGTTCGCGGTTTCGCGGGCTCGTGGTTTCGCGGGGACCGCGCGGCGCCGGGCCGCAGGCGCTCCCCACCGCCGCGGCGGGGCGGGTTACGCTCCCTCGGTGAGGGACGCCCGGCGATGCGCGCGGGGCCGACCGCCCGCAGGACCGGAGGCAGAAGGACCATGTCGACCCGTATCCCGGCTCATTCCGGCCGGGGCCAGGCGGCCGGTGGGCAGCACGGCGAGGTGACCGCGTGAACGCCGCGCCGAAGGTGCTCGCCGTCCTGGACGAGATCCTCGCCTCCGTCGCTCCCGGCGAGCGTGGCGCGCTGTGGCATCTCGCCGAAGAGGGGCGGGAGCTGGACGCCAACGTCGTCCACCTGCCGCCGGACGCGACGGTGGGCGAGCACCAGGAGGACGTCCTGGACGTGTTCCTCGTGGCCCTCGCGGGCAGCGGCGTGCTGCGGACGGGCGGCGGCGCCCTCGGCCTCGCCCCGAGCACGGTCCTGTGGCTGCCCCGCACCTCGCGCCGCTCGCTGGAGGCCGGGCCCGAGGGGCTGACCTACCTCACGGTGCACCGCCGCCGCCCCGGTCTCACCGTCACCCCGGCCGTGCGGGCCGGGGCGCACGAGGGCGGTGAGGCTCCCTGCATGCTCGACCTGGTGTGCCCGGAGTGCGGCCGGCTGTCCGCGGACCGTGCGCCGAAGTTCTGCAGCGCGTGCGGAGAGGAGTTCCCGGAGCGCTGAGGGGCGGGACGGACCCGGCGAATCAGGCCGGGGAGCGGTCCCCGGCCCCGCTCCTGAGGCCGGGCCGGGCGGTCCGCGCCCGGCTCACGCCTGCATCACGTCCTCCGGTCCCCTTACTTCTTCGCCGTCGGGACGCCTGTGGTGTGTCCGTCGATGTTGGCGGTCAGCCGGCGTGCCAGGTTCTGGAGTGTGGTGACCTCGTCGTACGTGAGTCCCGCGGCCTCCGCGATGACGGGTGGGACGTCGGAGAGGCGTGTGTGCAGGGCGAGACCGTCGTCGGTGAGGGCGACGTGGACGACGCGTTCGTCGTCGGCCTGGCGCCGGCGCTGGAGCAGGCCGTTGGCCTCCAGGCGCTTGATCAGCGGTGTCACGGTGCCGTAGTCCAGTTGCAGGAGCGCCACCAGCTCCTTGACGGTCAGGGACCCGTGCTCGCCGAGGGTGATCATGACGAGGTACTGCGGATAGGTCAGCCCGAGCGGTTCGAGCAGGGGCCGGTACGCGCCGGTGATGGCGCGTGAGGCCGCGTACAGGGTGAAGCACAAGTGCTTGTCCAGCAGCGGGATGGGCGGGCGCGGCTCGGTCGCGGGGGTCTCGTCACTCATCGCTGGTCTCACCTTCCGGTCGGGGCCGCCTGCGTCACGCATGGCATTTCGGCCATTACCGCATCTTTTACGGCATCTCTAAAGAGCACTATACGCTCGCCTTCATTTATCTCGTGCACAAGTAACTTGTGCACGAGGTGAAAGCGCGCTAGGTTTCTGGTGTCGCCACCGGACAGGGCACCTTCCGGCGGCGGCCCGGCATCCGCCCATAGACCTGAGGAGTTCTCATGAACGTTTCGACCGCCTTCCGTTCCTCCCGCAAGACCATCGCCATCGCCGGCGCCGTGGCCGGAGTCGCGGCACTCTCCCTGGCCGTCACCTCGCCGGCGGGTGCCACGGGCGGGCACTCCGCCGAGGCGGGGAAGCCGACGGTCGTGCTGGTGCACGGCGCGTTCGCCGACTCCTCCAGCTGGAACGGTGTGATCCAGCGCCTGCGGCACGACGGGTATCCCGTCGTCGCCCCGGCCAACCCGCTGCGCGGCCTGACCGGCGACGCCGACTACCTGAAGAGCTTCCTCAAGAGCGTCAAGGGTCCCGTCGTCCTCGCCGGCCACTCCTACGGCGGCGCGGTGATCAGCGAGGCCGCCGCCGGCAACCCGAACGTGAAGGCCCTCGCCTACATCGCCGCCTTCGCCCCGGAGAAGGGCGAAACCGCGCTGGGGCTGTCCAACAAGTTCCCCGGCAGCACGCTCGGGGACGTCCTGAACCCCGTCCCGTTCCCCGTCGCCGGAGGCGGGACCGGCACGGACCTGTACATCAGGACCGACGCGTTCCACCACCAGTTCGCCGCCGACGTCCCCACCCGGACCAGCGACCTGATGGCCGCCACCCAGCGCCCCGTGGCAGCCTCCGCCCTGGAGGAAGGGGCCACCGCGGCGGCCTGGAAGACCATCCCCTCCTGGAACCTGATCACCCGCCAGGACCTCAACATCCCGCTCGCCGCCCAGCGGTTCATGGCGCAGCGGGCCCACTCCCACACCACGGAGATCAAGGCCTCCCACGCCGTCACGGTCTCCCGTCCGGACGCGGTGGCCCGTGTGATCGAGCAGGCGGCGCGCGCCACCGACGGCCGCTGATCCGGAAGCGGGCCCGGACGGGTGCCGGGGCCGCTCCGGCCGCCGGACGCCTCCCGGGCCGCCGGATGCTCCCGGGCCGCCGGATGCTTCCGGGCCGCCGGGTGCACCGGGAGGGCCGCTCCGGCCGGCAGTTCAGGCCAGCGAGAGGAAGAGCTTCTCCAGGCGGGCGCGCATCCGGTCCCTGTCGGCGGGGGACTGCCCCTCCTGCGTCAGGCACTGTTCGAGGCCCGTCGCGATGATGGAGAAGCCCGCCCGGTCCAGGGCCCGTGAGGCCGCGGAGAGTTGGGTGACGACGTCCTCGCAGTCCCGGCCCTCCTCGATCATCCGCACGACCCCGGCGATCTGCCCCTGGGCCCGGCGCAGCCGGTTGAGGACGGACTTCAGCTCGTCGTCCGCCATGTCGAGTTGCATGCTTCCTCCCGCGTTCATACATACCCCTAGGGGTATGTTACGGGCGCCCCGCCCCCCGGAGGCGAGATGCGGTACACGCCGGCCGCGGGTGGGCGCTACGGCCCCACCCGCCAGGGGCACCTACGCCGGCTTCTCCCAGACCGAGACGTGCCGCCCGCTCTCGTTCGTGAACGGCTCCCGTCCCCAGTCCTCCCAGCGCTCGCGCAGCCGCAGACCCGCGATCCGGGCCATCAGGTCCAGCTCCGCGGGCCACACGTAGCGGAAGGGAATCGACCGGAAGGAGCCCCGGCCGTCCTGGACCTCGATGTAGTTGGAGCTCATGGCCTGGGTGGCCACGTCGTACAGGTCGTACGCCCAGCGCGTCGGGGTCATCCGGAACGGCACCGCCGTCTGGCCGGGCGGGAGCTTTCGCAGCTCCGGGACGACCACCTCGATGACGAAGCAGCCGCTGGGGGCGAGGTGCGCGGCGACATTGCGGAAGCACTCGACCTGCGCGTCCTGGGACGTGAGATTCATGATCGTGTTGAAGACCAGGTAGGCGAGGGAGAACTCCCCGTCGGCCCTCGTCGTCGCGAAGTCGCCGATGGTGACGCCGATGTCGTCCGCGCCGCCGCCCGGCTTGGCCCGCAGCCTCCGCACCATCGCGCGCGACATGTCGATGCCGTGGACCGGTACCCCGCGTGCCGCGAGCGGCAGGGCGATGCGGCCCGTTCCGATGCCCAGCTCCAGCGCTCTGCCGTCCCCCGCGAGTCCGGCGAGGAAGTCCGCCGTTGCGTCCACGACGGCGGGCCGGAACATCTCCCCGTCCGGCTCGTCGTACGTCGCCGCCGCCTGTTCTCCGAAGTAACCGTCGTCGTTTTCCACCGCAGGACCGTACTGCTGTGGACGGTCGGATCGCGCCTGAATTTCGCGGGGCAGCCGCCCCACCGCAGTGGGGCGGCGAGGGCGGCGGCCGTCCTCTCGATACCACTTCCGGGTTCACCGGAGTGTGCAACTCCGCTCCCGATGTACACGAGAGTGCGCAGTCGGCCTGTGACGCTGGTCACGGTCCGTGTCCGCCGTCAGGCTTCGTCCATGGATCAGAGAAGTTCACTGGACCCGGCGCCCTGCTGGGTTCCCGTGTCCGGGCACGCACTCCGGCACACCGGTGTCCACTTCGACGCCGTGCGCATCGCCGGACCGGCCGGCGACGAAGTGGCGTACGAGCTGATGCAGTTCACCGACTTCCGGGCGGGTCCGATCGTCCGTTCGAGGGTCGGGGAACGCAGTACCCATTTCCTGCTGGCGCCCCACTCCGCCGGTGGGTACCGGTGGCCGGCGGGGGCGCGGCTGATGGGGCGGGGGGTGTGCTGCGACGTGTTCGTGGGAGTTCCCGCGCTGGAGGGGCGGACGTGGCCGCTGGACTGGCGCTCGCGGCCCACCGAGAAGTCGCCGTTCGTCGACACGGCGCTGCTCCACGAGGTGGCGGTAGCGGTCCTGACGGGCCGAGTCGACCCCTGACGGTGCTGCGGGGCGTGCGGGAAACGGACCTCGCACGGTGCGGTACCGTGATCGCGTCATTACGTACCGTGCGCGCGTGTCGCGCGCGGGCGGCCCCCGGGGGTGCTACCAACACCGACCCGAGGGCCTTCACCCACGAGTGGATCGGAAGTCCACCGAGATGCTTCGGCATGTTATCGCGCCCTCCCGGCGCTATACGAAGGCTTCGCACGACGTCGTACGGCACACGCGGCTGAACAGCGACGCGAAGATCCTGCTCCTGGCCGTACAGGGGCTCCCCGACGGACAGGCCGCCCAGGCGCTGAGCGAGCACGCGCGGAAGCTCGGCATCAAGGGGCGGGCGTACCAGAAGTCCAAGGCCCAGCTGATCGCGCACGGTTACGTCCACGAGTGGCGCGGCCAGGGCGTGCGCGGGCACTGGAGGACGGAGCAGCTGTTCTCCAGCGTGCCCCTCACGCCCGAGGAGGCGGCCCTGCTGCGCCGGGGGGCTTCCCAGGAGCAGCCGAGTGCGCGGGAACCGGCGGTCGGCCGGCCGACCGCTCGGGTGGCCGGTCGTCACCTACCGGTGGAGGAAGAACTGGGGAAGACCATTCCCCACCCACCCTCCGAAGCGGACCCCCGGGTCGCGCCCGGCCCCGAGCCCGAGGCCGGGCAACGGCCGGAGCCCGGTGGCGTGGAGGCGGCGGATGCCGATGCGGCCGATGCGGAGCAGCAGGTGGAGGCAGGACCCGGCCCGGGGCCGGAGTTCGCGCAGGGGGAGCGGGTCCTGCTCTCGCTGCGGCACGCGCGGCGCGAGTTGTACCTCGGGGCGGGGGAAGCCCGGTCACTTGCCGGGCTTGCCGCTCGCTGGCTGCTGCGCGGGGTGTCGGAGGCCGAGCTGCGTACCGTGCTGACCAGCGGACTTCCGGACGACGGTGTGCGGTCGGCAGCCGGATTCCTGCGCTTCAGGCTGCTGCACAAGATGCCGCCGGAGCTGCCGTCCGAGGCATCGGGACAGCCTGTCGCGCCGCCGCCCGTCGCGGAGTTGACGACCTGTTCGGCCCCGGGGGAGGAGCACGTCTTCCGTCCCCTCGGCGACGAGACCGAGTGCGGGGAGTGCCGCCGACAGGCGGCGCGGGCGCACTGGGAAGCCCAGTGGGCCGCGGCGGAGGCCGTCACGGACGACCCGCTGCCCTGGCGGGAACGCTTCGCGCGACTGGGGGACGTCGCCACCCCGGGGTGAGCTTCGGCCCGGTCTACGGCGGGCCCGGTGAGCGGTGGGACCGGTGGGCGGCGGGTGGTACGCGGCGGGGTGGGGATCAGAGGCGCTTCAGGACGGCCTGCTTGGCGGTGCTGAACTCCTCGTCGGTGAGGACGCCCGCCCGGTGCAGTTCGCCGAGCTCGCGCAGCCGTCGCAGCAGGACGTCGTGGTCGTCGGCGGCCGGGGAGGCGTCCTGGGCGGGGGCCGTGAGGACCTTCGGCGGCGTGCCGGGTGCGAGCCGCCGGGCGGGCGACGGCAGCCGCACGAGCACGGCGGCCGCGACGAGCACGGCGGTGTACTCCCGCTTGGACAGTCCCCACAGGTCCAGGGAGTACGGGTCGTACTTCGGCTGCGTGGCCGCGGTGACTCCCGCGCGGTCGAAGCGGAGGGAGCCGTTCTCCAGTCCGATGGCCGGTATCCAGCGCACACCCGTGATGTCCGGCAGCGGGAGGGTGACGGTGCCGCCGGTGGTCTTCGACTCCTCGGCCTTCCAGTTCCAGGCGAGGCGGACGTCGTGTCCGTCGAAGGACGCGGTGCCGTCCCCGCCCCCGCCGGACACGGGCACCGACGGCCCCGGCAGCAGGAAGCGGTCCACCGGCCCGTCCGGCACCTGCTCGATCAGCAGGGCGTTGCGGATCTCGTCGACGAGGTACTCGGCCACGCCGGTGCGGTCCTTCTCCACCAGGAGCTGGTACGGGTCGGCGGAGTCCCGCAGCCTGCCGTCCGCCGCGCGCTGCACCGGGCAGGCGCCGGTCCGCAGCCGGAGACGCAGGCGGCCGCCCTTGCGGTCGGGTTCGAAGGAGGCGCCCGCCACGGCTTCGAGCGGCACGGCGAGTTCGCCGAGATCCTGCCGCACGGGGTGCACCTTGCCGCCGGGGACGATGCGTACCGTCCCGCCGTCGAAGCTCCATGTGCCGTCGCGCGTGATGATGTCCGCCATGGGGCGGATTCTGCCAGCCTCCCCTCCGCCTGCGGAGGGGCCGGAGGTGACGGCCTCTCCGCAGGCGTGGCGGGACCGGCTCAGGTGCCGCAGGCGCAGCCTGCGGCGGGTGTCGTGTCCCCGGCGGAACCGGCAGGGGCGTCGGCGTCCGGGGCGGAACTCCTCTGGAGGTGTGCGGCGTCCGCCTTGACGACGTAGACCTCCCACGGCTCCTTGCCGGGGCCGTGGACCCAGACCTTGTCCTGGAGGGCGTAGCAGCAGGAGGTGTCGTTCTCCTCGAAGGTCGCGAGGCCCGCCTCCCTGAGCCGGGTGGCGGCGGCGGAGACCTCCTCCGTCGTGCCGACCTCGACGCCGAGGTGGTCCAGGCGGGTCTCCTGGCCCGGCTCGCCCTGGATCAGGACGAGCTTGAGCGGCGGGGTGGCGATCGCGAAGTTGGCGTAACCGGGGCGGCGCTTGGCGGGTTCCACGCCGAAGAGCCTGGAGTAGAAGATCACCGATGCTTCGAGATCGGCGACGTTGAGTGCGAGCTGGGCACGGGACATGACCATCCCTCCATCAGGTTGGATTGATGTTCTTCAATTCAAGGTTGCGCCTTGATTCGAAAAACGTCAACATAGAAGCATGTCGAAACAAGAGCTCGTGGTGCTCGGGCAGGACGACCCCGAGGGCTGCTGCCCCACCCTGCTCACCGCACCCCTCGACGAGGGCGGGGCCGAGACGCTGGCGAAGGTCTTCAAGGCCCTGGGCGACCCGGTCCGGCTGCGGCTGCTCTCGATGATCGCCTCGCGGGCGGGCGGGGAGGTGTGCGTCTGCGACCTCACGCCGGCGTTCGACCTCTCCCAGCCGACGATCTCCCACCACCTGAAGCTGCTCAGGCAGGCGGGGCTCATCGACTCGGAGCGGCGCGGGACCTGGGTGTACTACCGCCTGCTGCCGGAGATGACGGACCGTCTGGCCGCCGTCCTCACCCGCCCCGCCGGAGTCGCCGGGTGAGCGCCGTGGCCACGGAGCCGGTCGCGCGACGGCTTTCGTTCCTGGACCGGTTCCTCGCGGTGTGGATCCTGATCGCGATGGCTGCCGGGCTGGGCCTCGGGCGGCTGGTCCCCGGACTCGGCGGCGTACTCGCGGAGACCACCGTCACCGGTGTCCCGCTGCCGATCGCGCTGGGCCTGCTCATGATGATGTACCCGGTCCTCGCGAAGGTCCGCTACGACCGCATGCGGACGGTCACCGGCGACCGGCGGCTCCTGATCCCTTCCCTGGTACTGAACTGGATCGCCGGGCCTGCGCTCATGTTCGCGCTCGCCTGGCTCCTGCTGCCCGACCTGCCCGAATACCGCACCGGTCTGATCATCGTGGGCCTCGCCCGCTGCATCGCCATGGTGATCATCTGGAACGACCTCGCCGGCGGCGACCGCGAGGCCGCCGCCGTGCTGGTCGCCCTCAACTCGGTCTTCCAGGTCCTCGCGTTCGGGCTGCTGGGCTGGTTCTACCTCTCGGTGCTGCCCGGATGGCTCGGGCTGGAGCGGGCGGCGCTCGACGTCACCGCGTGGGAGATCGCCCGGTCCGCTCTGCTCTTCCTGGGCATCCCGCTCCTCGCCGGATTCCTGACCCGGCGGCTCGGCGAGAAGGCGCGGGGCCGCGCGTGGTACGAGACGCGGCTCCTGCCCAGGATCGGCCCGTTCGCCCTCCACGGCCTGCTGTTCACGGTCGTGGTCCTCTTCGCGCTCCAGGGCGGCGCGATCACCTCCAAGCCCCTCGACGTGGTGCGGATCGCCCTCCCGCTGCTGGTGTACTTCGCCGTGATGTGGACGGGCTCGATGGCCGTCGGGCGGGCGGCCGGGCTGACCCACCCGAAGGCGACGACGCTGGCCTTCACCGCGGCGGGCAACAACTTCGAGCTGGCCATCGCGGTCGCCGTCGCCACCTTCGGCGCCGCCTCCGGCCAGGCGCTCGCCGGCGTCGTCGGCCCCCTCATCGAGGTCCCCGTCCTGATCGGGCTGGTCCATGTCGCCCTGGCCGCCCGCCGCTTCTTCCCCGCTCCCGTCACGGTGACCGCCGCGACGGCCGGCACCCCGGAGGGTTCCGCCCGTGTCTGAGCACCTGCCGTCCGTCCTGTTCGTGTGCGTCCACAACGCCGGCCGTTCGCAGATGGCCGCGGCCTTCCTCGCCCATCTCGCCGGGGGGGCCGTCGAGGTCCGCTCGGCGGGATCGGCCCCGGCGGACGCCGTGAACCCGGCCGCGGTCGAGGCGATGGCGGAAGTGGGCGTCGACATGTCCGCGAGCAGGCCGAAGCCGCTGACCGACGACGCGGTGCGGGCCTCCGACGTGGTCATCACCATGGGCTGCGGGGACACCTGCCCGGTCTTCCCGGGCAAGCGGTACCTCGACTGGCGCCTCGACGACCCCGCCGGGCAGGGCGTCGCCGCCGTACGGCCGATCCGTGACGCGATCGAACAGCTCGTCCGCGGCCTGCTCGCCGAACTCGGCGTCGTCGTCGCGCCGTAGCGGCGGCCGTCCTCCCCGCCGCGCCCCTCCCCGCCGCGCCCCGAACGCCCTTCGGCCCGGCGTCCGACGGCGGCTGTACTGGTGTGCGAGCGCTCACCGGTCCTGGCGGTCTATGGGCCCGGCGGCGTGCCGAAGGGTGCGCACGGCCGGACGAACCGGGACAATGGCGCACGCGCCATCCAGAGGCGACCGAGCCCCCACCGGCCCGCGCGGATCCGCTCAACCGCAGCCGCGAGCACCGGGGATGTGGCAGACCAAGGAGGACCCGTGGTGGATGTCCCGGTGGACCAACCGACCGGAACGGTCGACGGCAGGCGCACCCGGGCCCGTGCGCAACTCCTCGACGCCGGCCTGGAACTGTTCGGGGTGTACGGCTACGCGGCCACGTCCGAGCAGGCCCTGTGCGAGGTGGCCGGGGTCCCGGAGGAGATGCTCTGGGAGGAGTTCGGCTCCCGGGAGGGCGTGCTCATGGCCCTCCACAACCAGATCACGACCAGTGGGCTCCGCGCGGCCGAACAGGCCCTGCTCTCCGAGGGCATGGACGACTGTCCGGTCGCGGAGCGCTTCCGGCGGCTCTTCGACGCGTACGTGTCGGCCGTGACCCGTGACCTGCGCGAGGCGCGGATCACCTTCGTCGAGGTGCTGGGTGTGAGTCCCGCCGTGGACGCCCACTGCAAGAAGTGGCGCGACCTGTGGGGCGACTTCCTCACCGGCGAGGCCGAGCGCGCGGCGGTGCGCGGCGAGGCGGAGGAACGCGACCACCGTGTCGTGGTCATGGTGATGGTCGGTACGGTCCACGAGCTCATGGCCCATCACGCCCGCCGCCCCCGCAGGGCCAGGCCGGACGAGGTGTCCGAGGAACTGACCAAGCTGGGGCTCGCGATGCTGGGCGTCGAACTGGTCGGCTGACCCGAGCCGCCCGTACGGCGCGCACCCGGGCGCCTACAGGACGACGCGGGCCGCTACCGGCAGGTGGTCGCTCCCCGTCGCGGGCAGGGACCGGACGTGGGTGACCTCCGCCGACCGGGTCAGCACCTGGTCGATCCTGGCCACCGGCAGCGAGGCGGGCCAGCTGAACGCGAAGCCGGGCCCCGGTGGCTCCATGAGCGAGGTCACCGGGTCCAGGCCCCGGTCGTCCACCGTGCTGTTGAGGTCGCCGAGGAGGATCACCCGGTCCAGGGGCTCGGCGGCGAGGGCCGCACCGAGGAGCGCCGCGCTCTCGTCGCGTCTGCCGGAACTGAACCCGGCCGACGGGCCGATGCGCACCGAGGGCAGGTGGGCGACGTACACCGCGACCTCGCCGTGCGGTGTGCGGGCGGTCGCCCGCAGGCCCCGGTTCCAGCCCGCGCCGACGCCCTCCGGCCGGATGTCCACGGGGCGTATCGCCGTCAGGGGGTGCTTCGACCAGAGGCCGACCGTGCCGCTGGCCGCGCGGTGGGGGTATCGGGACGCCAGAACCCGCTCGTACGCGGGCAGGGCCGGGGCCGTCAGCTCCTCCAGGGCGATCAGGTCGGCGCCCGTGCGGGCCAGCGCGCCGGCGGTGGCGGCCGGGTCCGGGTTCACGTCGCTGACATTGTGCTGGACGACGGTGAGACCGCCCTCGGGGGTGCTTCCCGGGAACAGCAGGCCGGCGAAGAGGATCAGCCAGGCCAGGGCCGGCATCAGCAGGGAGACCAGGGCGATCCTGGATCTGCCGAGGAGCGCGGGGACCAGCAGGACGGGCACGGCCACGCCGATCCAGGGCAGAAAGGTCTCCAGGAGACTGCCCACGTGGCCGGGGCTGTTGGGGACCGCGCCGGGCAGGACCAGCAGGAAGGTCACCAGGGCCGACGACACGGCGAGCACACGGCCGAGGGTCCGGCGCCCGCCGCGCCCCGAAGCCTCTCCCCGCGGGACACCGCTCGACGGCCCCGTGCCCGGCTTCCTTCTCGTCCGTGCGTACTTCATCCGCCCGTGCTCCAGTTCCGGACATTCCGCGCCGCGCCGCGCGGTGCCGTACGGGACGAGGACGTGGGACCGAAGCCGCGCGGTTCCGGACACGGGGCCGGGGATCAGGCCGCGGCCATGACTCCCGCGTAGGCGCCGCCCACGCCCCAGGCCTGGTGCATCGCGTCGGCGAAGGCGCCGGCCAGCTTGTGTTCGCCGGTGGGGCCCGGGTGCGTGCCGTCGTAGGTGTCCGTACGGATGTCGTAGCCCACCGGACGCGAGGCCAGCAGCACCGGGGACGACGGGGTGTCGAGATCGGCGACGGCCTTCGCGAGGAGCACGTTGAAGCGGTCGCACTCCGTGGCGAACGGGACGTCGGACTCGGCCCGCACATTGGGTATCACGGGAAGCAGCACCAGCCTGATCCGCGGGTTCGCGGTGCGGGCCGCGGCGACGAAGGCCCGCGCGTTCGCGGCCGTCTGCTCGCTGTTCGTGTAGAACCCGAGGTCTATCAGGCCGAGGGAGACGAGCAGGACATCGGCGCGGGTCACCGTGACCGTGTCCGCGATGACGGGCGCCATGTGGAGCCAGCCCTCGCCCCACCCGGCGAGGTGCCGTCGCGCGGGCGCGGGGAAGTCCGGGTCGCCGTAGGCGTGGGAGAGCGGGGCGTTCGCCTCCGTGTCGTACACCTCGGTGCGCGGACCCGTGATCGCGTAGCCGTCGCGCCCGACGGTCGCCTCCAGGTGCTGCCACATCCGGTAGCGCCAGGTGAAGTCGCCGGAACGCCCGATCGTCATGGAGTCGCCGACGAAGAGAAAACGCATGGCGACATCATGGCGGATCACCGCTCCGGCCTGCGACGTGACAGTGGACACTTGTGCCATGAGATCGCTGTTGACCCTTTCCGCCGCCGCCGTCCTCCTGTTCCTCACGGGGGCGGCGCCCGCAGTCGCGGACGACGGTGACGGGGCGGACCGCACCTTCACCATCGAGGACCCCCGGATCACCGAGTCCAGCGGCCTGGCCGCCAGCCGTATCCACCCCGGCGTCTACTGGACGCACAACGACAGCGAGGACGGGCCGTACGTCTACGCCGTCGACTCCCGGACCGGCAAGACCGTCGCGACGATCACCATGAAGGGGGTCGGGGAGCCCCGCGACGTCGAGGCGATCTCGCTCGGGCCCGACGGGAACCTCTACGTCGGCGACATCGGGGACAACCTCGACGGTTCCTGGGACCACGTGTGGATCTACCGCTTCCCGGAACCGGAGAAGCTCGCGGACGCCACGGTGCGGGCCACCCAGTTCGACGTGAAGTACGCGGACGGGGCCCGCAACGCCGAGGCGATGATGGTCCACCCCGTGACGGGGCGGGTGTACATCGCGTCGAAGAGGGAGGGCGGCGGGGGACTCTACGAGGGCCCGGAGAAGCTGACGGCCGGCGGGACCAACGTGTTCCGGCGGGTGGGCGAGGTTCCGTGGGTGACGGACGGCGCGTTCTCCCCCGACGGCGAGGAGCTCGTGCTGCGCTCCTACTTCAGCGCCCGGCGCTACGCCTTCGACAAGGGCCGGCTCGGCGCCGACCACGCCGTGAGCGTGCCGCTCCAGGGACAGGCCGAGTCGGTGACCTACACGACGGACGGCTCGGCGATGATGTTCGGCTCCGAGGGCGAACGGAGCGAGGTGCTGCGCGTCGACGTGGAGGGCGGCGGCAAGGCCTCGCCGAACAGCGGTGGCGGCGGCACGTCCTCGGGTGACGGCGGCGAGGACGGCGGCCCGGGGAAGAGCACCGTGACCGGCGGGGCTGTGGCGGTCGTCGTCGTCGTGCTGGCCGTGCTCATGGCCAAGCGCAGGCGCGGTCACTGAGGTTTTCAAGCTCTGCGCACGAGTGACCGGACGGCCTCGACGGGATTGAGGTCCGGTGGATAGGGCGGGAGCCGGACGGTGGTGAGCCAGTCGTGTTCGGCCTGGGTGCCGGGTATCGGGGCTCCATGAGGTCGCGGCCTGGGCTCCGTCGTCGACGTCACACCCGAACTTCCCAAGCCTGACGCCTGACGCCCGACGCCCGACGCCTTGAGACGGTTGACGGTGCGTCCGGGTGTCTGTCCCGGGCCTCGTGGGGGACCTGTGGCGGAGAGCCGCGCAATCCGGAGCATTCACGCGTCGCGCCTGAAGCGCTCAGGCCGGCCTTCTGCGTGATGATTGCGGCCAGAGTCATCGCCGCGGCAGACATGAGCCGACGAGGCAGACACGAGCCGACGCGGCACAGCCGACTCGAAAGGGGACGGCAGTCATGCCCACCTCCAGAACGGAGCGGTCGGCCGCCGCCGTGCTCGCCGTGCTCACGCTCGTCATCACCGCGGCCTGTGGCAGCTCGGGCGGCGAGAAGGCAACAGCCCCACCACGGGCCGAGGTTCTCGCCGTAAAGATCGACAACGTGGCCGCAGCCCGGCCCCCGACCGGGCTCGAGAAGGCCGACATCGTCTATGTGGAGCAGGTGGAGGCGGGCCTCAGCCGCATACTCGCCGTCTACTCCTCTGGCCTGCCGCCCGTCATCGGCCCCGTCCGCAGCGCTCGCGAGACGGATCTGGAACTGCTCCGTCAGTTCGACGAGCCCACGCTCGCGTACTCAGGCGCCCAGTCCGCCCTCCGGCCGTTGATCGAAGCTGCTCCCCTCGACGCGCTACCGCCGTCGAAGGCACCGGACGCCTACTTCCGCAGCGGGGACCGCGCCGCGCCGCACAATCTGTACCTGCGCCCGGGGAAGATCCCGCACGCTTCCACAGGGGTGAACGCGGCCCAGGACATCGGGCTCCGCTTCGCCGCGCCGCCTGCGGGTGGCACCCCTGTCGGCGAGCGCACCGTGTCGTACCCATCTGCACGGTTCACCTTCACCTGGGCCACGGACCCGGGAAAGTGGCTGGTGGGCATGGACGGAACCCCCGCCCGTACGGCCTCAGGGGACCGGCTCGGAGCTGCCACGGTGGTCCTGCAGGACGTGGACGTGCAGCCCTCGCGTTTCCGGGACCGAGGAGGGAACGCCTCGCCGTTCAGCTCGACCGTGGGGTCCGGCTCGGCTGTGGTCCTGCGTGAGGGCAAGTCGTACGCCGCGGCATGGCGACGGAGCACCGCGGAGTCGGCGACACGCTTCACCACCGAGGATGGCGAGCCGATGACGTTCGCGACCGGTCAGGTCTGGATCGTGCTCGTACCGAACTGACGCGAGGGCGGTCGCCAATCCGGACCGGCGGTGATCCAGGGCCTGTCTGACACATGATCATGCTGCGGTGTCGCGGAGCCACAAGACGCGCGAGGCCAGGTGAGGTGAGGCCAGGTGCAGTCCGGAGTCGCCACCGCACCCCATCGATCGCCTCCCGAGGATCCCGCCACGGCCGCCCCCGACTATCCGACGCCCGCCGACTATGCGGGCATATTCGTCGCCGAGCCGTTCAGCGAGTACATCCTGGACGACTACGCGGCAGGCACCGGCATCGACCTGAGCGTCGCGCGAGGCGTCATCGCCGAACCGCGGTGACGGCGCCGGTTCGCGCAACACGAGAAGGACGAGAGGGCCCCCTCGTGTCACGAGGGGGCCCACCCGCGGTCGCCGGATCACTCCGTCCGCAGGCCCTCCGGCCTCATCATCCGCAGCAGCGGCGGGATGCTGAGCAGCGTGACTCCCGCGACGACCGCCGCGCCCGCGCCGACCATGGCCAGCACGGCTCCCAGGTCGACGGTCACGGGTACGGCCGTCATCTTCAGCAGGACCGCGCCCAGTGCCAGGCCGACCACCGTGGCCAGGGCCAGCCCCAGCAGGACGGGAATCGCGGTCTGCCAGAGCACCGACATGCTCAGTGTCCGGCGTCGGGTGCCGAAGGCGACCAAGGCCGACAGCAGCTTCTTGCGCTCACGCAGCTGCTCCAGCTGCGTGACCAGCAGGCTGAGTCCGATCAGGGCCAGCACACACGCCGCCCCGACCAGCAGACCCGACCGGATGCCGGCGTACGTTCCGTCGATTCCCGAGCCCCGGCGCACCGTGGTGACCGCCCGCGGATCGATGGTGGCCACGGTGTTCCGCACCAGTTCGCCCGCGTCCTTCACCGAACCGTCGACGCGGACGTAGGCGTGCCCGATCATGGTCGACACGGTGTCGTCCGGCAGTGCCGCGCGGGTGATCAGGATGCCGCCCGACTCCCATGTGCCTGCCAGACCGGACCGGGGCTGCCCGGTCTTGACGGTCCTGGGCAGGGACCAGGAGGCTGCCTTCGAGGTGTGCGGGGCGCCGGGGAAGGCCGGATCGAAGTACAGCCGCTTGCCCGGCCGGGCCAGCTCCGCCGCGTCGGGCGAGGCGAACTCGGTGTGCCCGGGTGCGAGGAGGAAGGCATCGCCGGGGCGGCACGAAGGGAGCGTGGCGATCTCCCGCAGGTCCGCGCAGTCGCCCACCGACACCTGTGCGTAGCGACGTGGGTTGTCGGCGCGGTCGCCGACGTTGCCCTCGTTGAAGGTGACCACGGCCTTGACGCCCTCGGTCGCGCGCAGCTTCTGCGTGGCCGGTGCGAGCGGCACGTCGCCGGGCACGGTGACTTCCATCTGCGCCCGCGAGGTGTCCAGCCCGGTCGAGTGCGTGTAGGAGGCTTCGACCCCGCCGAAGAGCATCTGCAGCGCGATCGCTCCGGCCACGGCCACGGCGATCCCGTTGACCATGCTGGTCGCCGCGCCGCTGTTCATCTGGAGGCGCCGTACGGCCAGTTGCTGTGCGACACCACCCCCGGAGCCGAGCCGGGCGACGACCGCACCCACGACCCACGGCAGCAGCGCTGTCACACCGATCAGCAGCAGGATGACACCGAACCCGGTCTGCGGTCCGCTGAACTGTCCGTTGTCCCTGCCCTTGCCCATCATCGGCGCCAGGAGGGCCAGACCGATCAGCGACGGCAGCAGCCGCCACCACAACCGGCCCTTCGCCTGCCGGCCCGAACGCACCACACCGAGCGGCTCGATGGCGACGTTGCGCAGGGCGAGCACCGTCACCGCGACGGCTGCCACCGGCACGGCCACCACCACCAGCAGCGCCAGGAAGGGCGAGGGGGACAGATAGTCCGGGAAGACACTGATGTTGCGGATCTCGAAGGAGCCTGCCGCCTGCCGGCCCGCCACGAAGAACCCGGCGCCGACGAGCAGCCCCAACAGCGCACCCACCAGCGCCTCTCCGGCCGCGACCCGCCGGACACTGCGACTGTCCGAGCCCACGAGCCGCAGGGCCGCGAGCCGCCGGTCACGTCGCTCGCTGCCGAAGCGCACGGCCGTGGCGATGAAGACCGCCACGGGCATGAGCAGGACCACGAGCATGACGAGAATCAGCAGTGCCTGGATCGGATCGAGCTTCTGCGCGTCCGGGGACGGGTCGCCGAACTCCTTGATCCGGTGGACGCCATCTCCGTCGATGTGAGAGGCCAGCCCCTCGGCACCACGGTAGAAGGCGAGTTCACGCGGACCGGCCAGACCGTTGTCGCCGATCGTGGCGACGATCCGGCCGGGCAGCCGCTTGCGCAGCAGCGCACCGGAGTCCGATGCCAGCAGGTCCTTCAGCGCGGGGGAGACCACCATCTCGCCCTGCGCCGGGAACTTCGCCACACCCGGCGGCAGAGGCGCGCCCGGCCCCTCGGCCTCCAGTTCACGGCCCCTGACGCCGTGACCGCGGAATTCGGTGTCGGCATGCGCGACCACCACCGTGGCATCCGACGTGTGCACCGTGGACGACGTGCTGATGTCGGCCCGCGCGTTCTCGTGCGCGTCCCGCAGTTCGAGCGCGTGCGGAATCGCGGTCGTGAGCAGCAGCATGGCCACACCCAGACCGACGCCGACAGCCGTCAGCAGAGCCCGTACCCAGCCCTCGCGCCCGCCGGACACGGCGAAGCGGACGCCCATGGTGAGATCCCGGGCCCACACGCGGGCGCTCATACGGCGTGCTCCATGTCCCGCGCCCGGCCGTCACGGACGACGACCTCCCGGTCGGAGTACGCGGCGACACGTGACTCATGGGTGACCAGCACGACGGCCGCGTTGGTGGATCGTGCGGCTTCCGTCAGCAGCTCCATCACGCGCTCGCCGTTGAGGGAGTCCAGTGCGCCGGTCGGCTCGTCGGCGAAGATGAGACGGGGGCCGGTGACCAGGGAGCGTGCCACCGCGACCCGCTGCCCCTGACCGCCGGAGACCTCGCCGGGACGCTTGCGGGCGAGACCTTCGACCTCCAGGCGCTCCATCCAGCTCAGTGCCGTCTGCTCGGCCGCCTTGCGCGGGGTGCCGTTCAGACGAAGGGGCAGCGCGACGTTCTCGACGCAGGTGAGTTCCGGCACGAGCTGGCCGAACTGGAACACGAACCCGAACTCGCTGCGCCGCAGTGCACTGCGCTGTGAGTCACTCATCGCGGACAGCTCGCGTCCGTCGTAGCGGATCGTTCCGGAGTCGGGGGTCACGATGCCCGCGAGGCAGTGCAGCAGCGTCGACTTGCCGGAGCCGGACGGGCCCATCACAGCGACGACCTCGCCGGGGTGGATGGAGAATTCGGCGCCGTCGAGCGCGAAGGTGGGACCGTAGGCCTTGCGGAGGTCCTCGGCGGAGAGGAGCGAGCCAGCGGGGGGAGTCATCGGGTTACCGTCTCTCGGAGCTTGTCGAGGCGGGCTGCGGTGAGTTCCAGCCATCGCAGGTCGGCCTCCATGTGGAACAGGGCGTGGTCGCAGATGAGCTGGTCGGCCAGGTCTCCGTCGCGCTTGCGACCGGTGAGCACGCGCATGCCGCGCAGGTGCTCCGAACGCTGTGTGTCGAGGACACCGGCGGCGTCGCGGTCGGTGAGAAGGGCGAGGACGACCTTGGCGTACAGCGTCGACTGCAGGTAGGTGGCGGGCGTCTCCGGTGTGGAGAGCCACTGCTCCACGTCGGTGATCCCGGAGTCGGTTATCGCGTACCGCTTCCGCTCCGGACCTGCGCCCGTCTCGACGCCGTCGACGACGACGAGGCCGTTCTTCAGCAGGCGGGACATCGTGGAGTAGACCTGGCCGTAGTGGAGCGGGCGGTCCTGGCCGAACTTCGCGTCGAAGGAACGCTTCAGGTCGTAGCCGTGGGAGGGCCCTGACTCCAGAAGTCCCAGGAGTGTGTGACTGATTGACATGATTTCAACTATACACGACGTGTATACGCGCTATGTATAGCTGGGCCGTGTGCGTGCGTCCGCACGGCACGGGTGGCGACGGCCCGTGCTCCGTCGCGGTCACGGCTTGTAGATCTTGCCGGGTTCGGCCTTGCCGGGGGCGAGCAGCTGGGGCACGGTGACGAAGGTGTAGCCCTTGGCCTTGAGCTGGTCGATGACGCCGGGCACCGCGGGCACGGTGTTCTTGTAGATGTCGTGCAGCAGGATGATGGAGTCCCGCTTCGCGTGCTGCACGGCGCGCTCGGTGATCGTCCTGCTCGGCGGCACCTTGTAGTCCTTCGTGGTGACGTCCCAGAGTATTTGGGCCAGGCCCTCCTCCTTGGCGAGTTCGCCGACGTGGTTGTCCGTGCGGCCCTGGGGCGGGCGCATGAGCGTGGGGCGCTTGCCCGTCAGCTTCTCCACCGCGTCGTCGGTGCGCTTGAACTCGTCGCGGACCTCCGCGTCGCTGATGTCGGTGAGGATCTTGTGGTCCCAGGTGTGGCTGGCCAGTTCGTGTCCCTCCCGGGCCATCCGCTTCACCAGGTCGGGGTGCTTGTCTATGTGGCCCTTGCCGAGCAGGAAGAACGTGGCGTGCACCTTCTCCGCCTTGAGGATGTCGAGCAGCCGGGGGCTGTTCTCGCTCGGCCCCGCGTCGAAGGTGAGGGCGATGCACTTGGCCTTGCGGCAGTCGACCGCGCCGGCGGCGAGGGCGCCGGACGCGCCGTGGGCGGCGGCGGCCTTGCGTACGTCGCCCGGCTTGCTGGTGTCGTAGTGCGTGCAGCCGCTGAGGCCCAGGAGCAGGGCCCCGGCCACCGACAGGGTCGCGACCGCGCGGACGCTCTTCGTGATCTTTGTTGACGCATCAAATATCGCAGGCATGGAGGGAACTATACATGCCGTGTATACACGACGCGTATGCCGATGCTCACACCGCGGGAAGTGAACCGCGCACGCCTCGCCGACCGTGCACCGGTCGCACCGTCACGACCTCGCGCGCCCCGGACTCCGATGCCCGCCCCGCCTCTTCAGTCGTCCGACGTGACCGGGCGCAACTCGTAGTGCAGGGTCCGGTCCCGCTTCAGGCGGTGGGTGAGGGGGACGACCACGCCGTGCAGGGCGGGGTACTTCCGGGACAGGGTCCGGGCGGCGTGCAGGTTCTCCTTCGACCCCTGCTGGAGGAGTCGGGCCCACGCCTTCACGGGCGGCCCGGTCGGTGCGCCGCGCACGGTGCACGGGGCGACCTCCACCACCGGGTGGTTGCGCATCCGGTCGACCTTCCAGGCCGACGAGAACGTACGGATGTAGGCGTGGTCCCCCTCGACGGCGATGCTGACGGGGGTGCGAGCGGCCGATCCGTCCGGCCTGCGGCTGCTGAGCAGGACGGTGTACTGCCTCACGAAGGGCTCCAGCTCGCGGATGGTGCTCATGCCTCCATGGTGCACCCCGCATGCCGTCGAACACACTCGGAACGGGCGCCGGTGCAGGGGTCCGCGGGTGGGGTGGCGCCGGGCCCGCCGCCCGCCGCCGGACGACCGGCGTAGGCTCCGCCGCATGCACGCCGACGGCGCACCCGAGCCCTACTCCACCCCCCGCCTGGACGCACTTCCGCTGGACGTGGCGCACGCGCGGGAGATGGCCGCGGTCCTCTCCGATCCCGCCCTGCACACCTGGACGGGAGGCGCCCCGGAGGACGCCGTCACCCTGCGCGCCCGCTACGCACGCCAGAGCGCCGGCTCCCCCGACCCTGCCGAGCTCTGGTGGAACTGGGTGCTCCGGGTGCGCGCCGACGGATGCCTGGCCGGCTACGCGCAGGCCACCCTGCGCGACGGCCGGGCGGAAGTGGCCTGGGTGATCGGCACCCCGTGGCAGGGCCGTGGCTATGCGAAGGAAGCGGCGGTGGGAATGGTCCGCCATCTGCTGACGCGGCAGACCGTCCGGAGCGTCGTCGCCCACATCCACCCGGACCACGCCGCGTCCGCCGCCGTGGCCGCCGCGGCGGGGCTGACCGCCACGGACGAGTGGGAGGACGGCGAGGTGAGGTGGCGGCGGGACGCACCGCGTGCCGCGTGAGGCGGTGAATCCTATCCCTGATCACGACATCAGCTGATTTGTCTTATACCTTCGAAGAGCGGCGTCTCCACGCCACGGCTCCGGCCGCCACCTCGACGAAAGGCCCCCGGGTGGGCGAACTGGGGAGGATGGAAGCCCTGCGGCTCGCAGGGCTCACAGCGGCGGCCGATCCCGGCATGGAGCGGTTCGCGCGACTCGTCACACGCTTCCTGCGCGTCCCCGTCTCCCTGGTCTCCCTGCTGGAGCCCGACCGGCAGGTCTTCCCCGGCATGGTCGGCCTCGCCGAACCCTGGGCCACCGAGCGCGGAACCCCGCTCAGCCACTCCTTCTGCCAGCACGTCGTCGCCACCGGCAGGCCGCTGATCCTGACCGACACCCGGCTGGACTCCCTCACCTGCGCCAGCCTCGCCATCCCCGACCTTCAGGTGATCGCCTACGCCGGGATGCCCCTGACCGACGCCGACGGCCACGTCCTCGGGTCGCTCTGCGCCATCGACCACCATGCCCGGGACTGGACGGCGGACGAACTGCAGGACCTGGAGGACCTCACCGCCGCCTGCTCGGTGGAACTGCGGCTCAGGATCGCCAGTGAGCGGACCCGCCGGGACCGCGACCACGCCCGCCTGCTGCTGCGCGCCTCGGTCGAACTGGGCCATTCCCACGACCTGACGGACCTGGCCCGTCGCCTGCGAAACCTGTTCCAGGGCCCCACCGAGCCGTCCTACGTCGGCCTGCTGCTCGCGGACGGCCGGGGCCTGTGGCGCGTGGTCGACCCGGAGGACGTCCGGCCGGTCGAAGTGGCCATCGACCGGCTGGACATGGACGCCGACTTCCCCAGCACGCAGGCGATGAGGGAACAGCGCACCGTCTTCGTCCCGGACCGCGACGCGCTCGTGGCGGGCTTCAGCCCGGACGCGGTCGCCGGATACGACGCGCTGAGCCTCCGCTCCGCCCTGTGCGTGCCGCTGATGCGGGGGCGCGGGGTGCTGATGTGGTGCTGGTCGGCCGCCCACCTCCTGGAGGTGACCGAGGAAGCGGTCCTCACGGCGGTCGGCGGATACGCGAGCCAGGCCGTCGAGCGCACCCTGTTCGTCGAGAACCGGCTGAGCACGGCCGAACAGCTCCAGGCCGCGATGCTGACCGAACTGCCGTCCGTGCCGGGCCTGGACATGGCGGCCCTCTACCTGCCGGCCACCGACCAGGACATGGTGGGCGGCGACTGGTACGACGCCTACCGGCTGCAGCACCCCCCGGCCTCCGGGCAGTGGTCCCTCATGCTGTCCATCGGTGACGTCATCGGACACGACGTCCAGGCCGCCACGGTCATGGGCCAGGTCCGCAGCATGCTCCGGCAGGCCACCCTCGCGCGCGCCGCCCACTCGCCCGCCGCCGCCCTGAAGGCGGTCGACAGCGCCTTCGAGGCACTGCCCCTGGGCCCCGGTGCCACGGCGGTGCACGCGCGCCTCGACCCGCACGACGGCCGGTGGCTGCTCACCTGGTCCAACGCGGGACACCCACCGCCGCTGGTGCGCTCCCCCGAGGGTGAGGTCACGGCGCTCCGCGCGCACGACCTTATGCTGCTCGGCACCCCCGACGGTGTCCCCCGCCACGACCGGGAACACCCGCTCCCCCGGGGCAGCGTGCTCCTGCTCTACACCGACGGGCTGGTCGAACGCCGCGACAACGACATCGACGAGAGCGTCCAGGAGACCGCCGCCACCCTCGCGGCCGTCGGCGACCGCCCGTTGCCGATGGTCCTGGAGACGCTCGCCCACCGCCTGGACGACATGCCCCAGCGCGACGACGTGGCGGTGCTCGTCGTCCGCGTCACCTGAGGAACCCGCCCCTGCACGTCGCGGCCCGGTTTCCTTCCGAAAGCCGCCCCCGCCCGGCGGCACCGCACTACAGTGCCGGACCGTGACCGACACGCTGGATTTCCTGCACACCACCCGGGCGTCGTACGACGCCATCGCCGACGACTACTCCTCGCTCTTCCGCGACGAGTTGGGGACCAAGCCGCTCGACCGCGCCCTGGTGACGGCCTTCGCCGAACTCGTCCTGGCCGACGGGGGAGGGCCCGTGGCCGACGTCGGCTGCGGCACCGGGCGGGTGACCGGATACCTGCACGGGCTCGGTGTCGACGTGTTCGGCATCGACCTCTCCCCGCAGATGCTGGCGGCGGCCCGGCGGGACCACCCGGACCTGCGGTTCGACGAGGGTTCCATGCTCGGGCTCGACCTCGCGGACGGGGATCTCGGCGGGTTGCTGGCCTGGTACTCGACGATCCACGTCCCCGACGAGCAACTTCCACTGGTGTTCGCCGAGTTCTTCCGCGTGCTGAGGCCCGGCGGCCACATCCTCCTGGGGTTCCAGGTGGGTGACGACGTGCTGCGCAGGGACGAGGCCTTCGGCAAGGACATCGCGCTCGACTTCCGCCGCCGGCGGCCCGAACGGGTCGCGGAGCTCCTGAAGGCGGCCGGGCTGGCCATGCTGGCCCGGACGGTGCGGGAGACCGACACCGAGGGCCCCTTCCCGGAGAAGACGCCCCAGGCGTTCCTGCTCGCCCGGAAGCCGACTGTCAGTGGTGGGCGGCAGGATGGGGACACCGGCTGAGGAAGGGGGTCCCGTGGGGACCTGGGGGATGGGCCATTTCGACAGCGACACCGCGGCGGACTTCGCCGGGCGCCTCGATGACGCGCGGCCCGGACGGCGTGAGGAGATCATCCGCGAGGCGCTCGCCCTCGCCGCCCGCACGGGCGCGGACGAGCACCTCGACGCCGACGACGGTGTGGTGGCCGTCGCCGCGGCGGCCCTGCTCGCCGCCCAGCGCCCGGGAGGCATACCCGTGGACTCGGTCTACGGCCCCGACGACCCCGTACCCCCGCTCGCACCCGAACTGTGCGGGCTCGCCGTCACCGCCCTCGACCGGGTGGTGGCGGGGGAGTCCGAGCTGCTGGAGCTGTGGGCGGACGCGGGCGAGGGGGAGCGGTGGAGTGCGGGGGTGCGGGAGCTCCGCGCCGTGCTGGGCGGGGCCATGGCCCCGCCCGCGGGTCAGGGAGCCGGGTAGGAACCCGTCGCCCCGTCGATCAGCTCACGGACGATGTCCATGTGTCCGGCGTGCCGCAGCACGTCCTCGATCATGTGGATGAGGACCCAGCGCATGGACACCGTGTTGCCGTTCCAGGAGGTCCCGGTGGTGTCCAGCCCGGTCTCCTCGATCGACCGGTCGGCGGCGGCGCGGGCGCGGGCGTAGAACGCGAGGATCCGTTCTGTCGACTCGTCGGGTGCGACGGTCATGTCGTCCTTGGAGGTGTCGAACCAGAAATCCTCGGTCGCGTGACCGAACGCGGCGCAGAACCAGCCGTACTCGACGGTGGCCAGGTGCTTCACGATGCCCAGCAGGTTCGTCCCCGTCGGGGTCATGGGGCGGCGCAGCTGCTCGTCGTCCAGGCCTTCGAGCTTCCAGAGCACCACGTCCCGGTGCCGGTCCAGGCTCGTGTGCAGGGACTCCTTCTCGCTCCCGGTGTACGGGACTTGGGCTGTCGAGGAGATCACGCCGCGAACGGTAGCGGCCCGCGCTCTCAGCGCTTGGGGCGGCCCGCCTTCACCAGCTCGGCGACGTCCAGGGACACCTCGGTGCCCAGGACGGAGGGGAGGGGAGCCTCCTGGCCGGGGGCGTACACCTCGTGCCGGTCGTAGCCGGAGGGCAGCGGCTCGGTCAGCACGTGGATCCGGCTGTGCTTTCGGTCGACGACGACGTAGACGGGGATCTTTGCCTGGGCGTACGCGGTGACCTTGTTGCGCATGTCGTTCTGGTAGTTCCCGGAGGTGACCTCCAGGACCAGGCGGAAGCAGGCGGGGTCGTAGCAGTTGTTCTCGATGAGGTGCTCGTCGAGGTCGGCGTCGACGATGGCCAGGTCCGGGATGGCGTAGTCCTCGGGGCCGGAGGGGAGCCACAGGCCGATTCCCTGGAGGACCTCCGTCTCGCCGTCGTCGAGTCCCGCGGCGATGAAGGGCCGCATCAGCTTGGTGAGCGCGCGGGCGTGCGGGCCGTCCGGGGGTGGTGCCACGGTGATGACGCCTCCGATGATCTCGACGCGATGACCCGGAAGCTGTTCCATCAGCCGGTTGGCCGTTTCGAGCTGCGTCTCCGGCTCATCGTCACAGGGGTGCTCGACTGCTGCTGCAGACATTGCGGTCCTCCTGGAATGGCTGGTGTCGAGAGCATCATCGTAGGCCGGGGCGTGCCCCCGTGCTCCGCAGGACCGTGCTTCACCCGGCCGGGTGACACGGAAGCGGCCCGGCACACAGGACGTGTGCCGGGCCGCTTCCGTGTGCCTGCCTACAGCTTGTCGATCACGTAGTCGATGCACGCCGTCAGCGCCTGGACGTCCGCCGGATCGATGGCCGGGAACATCGCCACGCGCAGCTGGTTGCGGCCCAGCTTGCGGTAGGGCTCCGTGTCGACGATGCCGTTGGCGCGGAGCACCTTGGCGACCGCGGCGGCGTCGACGCCGTCCTCGAAGTCGATCGTGCCGATGACCTGCGAGCGCTTCGCCGGGTCGGTGACGAACGGGGTGGCGTACTTGGAGTCCTCGGCCCAGCCGTACAGGTTCTGCGCGGAGGCGGCGGTGCGGCCCGTGGTGAAGTCCAGACCGCCCTGGGTGTTCATCCACTTGAGCTGCTCGTTCAGCAGGAAGAGGGTGGCCAGCGCCGGGGTGTTGTACGTCTGGTTCTTCAGGGAGTTGTCGATCGCGGTGGGCAGCGAGAAGAACTCGGGGATGTGCCGGCCCGAGGCGTGGACGCGGGCGGCCCGCTCCAGGGCCGCCGGGGAGAACACGCCGATCCACAGGCCGCCGTCGGAGGCGAAGGACTTCTGCGGGGCGAAGTAGTAGACGTCGGTCTCGGTGATGTCGACCGGCAGGCCGCCCGCACCGGACGTGGCGTCCACGAGGACGAGCGAACCCTCGTCGGCGCCCGCGACCCGCTTCACCGGGGCCGCGACACCGGTGGAGGTCTCGTTGTGGGTGAAGGCGTAGACGTCGACGCCGGCCTCGGCCCGCGGGTCCGGGTGGGTGCCCGGGTCCGAGGCGATGACGGTCGGGTCGGCCAGCCACGGCGCGAGCTTGGCGGCCTTCGCGAACTTCGACGAGAACTCGCCGAAGTTCAGGTGCTGCGACTTCGACTCGATCAGGCCGTGCGTCGCGACGTCCCAGAAGGCGGTGGAGCCGCCGTTGCCCAGGATGACCTCGTAACCCTCGGGGAGGGAGAAGAGGCTGCGCACACCGTCACGTACCTCGCCGACCAGGTTCTTGACCGGGGCCTGGCGGTGGGATGTTCCGAGCAGGGAGGTGCCGGTCGCGGCCAGCGCGTCGACCGCCTCCGTCCGCACCTTGGAGGGGCCGGCGCCGAAACGTCCGTCGGCGGGCTTGAGGTCAGCGGGAATCTGGATGTCAGCCACGATCCGGAGCGTAGTCCCTCGGGGAAGCGGTCAGGGAGCCCTGTCCGTCCGGTGAGACGCACACTCCGGATCGCGGACGGCCTGTTCGGCCGGAAAGCGACGCCGTGGATCAGCCGAGGTCGACCGGCAGTTCGTGGAGGTCGTTCTGGGTGACGATCGGCTTGTTCCGCAGCTCCGCGGCCGGTACCGCCAGGTCCAGGTCGGGGAAGCGCTCGTACAGCGCGGGCAGCGCGACCCCCGCCTCCAGACGGGACAGCGCGGCGCCCGGGCACACGTGCGGACCATGGCCGAAAGCGATGTGACGGTTGGGGGACCGGGTGATGTCGAACTCACCTGCGGTCGGCCCGTACTGCTTCTCGTCGCGGCCGAGCGCCCCGAAGGAGACGATCAGGGCCTCACCCTTGGGCAGGACCTTGTCACCGACCTCGATGTCCTCCGTCGCGAAACGGATCAGGACGTGCGAGGTGGGGGTGTTCCAGCGCAGGGTCTCCTCGATCACGTTCTCCCACGGCACCTCCCCGTTCAGCACGCGCTTGCGCTGCTCGGGGTGGGTCTGGAGGGCCTCGACCACGTTGACGACCAGGCTGATCGTCGTCTCGTGGCCCGCCGCGATGATCAGCTGCAGCGTGTTGACGATCTCCTCGTTGGTGAGGTGGTCGCCGTCCTCGGAGGCCGCGATGAGGGCGCTGGTCAGGTCGTCGCCCGGGTTCGCGCGCTTGCCGTCGACGATCTTCGTGAACAGCGCGCCGAGGTCCGCCATCATCTGCGGGACCTCCTCCGGCGGGGTCTGCGTCGAGAAGAACTTCTCGAACAGCTCCTTGAGCCGGGGATGGTCGGCCGCGTCCACGCCCATCAGCTCGCTGATGACGTTCATCGGCAGCGGATAGGCGAACTCCGCCTTCAGGTCGACCGCTTCGCCCCTGGGGTGCGCGGCCAGCCTGTCGAGGGACGCGTTCGTCAGCGCCTCGATACCGGACCGCAGCCGCTCCACCCGCTTCACCGTCAGGGCCTGCGCCACGAGGGTGCGCAGCCTGCGGTGGTCGGCGCCGTCGACCGTCAGCATCGAGCGGCCCGGGTTGGCGAGACCGATCAGCGGCCAGTCCATCGGGATCTCGCCGCGCTGCCACGCGTTCCAGACGTTGATGTCCTTCACGACACGGCTGTCGGTGAGCAGCTGGCGGGCCTCGGCGTGGTGCGTCACCGCGTAGCAGTGCACCCCGCCGGGGAGCTCCACCTCGGCCAGCGGTCCGGCGGCGCGCAGCGCCGCGCTCTCGCCGTCGAGGTCTGCGACGAGGGGATCGAGGACGATCCGGGTCATTTCTGCCCTCCAAGAGCGGGGGTGGGAGTGAAGGTCACCGGCAGGTCCGTCAGGCCGCGCAGCCACGGGGACGGACGCCGGGTCAGCTTTTCCGCGGGGACGGCGAGGTCGACGTCCGGGAGCCGGTCCAGGAGCACCTCGATCCCCGTACGTGCGATGACCTCCGCGGTCTCCTGGGCCGGGAACGGGCAGCGGTGCTCGCCGTGGCCGAAGGAGAGGAACGCGTTGTTGCCGCCGGTCAGGGCCGAGCCGTCGGTGCGTACCTGCGGGTCGCCGTTGGCGGCCGCGATGCCGAGGAGCAGCAGGTCCCCGGCGCGGACGTGCTGTCCGCCGAGGTGGGTGTCGCGGGACGCCCAGCGGCCGGCCACGTTCTGGGTGGGGGTGTCCTCCCAGAGCACCTCGTTCATCGCCTCGGCGACGCTGTGCCGGCCGCCGGAGAGCGACGCGGCGAAACGGTCGTCCGTCAGCATCAGCCGCAGGGAGTTGCCCATCCAGTCCGCGGTCGGCTGGTGGCCGGCGGCCATCATCACCATGAGGTCCTGGGCGACCTCCTCGTCGGTGAAGCCGCCGGGGTCCTGGAGCATCCTGGTCGCGACGTCGTCACCCGGCTCCGCGTGCTTGTCGGTCAGGAGCTGGAACATCGACGATCCCAGGTGCTGCTGCCCGGCCAGGGCCCGCTCCCGGCCGTCGATCATGTCGTTGAGCGCGCCGACGAGCGGCCCGCCGACCTCGTCGCTGAAGCCGTAGATCTTGGCCAGCACCCGGGCGGGCAGCAGCATCGCGTACTCGGCGATGATGTCGGTCCGGCCGGAGGAGCAGAAGCGGTCGATGAGGTCGTCCGCGAACTCCTCTGCGTACCGCTTGAGCGCGAACGGGTCCACGGCCTCCAGCGCGTCGCTGATCATGCCGGCGCGCACGGTGTGCCGCTCGCCCACCGTGTAGAGGATCGACGGCTGCTTGCGCCCGATCATCGGGAGCAGCGGCCAGTCGTCCGGGATGTTCTCCCACTGGTTCCACAGGTCGGAGTCCCGGCTGAAGAGCACCGGGTCGTTGGTGACCTGGTGCAGTTCCCGGTACCCGAGGATCAGCCACGCGGGTATGTCGCCGTCGAGCACCACCGGGGCCACGGAGCCCTGGTCGCGGCGCATCTCCCGGTACAGCTGCACGGGGTCCGTCTGGAAGCGCGGGCCGGACAGCGGGGTGGCGGTCCCGTTCATGGGGCACTTGGTCACAGCGTGGGCTCCGGGGTCATCGCCGGGGCGGCGGCGGGGCCGCCCGCCAGCGCCGCGTCGGCGTTCTTCTCGCGTGCCAGGGACAGCGCGTAGAGATGCTCGACGAGCGTGATCAGGACGTACTTGCTGGAGGACCGGTCCCGTGCGTCGCACTCCACGAGCGGGACGTCGGGGGCGAGGTCGAGGGCCTCGCGGATCTGCTGCTCGGTGTGCAGCGGGCCGCCGAAGTCGTTGCACGCCACGATGAACGGCGTGCCGTGGTGCTCCAGGCGGTCGATCGCGTACCAGGAGTCGGCCAGCCGCCGGGTGTCGACGAGGACGACGGCCCCCAGGGTGCCGGAGAACAGCCGGTCCCACAGGAACCAGAAGCGCTCCTGTCCGGGCGCGCCGAAGAGGTACAGGACGGAGCGCGCGTCGAGCGTGATCCGGCCGAAGTCGAAGGCGACCGTGGTCGACGTCTTGGAGTGCACACCTTCGAGGTCGTCGACGGCCTCGCCCGCGCGGGTCATGGTCTCTTCCGTGTTGAGCGGACGGATCTCGCTCACGGAACGGACCATGGTGGTCTTGCCGACCCCGAAGCCGCCGACGACGACGATCTTCAGTCCGTTGTCGGCCGTCGCCTGCAGGGCGGCACGGTCAGAGGTTGCGGAGTCCAACGAGCACCTGTTCCAGGGTGTCGGTGTCGGGGAGCCGGTCCTCGACACGTGCAGTACGGGGATGGCGGGCGCTGATCCGGCCGGTGTCGAGCAGATCGCACAGCATGATGCGCACGATGCTCACGGGCAGGTTCAGGGTGGCCGAGACCTCGACGACCGCGGTGGGAAGCTGGCACATCCGCAGGATCGCGACGTGCTCCGACTGCATGCCCGGAGTGGGATCGCACTCGGCGACGACGAGCGTCACCAGGTCGAACGCGGCCGAGTCCGACCGGCTGCGGCCACCCGTCAGGGTGTACAGCCGGTCCGGATCGTCGTCGCGTCCCGGGCGGGGACGCGGTACGGGCGTCGTCATACGTCCGCTGTTTCCGCGGCCGGGGCCGCCGCCTCACGCGGCGGGGCCACGAGGTACTCGCCCAGCTGCTCGACGAGTTCGCTCATGTTGTGGCCGACGAGACCGACGTCGGAGTCCTCGGCGGCCACGACCGCCAGGTGGGCGCCCGCGCCCGCCTCGACGATGAACAGCACGCCGCCGTAGAACTCGGTCATCGCGGACCGTACGCCGCCGGTGCCGTCGCCGAACTCGATGGACGCGCCGTGCGACAGGCTCTGGATGCCCGCCGAGATCGCGGCCAGCTGGTCCGCCTGGTCGACGGAGAGCTCCGGGGTCCGGCACAGCTTGAGCCCGTCCCTGGAGAGGACGAGGGCGTGCCGGGCGCCGGGCGTCCGGTCGAGCAGCCCCTCCAGCAGCCAGTTGAGCTTCTCGTCGGTGGTCGCGCTCATCGGGTGTTGCCTTCCGGGTGCGGGGAGTTGGCTCGTACCGCCTGGCTGAAGGTGCTGAAGCGGGCAGCCTGGACCTTCGGGTCGGTGGCACGGGGCCTGGGGGAATCGGCTCCGCCGGGTTCGGCATTGCCGGTACGGGCTTCGGCGGCGGCCAGGGTGCGGCCGCGGCGGCGCTTGGGGAGGCCGCTGTCACCGAACTGGGGGACGGAACCGGTTGTCTCCGCCTCGGACTCCGCCGTCTCCGGCTGGGTGCCGTCGCCGCGCGCGGGCGCGGAACCGTCCGTGCGCGCCGTCTCCGCGGTCGTCCGGTCGGTGCCGGGCGTCGAGTGGTCCGGCTCCGGCTCCGGCGGCGCCACGGGCTCGGGGACGGGTGCCGGGAGGAGGGCCGGCGTACGGGAGATGAGCTCCTGGGGAAGCATCATCAGCGCGCCCGTGCCCCCGCGTGCCGACGGCCGGAAGGAGACGGTGAGGCCGTGCTTGCGGGCCAGCCTGCCGACGACGGCCAGGCCCAGCCGGGTGCCCGAGATGGCGGTGAGGTCCTGGTTCTCCGCCGACACGGCCCGCTCGGCGCGGCGCAGCTGCACGTCGCTCATGACCAGGCCGCTGTCCTCGACGGTGACCACGATGCCCGCCGGGACCTCCTCGACGTACACATGGACCTCGGCCGTGGGCGGCGAGAAGTTGGCAGCGTTGTCAAGCAGCTCCGCCAGGGCGTGCATGACGCCCTCGGCGGCGTGGCCGGCGATCGCCACGTCGCTGGTGGAGTGGAGGCGGATGCGCTGGTAGCCGCCGATGCGGCCCATCGCGCCGCGCAGGATCGACTCCATCACGATCGGCTTGGCCCAGCGGCGCCCGGAACGCGCACCGGTCAGTACGGCGATGGAGTCGGCGAGCCGGCCCGCCTGGGCGGTGCGGTGATCCAGGTGGAGCAGGTCTCCGAGCACGTCCTCGGTGGTGTGACGGTGCTCCATCTCGCGCAGGTCGGCGAGCATGCTCGTGGACAGCGCCTGCATGCGGCCCGCCGCGTTGGCGCAGGCGGAGATCGCCGCGGAGCGCTCGGTCTCGCTGCGCCGGGCGCGCGCGGCGAGCCGCGCGGCCTCGGCGGTGAGGCGCTCGTGCTGCTCGGCCGCCTCGGAGGTGGTGCGCGCGACCCGCGCATCGGCCTCCGCGGTGGTCCGCGCGACCTCGGCGGCGGCGGTGGACCTGATCCGGGCGGTCTCGGCGGTGAAGCGCTGGGCCTCGGCGGCCGAGGTCGAGACGAGGCGTGAGGTCTCGGCCGTGAAGCGGTCGGCGTCCGCGACCCGCAGGGCCCGCAGGTTGCGTGCGGTGGCGAGGGTGTGGACGGTGACGGCGACCGCGATGCTCACCACCAGTGCGGCCGCGCCGGCTCCCCAGGACAGCGGGGTCCGTACCGAGGCGGGGGCGGCGGCGATCGCCCAGAGGCACAGGGCGCCGGTGGCGGCTGCCGAGACCAGCAGGGCGAGCGCGGTCGGCCGGAGTGAAGGGCGCAATCGGAGTCCTCGGGACGGACGGTGCAGGGAAAGGGACAATCCGGATTTTCCGGTGCGGTGGCGGTGAAAGAACCACAACTGGAGCTGATTGTTCCCGATCAAGTCGAGGCAACTATAGGAGAATTGGCGACTTGTTTGGGGATTCCTTGTGGCCACTTCTGTTTGAAATCTGGCTTGAAGTGATTCCTTCACTGGCTTGAGGGTGCCGCCAACTCCCCTGCGCGGCGCTGCGCGTGCGCAAGTCGAGGCGAATGAGGTGATATGTCCCGCATGGGGGCCGTGATTTGCCTCGATCGTCGCTCGTCGGCCGGTGGGCGGCTAGTGTGAGCGCTCCGGTGCAGACGGCCTCCCAGGTCGGCACTGCCGTAAGACACACCGCGCGCCTTGAAGGGGGAGGCGCTGCGGGGCCCCGACGGAGGACGCAGGCAACCGTGGACGCGCAAGGCCGTGGGCGGGACGAGGGCATCGACCCCGCAGACCAGTGGGTACTGAACCCGGACACCGGTGATTACGAACTGCGACTGACCCCCTCCTCAGGGCGATCAGCCGCACCCGCCGGGTCCAGCGCCCCCCGCTCCTCCGGAGCCAGAGCGGCGGCCCCGCGCCGGAAGCCGGAGCCCGAGACCTCGCCGCCGGGTGAACGGGCCTCGGTGCCCGGCCAGCGCGGCGGGCGCAGGGGCGCGGGCGGTGGCCGCGGCGGCAAGGACGAGCCGCGCCGGCAGGGCGGCCGGGCCGCGGCGCCGACGACCGGGCGCCGCAAGGTGAAGGCCAAGTCCGGCAAGAAGAAGGCGCTGGTCTGGACCGGCGGCGTGCTCGCCTTCCTCCTCGTCGGCGTCGGCACCGCGGGCTACGTCGCCTACCAGCACTTCAACGGCAACATCACCGCCGTCTCGACGGACGGCGCCGGTACCGGCGGGTTCAGCAAGGACCGGGCGATCAACGTCCTGGTGATCGGCACGGACAAGCGGACCGGCGAGGGCAACGAGGGCTACGGCGACAAGGGGAGCGTCGGCCACGCCGACACGAACATCCTCTTCCACGTCTCCAAGGACCGCACGAACGCCACCGCGCTGAGCATCCCGCGCGACCTGATAACGGACATCCCGGAGTGCCCGACCCAGCTGGAGGACGGCACCGAGAAGGACATCCCCGGGACGACCGGCGGGCGCTTCAACACCAGCCTGGGACAGTCGGAGCGCACCCCCAGCTGCACGATGCGGACCGTCACCGAGCTCACCGGCCTCAAGGTCGACCACTTCATGGTGGCCGACTTCAACGCCGTCAAGAGCCTGACCAGCGCCGTCGAGGGGGTGGAGGTCTGCCTGGCCAAGGACATCAACGACAAGGACTCGCACCTGAAGCTGTCCAAGGGCAAGCACACCATCGAGGGCGAGCAGGCACTCTCCTTCCTGCGCACCCGGCACTCCGTCGGCTTCGGCAGCGACCTGAGCCGGATCGAGATCCAGCAGCAGTTCCTGGGTTCGCTCATGCGGAAGCTGAAGTCCAACGACACGCTGACCAGCCCCACCAAGATGTTCAAGCTCGCGGACGCGGCGACCAAGGCACTCACCGTCGACGACAAGATCGACGACATCAACAAGCTGCGCAAGCTGGGCATGGAACTGGCGTCCGTCGACCCGAAGAACATCACGTTCACCACGGTGCCCGTGCTGGACAACCCGGACGACAAGGCGACCGTCATCCTCGACGAGTCCAAGGCGCCCCAGGTCTTCTCGATGATGCGTGAGGACGTCTCCTTCACCGCCGTGGCGAAGCAGGAGAAGGCCGAGGAGAAGGCCGCCGAGGCCGCGAAGCTGAAGGGCGCCAAGGCCGACCCGGCGGACGTCCGCGTCGACGTGTTCAACGGCGGCGCCCCGCCCGGTTCCGCCCAGGCCGCACTGGACTGGCTGCAGAACGAGAAGGGCGTGCTGAAGTCCACCAACAAGGCGAACGCCCCGCAGGACGTGAAGAAGACCCAGCTCGTCTACGGCCCCAACCAGGCCGACCAGGCGCGCAGCCTGGCCGAGATGATGGGCATGTCGGCCTCGGCCCTCAAGCCGACGACCACGGACGCCGCCGACATGGAGCCGATGGTGCTGACCCTGGGCCCGGACTTCAAGCAGGCGGGCAGCGCGCTCTCCGCCCCGCAGAAGGCGCCGGAGAACATCCAGCGCGTCGAGGCGGACAAGGCGGTCTGCGCCAAGTAGCCCCGGCGCCCGCGACTGCACGCGAGAGCCCCCGCACGCCGTCCGGCGCGCGGGGGCTCTCCGCGTACGGGGCCGGAACCGGGCGTTGCCCGACAGGGAGTGCGCGTTGCGCGACGGGCCGAGCGGGGCACCGGTCCGGCCGGGCCGGGCGTGGGCCCCGGGTACGCGCGTTGCGCGACGGGCCGAGCGGGGCACCGGTCCGGCATGCTGGCCCCATGCCCGCCCCGCACCCGCACCCCGATCTCGTCCGGGCCCTGGCCCGCGCCGTCCGCGGCGACGTGCGGTCCGACGCCACCGCCCGCGCGCTGACGACGATGGACGCGTCCAACTACCGCCGGGTTCCGGTGGCCGTCGTCGCCCCCCGCGACGCCGAGGACGTCGCCGGGACCCTGCGCGTCTGCCGGGAGCACGGGGTGCCGGTCGTGCCCCGCGGCGGTGGTACGTCCATCGCGGGCCAGGCCACCGGCACCGGAGTCGTCCTGGACTTCACCCGCCACATGCGCAGGATCACCGCGCTGGACCCGGCATCCCGCACCGCCGTCGTCGAACCGGGCGTCGTGCTGGACGACCTGCGGGCCGCCGCCGCCCCGCACGGGCTGACGTTCGGCCCCGACCCGTCCACCCACAGCCGCTGCACGCTCGGCGGGATGATCGGCAACAACTCCTGCGGCGCGCACTCCGTGGCCTGGGGAACCACCGCCGACAACGTGCGCAGCCTGCGCGTCCTGCGGTACGGCGGCGGACCGTCCCTGCACCTCGGGAGGGACCTGCCCGACACACCCCCCGGACTCGGGGACTTCGCCGGGGCCCATCTCGCGCTGCTGCGCACCGGCTTCCCCGAACTCCCGCGCCGCATCTCCGGATACGCCCTCGACGCCCTGCTCCCCGAGAACGGCCCGGACCACGCCCGCGCACTCTGCGGCAGCGAGGGCACCCTGGCCGTCGTCACCGAGGCGACCGTCCGCCTGGTCGCGACCCCCGCCGCCCGGGCCCTCGCCGTGCTCGGGTACCCCGACGAGTCCGCCGCCGCCGAAGCCGCCCCCGGCCTCCTCCCGTACGGGCCGCTCACCGTCGAGGGCATGGCCGCCGACCTCGTACGGGAGCCCGCCGGTCTGCCGCGCGGTGGTGCCTGGCTGTTCGTGGAGGCGGGCGGCGTGACCCCCGCCGAGGCCCGCGCGCACGCCGGACGGATCGTGCGGGCGGCCGACGCCCTGGACGGCACCGTCGTCACCGACCCCGCCGCCATGCGCGTCCTGTGGCGCGTCCGCGAGGACGCCGCGGGGACGGCGACCCGGATGCCGGACGGCGGGGGAGAGGCCTGGCCCGGCTGGGAGGACTGCGCCGTACCGCCGCCCCGGCTCGGGCCCTACCTGCGCGACTTCCGCGCCCTGCTCGCCGAACACGGCCTGCACGGCACCCCGTACGGGCACTTCGGCGACGGCTGCATCCACGTGCGCATCGACTTCGACCTGCTGACCGCGCGCGGCGTGGCCCGCTTCCGCCGCTTCTCCGAGGACCAGGCCGCCCTCGTCGTCGCGCACGGCGGGTCGCTGAGCGGTGAACACGGCGACGGACAGGCGAGGGCCGAACTGCTGCCCCGGATGTACGGGGACGAGATGGTGGGCCTGTTCACCCGGTTCAAGGATCTCTGGGACCCGGACGGCGGCCTGAACCCCGGCATCCTCGCCCGCCCCGCCCGCCTCGACGAGAACCTGCGCTTCGCCGTGCTCCCCGGCCGCCCGGTGGACGTGGCCTTCGGCTACCCGCACGACGACGGCGACTTCTCCGCCGCCGTACGCCGCTGCGTCGGGGTCGCCAAGTGCCGTACGGCCGGGCCGGGGACGGGCGCGGACGTCATGTGCCCGTCCTTCCGGGCGACGGGCGACGAGGCGCACTCCACGCGGGGCCGGGCCCGGCTGCTCCACGAGATGCTCGCCGGTGAGGTGGTCACGGACGGCTGGCGCTCCGCCGAGGTGAAGGACGCGCTCGACCTGTGCCTGTCCTGCAAGGGCTGCCGCACCGACTGCCCGGTCGGCGTCGACATGGCCACGTACAAGGCCGAGTTCCTCCACCACCACTACCGGGGCCGGCTGCGCCCCGCCTCCCACTACGCGATGGGCGGGCTGCCGCGCTGGCTGCGGGCGGCGGCACCCTTCGCCCGCGCGCTCAACGTCCTCGCCCGGACCGGCCCCGCCGCGGCCCTCGTCAAACGGCTCGGCGGCATCGCCCCGCAGCGTGCGCTCCCGGTACTGGCGCCGCTGACGTTCCGGGCCTGGGCCCGCGCGCGCAGGGCCCCGGCGGCGGGACCCGCCGTCACCCTGTGGCCCGACACCTTCACCGACCACCTCTCGCCCGAGGCGGGCCGGGCGGCGGTCCGGGTCCTGGAGGCGGCGGGCCGCACCCCGGTCCTGCCCGGCCGCGCGGTGTGCTGCGGGCTCACCTACGTGTCGACGGGGCGGCTCGGCGCCGCCCGCGCCGTCATGCGCCGCACCCTGGACCGGATGGGTCCGCTCCTCGGCGGCCCGGTCGTCGTCCTGGAACCGAGCTGCGCCGCCACACTCCGCACGGACCTGCCCGAACTCCTCCCCGACGACCCGCGCGCCGCCGCACTGGCCTCGTCCGTGCGCACCCTGGCCCAGTACCTGGAGGAGCACGCCCCGGAGTGGACTCCGCCCCGGCTCGACCGGACGGTCGCGGGCCAGACCCACTGCCACCAGCACGCGGTCCTCGGCGACGCGGCCGAGCGCCGACTGCGTCAGAAGGCGGGCCTGACCGGCGAGTTGAGCGGCGGCTGCTGCGGGCTGGCCGGCAACTTCGGCTTCGAGAGGGGGCACTGGGACGTCTCGGTGGCCTGCGCCGAGGACCGGCTGCTGCCCGCCGTGCGCGCGGCGCCGCCCGGCACGGAACTCCTGGCCGACGGCTTCTCCTGCCGCACCCAGCTGGACCAGCTCGCGGGCCGGCGGGCACGGCATCTGGCGGAGGTGCTGGCTGAGGGGCTGGACGGGCCGTAGTCCCGGGCGGCATCCCCCGGTAGCCGCCGCGGCCGGGGGCTCCTCAGCTGATCCGCACGAGAAGCCTCCGGCGGTCTCCCGCCCGGCCGCCGGACCGGGGGCCGGGCGGGACACGCGTCCGCGGAGGCCTCACATCTCCGCGACGGCCCTGCTCACGGCCGCTGAGAGGCGCTCGTTCTCCGGTGCGGCGCCGCCCGGAAGGGCGAAGCGGCGGCGGGTGTAGCCGTAGGCCACACCGTGAGCGGGGTCGGCGTACGCCTGCGATCCCGCGGCGCCCGCGTGGCCGAAGGCGCCGTCGCCCAGGGCCGGGTAGAGCGTTCCCACCGCCTCGAAGCCCTGCGCGAAGTTGTCGACCGCACCGGTGACCAGGTCCGTTCCCTTCCAGTGCACCCGCCCCACCTCGGCGAGCGTGTCCGGCCGGAGCAGGGGCGGCCTCCCGTCGACCTCGGAGATCGCCGCCGCGTACATCCCCGCGAGGCCACGCGCCGAGCCGACCCCGCCGACCGACGTGGGGCCGAGCGCGCGCACCACCCGGGTGTTGACGAAGGCGACCATGTCGAGCGGAGGGTCCTGCGCGAAGCCGAACGCGAGGGCCCTCGGGCTCGCCGGGTCCAGGGGCTCGGCCTCGACGGCCTGGCCGGGGGCGGGGACGCCCGGGCGGATGTCCACGTAGCGGGGTTCGAGTTCCTCGGGCAGGCCCAGGTGGAGATCGAGGCCGTAGGGCGCGCGCACCCGCTCCTCGAAGATCTCCTGGATCGACCTCCCGGTGACCCGGCGGACCACCTCGCCGGTGAGGGCGCCGATCACCAGGGCGTGGTAGCCGTACTCCGCTCCCGGCGTCCAGCGGGGCCGCGCGCCCGCCAGCCGCCGTGCGATGACCCGGTCGTCGGCGAGCTCGTCGACGGTGAACCCGCCGTCCGCCCAGATCAGGCCGGCGCGGTGCGCCAGCAGTTCACGTACCGTCAGCCCGCCCTTGCCCTCCGCGGCGAACTCGGGCCAGTAGGAGGCCACCGTGCGGTCCGGGTCGATGACCCCGTCCTGGATGAGCAGGGCGACCACGAGGTGGGCGGCGCCCTTGGTGGAGGAGTAGACGGCGGGCAGCGAGTCCCCGGCGACACCCTCCCCGGCCCACAGGTCCACCGCGAGGCGCCCGTGGCGGTACACGGCGAGCTGACTGCCGGGTTCGGTGTGGTCGTCGGCCAGTACGGCGGCGAACTCCTCCCGCACGCCCTCGAAACCGGGTGCGACCGTGCCGTGCACGGTGATGGTCCCGTTCGTTCCTGTCATGACGCTGACTCCCCCTGGAATGATCGGCGAACGGCCCGGTGCGTGACCGGCCCGATCGGTACACCTCCCCCAACTCCCGTACTCACGCGCGGCATTCCCGCTAACGGGCGGTGGTAGGGGGTGGCCGGTGCCCGTCCCCGACGATCTCCCGTGCGAGCGCCGCCAGACGGGGCAGCGCGGGATGGCCGGGGCCGTCCCGGCGGGCGAGCAGCACGGGCAGGGGCGGGGCGTCGTCGAGCGGCACGTAGGCGACTCCGGCGTGCGGGTGCATCCCGACGGTGGACGCCCCCGACACCCCGCTGCCGCGTCCGGCCGCGATGGCGGTCAGCCAGTCGTCGGTGTTGGCGACCGTCACGGTGGCCGCGGGCCGGACCCGCGGCGGCCACAGGCCGAGCGTGGTCGCCCCGGAGACGGTGTTCAGGACGACGGCGCCGTCCGCCAGATCGGCCAGCGCCAGGGAGGCGCGGGCCGCGAGCGGCCCGTCCGCGGCGACGGCCGCCACCCGCTCCTCCGTGAACAGCACCTCGGTGACGAGCCCCGGCGTGTCCACCGGCCCGCGCAGCAGTGCCGCGTCCACCTCGCCACGCGTGAGGCCTGCCGTGCGGTCGTCGATCCGCAGGAGTTCCAGCGGGGTGCCGGGATGGCGTTCCTGCCAGGTGCGCAGCAGCGGTGTGGTGTACGGGCCGAAGGCCGACCAGGCGTGCCCGAGCCGCAGCGGGCGGTGGTGCAGCCGTCCCGGGGCGAGTGCCTCGTCGAACGCGGCGACCGCGTGGGCGGCCTTGTCGCGGAAGGCGGCGCCCTCGGGGGTCAGGGCGAGGTGGTGGGTGGACCGGTCGACGAGCCGTACCCCCACGTGCCGCTCCAGGGCGGCCAGGGTGCGCGAGACGACGGGCTGGGTGACCCGGAGCGCGGCGGCAGCGCGGGTCACGCTGCCCTCCTCCGCGATGGCGAGGAAGGCGCGCAGATGCCGGATCTCGATTCCGCGCCCGCTGGTCCCGGCGCCCTGTCCAGTGCTCATGCCTTCGGAGCATAACGGGAGCACAATCGGCATTTCACGGGAGGCGCGCGGGTCTCTACCGTGGGAGCGGGTCCGGGCCTCTCGTGGTGCCGTACTCTAAACTCCGTAGTGCATTGCATTGCACTGATGTTCTGGACTGTGGCACTGAAGGAGAGGTTTCCCGGTGAACGACCCGCGCGCTGCAGCGGACTCGGCCGCGGCCGTCGCCCTGCCCGAGGCCGTGTCCGCGCTCGACGAGCCCGGCCGGGGTGCTCCCGGCGGACGGCGCTCACTGGGCCCGGTCGCGCTGGTGGTGGCGGGCGGGCTCTCCGTCCAGTTCGGTGCGGCCGTGGCCGTCCTGCTGATGCCGAGGGCGGGGGCGCTCGGTGTCGTCACCCTGCGTCTCACCGCGGCCGCGCTCGTCCTGCTCGTCGTGTGCCGGCCGAAGCTGCGGGGGCACTCGCGCGCCGACTGGGGCACCGTCGTGGCGTTCGGCATCGCGATGGGTGCGATGAACACGCTCTTCTACCAGGCCGCCGACCGCATCCCGCTGGGCGCCGCCGTCACCCTGGAGGTGCTGGGGCCGCTCGCGCTGTCCGTCGTCGCGTCCCGCCGCCTGGTCAACGTCGTCTGGGCGGGCCTGGCCCTCTGCGGCGTGGTCCTGCTCAGTGGCGGGGGCTTCGACCGGCTCGACCCGGCCGGAGCGGCGTACGCCCTGGGCGCGGGTGCCATGTGGGCGGCCTACATCATCTTCAGCGCCCGCACCGGCAGGCGCTTCCCGCAGGCGGACGGCCTGGCGCTGGCCATGGTCGTGGCGGCGGTCCTCTCGCTGCCCCTCGGCATCATGGAGGCCGGCTCGAAGCTCCTGGTCCCCAGCACCCTGGGGCTCGGTGCGGCGGTGGCCCTGCTGAGCTCGGTCCTCCCGTACACCCTCGAACTCATGGCGTTGCGCCGGCTGCCCGCGCCGACCTTCGCCATCCTGATGAGCCTGGAACCGGCCATCGCGGCCACGGCGGGCTTCCTGGTCCTGCACCAGGCGCTCTCCACGACCGACGCCCTGGCCATCGCGCTGGTCATCGGGGCGAGCATGGGCGCCGTGCGCAGCCAGACGGCCCGCACCGCGTCGCCGCGCCGGGAACGGGCGCGCGGGGCACGATGGAGGGGAGCCGAGGAAGGAGGCCCGCGCATGGGATCCGCCAAGGAAACCGACGGGTACGAGGGGCTGTACTCGCACACCCCCTCGCAGGCCGAGGGTGAACGCGAGGAGCCGGCCGTGCGCGGCAAGGCCCCCGAGACGCACCCCGACGTCCCCCGTACCGAACCCTCGCAGGCCGAGGGCGAGCGCGTGGAGTAGGGCCGGGTGCGCGGCTCAGCCGTCGACGGGCAGGATCCTGAACGCGGTGAGGCCGGGCGTCAGGGGTGTGACAGCCCGAAGTCCCGCTGGTCGGGGGTGAAGATGCGGTCGGTCCTGCGCCGGTCCGCGAGGACGACGCCCACCACGTCCGCGAGGTCCAGCCGGAGCCCTTCGCAGCCGCGGCGCACCTCGTGCGCCGCGCTCAGGCCGGCGGGCTTCAGGTCGGCCGGCCGGTACTGCCCGTCCACCCATCCGTGAGGTGAGCGCCTCCACGACCTGCGTGGCGGCCGGGAAGCCGAGGTCCCGGTGCACCAGGTCGTCGAGCTCGGTGACGGTGGAACGCCGGGGAGCCGCCGGCCGCCTGTTACGTTCGCTCCCATGATCGACGGCGTGTACGTGGGCCGCGCGGCAGCGGACGCGGCGCTGGACCACGGCTGGCTGCTGGGCCACTTCAAGGACCCGTCCGACCCGCGCCACAGCGAGGCCCTGGAGATCAAGTGGGGTGTCCATTCCCCGGGTGAGGAACGTGCGCGATGGGTGCGCGGCGAGGAGCGCACCGCCCTGCTCGTCCTGATCAGCGGCCGGTTCCGCCTGCGCTTCCCCCGGCGTGACGTGCTGCTGGAGCGCCAGGGCGACTACGCCGTGTGGGGCCCGGGCGTCGACCACTCCTGGTGCGCGGAGGAGGACTCCGTCGTGCTGACCGTCCGCTGGCCCTCCGTGCCCGGCCACCGGGCCGTCCCGCTCGACTGATCACGCTTCCGGATGCCCGCGGCACCCCGGGGCGGCGCCGGCGGGACGCACCGCGGGGCGTCGCGAAAAATCATGCAAGCACGCTTGCTTGTTTTCCGGGGCGCTGGCATGCTCCGGGGCACACCGCCACGCCCCGAGGGGAGCGCACCGTGCCCGACGCATCGGCCGTGACCGCCGCCGTGCTCGACGACCTGCGGCAGGAGGGCGACGAACTCGACCTGCTGGTAGCGGGGTTGAGCGCACAGGAATGGGCCTCGCCGACACCGGCCGAGGGGTGGACCGTCGCCCACCAGATCGCCCACCTCACCTGGACGGACGAGGTGGCCCTGACCGCGGCCACCGAGCCCGGCGCCTTCGCCGCGGAGGTCGAGAGGGCGCTCGCCGCCCCCGACACGTTCGTCGACGAGGCCGCCGCGGAAGCGGTGACCGCACTGGCGCCCGAAGCGCTCCTGGTGGAGTGGCGGGAGGGCCGGGCGCGACTCCAGGAAGCCCTGCGCGCCGCCCCGGCCGGGACGAAACTCCCCTGGTACGGACCGCCGATGAGCGTCACCTCGATGGGGACCGCACGGCTCATGGAGACCTGGGCGCACGGCCAGGACGTCGCCGACGCGCTCGGTGTGACGCGGAAGCCGACCGGACGCCTGCGGCACGTCGCCAGGATCGGCGTACGGGCCCGCGACTACGCCTACTTCGTACGGGGTCTGCAGCCCCCCGGCGAGCCGTTCCGGATCGAACTCCACGGTGAGGACGGCGAGTCGGTGGTCCACGGACCCGAGGACGCCGCCCAGCGCGTCACCGGTCCGCTCCTCGACTTCTGCCTCCTCGTCACCCGGCGCGCCCACCGCGACGACCTCGCCGTCGAGGCGACGGGCCCGGACGCCGACCGGTGGCTGGACATCGCGCAGGCCTTCGCCGGGCCTCCCGGAGCCGGACGGCCCCCGAAGGCGGACCGGTGACGCGCCCCCTGCGCGTCGGCAACGCCTCCGGCTTCTACGGCGACCGCTTCGACGCGGTGCGCGAGATGCTCACCGGCGGCCCGCTGGACGTCCTGACCGGGGACTACCTCGCCGAACTCACCATGCTGATCCTGGGCCGCAGCCGCCTCAAGGACCCGAAGCGCGGATACGCCACGACGTTCCTGCGGCAGCTGGAGGAGAACCTCGGGCTCGCCCACGAGCGCGGGGTGAAGATCGTCACCAACGCGGGCGGCCTCCACCCCGCCGGACTCGCCGACGCCGTACGCGAGGTGGCCGTCCGGACCGGTGTGCCGGTGCGGGTGGCGCACGTCGAGGGCGACAGCCGCCCCGTGCCGGACGGCCACCTCACCGCCAACGCCTACCTCGGCGGCGGGGGCATCGCCGCGTGCCTGCGGGCGGGTGCCGACATCGTCGTCACCGGCCGCGTCACCGACGCCGCACTCGTGGCCGGCCCCGCCGCCGCCCACTTCGGCTGGGGACCCGGCGACCACGACGCGCTCGCCGGGGCCGTCGTCGCCGGCCACGTCCTGGAGTGTGGGACCCAGGCCACCGGCGGGAACTACGCCTTCTTCCGGCAGCACGACGTCCGCCGGCCCGGCTTCCCCCTCGCGGAGATCCACGAGGACGGAAGCAGCGTCATCACCAAGCACGACGGCACGGGCGGCGTCGTCGACGTCGGAACGGTCACCGCGCAACTGCTCTACGAGACCGGCGGCGCCCGCTACGCAGGACCCGACGTCACCGCCCGCCTCGACACCGTGCGCCTGGCGCAGGACGGGCCCGACCGGGTGCGGATCAGCGGAGTGCGCGGCGAGGCCCCGCCCCCCACGCTGAAGGTCGGGCTCAACCGGCTCGGCGGGTGGCGCAACGAGGTCGTGTTCGTGCTGACCGGTCTCGACATCGAGGCCAAGTCCCGCCTCGTGCGGGAGCAGTTCGCCGACGCCCTGGACCGTGCGGGCACGAAGCCCGCCGAGGTGCGGTGGGAGCTCGCCCGCACGGACCGGGCCGACGCCAGCACTGAGGAGACCGCGAGCGCCCTGCTCCGGCTCGTCGTGCGCGACCCGGACGCGGAGGCCGTCGGCCGCGCGGTGTCCGGGGCCGCCGTCGAGCTGGCGCTCGGCAGCTATCCGGGCTTCCACGTGACCGCCCCGCCCGGGAAGGGCGCGCCGTACGGCGTGTTCGAAGCCGCGTACGTACCGGCCGGGGACGTCGCCCATGTGGCGGTGCTGCCCGACGGGACGCGGCAGGACGTCCCGGCCACCGGGCCGTACCGGGAGCTCGCCGGTGTGCCGGAGCCCGCGCTGCCGGAGCCGCTGCCCGCCGGGCCCACCCGCACCGTGCCCCTCGGACGCGTCGCCGGTGCCCGCAGCGGCGACAAGGGCGGGGACGCCAACGTGGGCGTGTGGGTCCGCACGGACGAGGCGTGGCGGTGGCTGGCGCACGAACTGACCGTGGAGCGGTTCAAGGAGCTGCTGCCGGAGACCGCCGGGCTCACCGTGGAGCGGCACGTCCTGCCCGGCCTGCGGTCCCTCAACTTCGTCGTCCGCGGACTCCTCGGTGAAGGGGTCGCCGCGCAGGCCCGCTTCGATCCGCAGGCCAAAGCGGTGGGGGAGTGGCTGCGCTCCCGCTCCGTCGACGTACCCGTGCAGCTGACGGACGAACCGGAGGTGGACGCATGACCGTCCTGCCCACCGCACTGGACACCGCGGGGCCCGAATACGCGTCGCACCGCGCGGCCATGCTCGCCAAGCTCGCCGAACTCGACGCCGAGCACGCCAAGGCCCTCGCGGGCGGCGGCGAGAAGTACGTGGCGCGTCACCGGGGGCGCGGCAAGCTCCTCGCCCGGGAGCGGATCGAGCTGCTGGTCGACCCGGACACGCCCTTTCTGGAACTGTCACCGCTGGCGGCCTGGGGCAGCGATTACGCAGTGGGTGCCTCGCTCGTCACCGGCATCGGGATCGTCTCCGGCGTGGAGTGCCTGATCACCGCCAACGACCCGACCGTGCGGGGCGGCGCCTCCAACCCGTGGACGCTGAAGAAGGCCCTGCGCGCCAACGAGATCGCCTTCGCCAACCGGCTGCCCTGCATCTCCCTGGTGGAGTCCGGCGGCGCCGACCTGCCGTCCCAGAAGGAGATCTTCATCCCGGGCGGCGCCCTGTTCCGCGACCTCACCCGGCTGTCCGCCGCCGGAATCCCGACCGTGGCCGTCGTGTTCGGGAACTCCACCGCGGGCGGCGCGTACGTCCCCGGCATGTCCGACCACACCGTGATGATCAAGGAACAGTCCAAGGTCTTCCTGGGCGGCCCGCCCCTCGTGAAGATGGCCACCGGTGAGGAGAGCGACGACGAGTCGCTCGGCGGCGCCGGGATGCACGCCCGCACCTCCGGACTCGCCGACCACTTCGCCGTCGACGAGCACGACGCGCTGCGCCAGGCCCGGCAGATCGTCGCGCGGTTCAACTGGCGCAAGGCGCACGCCGATCCGGAACCCGCCGAGCCGCCGAAGTACGACGAGGACGAGCTGATCGGGATCGTCCCCGGAGACCTGAAGACCCCCTTCGACCCCCGCGAGGTCATCGCCCGGCTCGTCGACGGATCGGACTTCGACGCCTTCAAGCCGCTGTACGGCACCAGCCTGGTCACCGGCTGGGCCCGGCTGCACGGCTATCCCGTCGGCATCCTCGCCAACGCCCAGGGCGTGCTGTTCAGCGAGGAGTCGCAGAAGGCCGCGCAGTTCATCCAGCTGGCCAACCAGCGCGACATCCCGCTGCTGTTCCTCCACAACACCACCGGCTACATGGTCGGCAAGGAGTACGAGCAGGGCGGCATCATCAAGCATGGCGCGATGATGATCAACGCGGTGTCGAACTCCCGGGTCCCGCACCTCTCCGTGCTGATGGGCGCCTCCTACGGGGCCGGGCACTACGGCATGTGCGGACGCGCCTACGACCCCCGCTTCCTCTTCGCCTGGCCCAGCAGCAAGTCCGCCGTCATGGGCCCGCAGCAGCTCGCCGGCGTCCTCTCGATCGTCGCCCGCGCCTCCTCCGCCGCGAGGGGCCTGCCCTACGACGACGAGGCCGACGCCGGGCTGCGCGCCATGGTCGAGCAGCAGATCGAGTCGGAGTCCCTGCCGATGTTCCTCTCGGGACGGCTCTACGACGACGGGGTCATCGACCCGCGCGACACCAGGACCGTCCTCGGGATGTGCCTGTCCGCGATCCATACGGCCCCGGTCGAAGGCGCCCGCGGCTTCGGCGTCTTCCGGATGTGAGGAATCGGATGATCACCGCACTGCTTGTCGCCAACCGGGGCGAGATCGCCTGCCGGATCTTCCGCACCTGCCGTGAGCTGGGCATCGCGACCGTCGCCGTGTATTCGGACGCCGACGCGGGGGCCCTGCACGTCCGGGAGGCCGACACCGCCGTACGCCTGCCGGGGGCCGCGCCCGGCGACACCTATCTGCGCGGCGACCTCGTCGTCGCCGCCGCGCTGGCCGCCGGGGCCGACGCCGTGCACCCGGGGTACGGCTTCCTCTCGGAGAACGCGGGCTTCGCCCGGGCCGTCCAGGACGCGGGCCTCCTCTGGGTGGGGCCCCCGCCGAAGGCCATCGAGCTGATGGCCTCCAAGACCCGCGCCAAGGAGCTGATGGCCGCCGCCGGCGTGCCTCTTCTGGCCCCCGTCGACCCGGACGCCGCCACCGCGGCCGACCTGCCCCTGCTGCTGAAGGCGGCAGCGGGCGGCGGCGGGCGCGGGATGCGGGTCGTGCGCGAACTGGACTCTCTGCCCGCGGAGCTGACCGCAGCCTCGGCCGAAGCTGCCGGTGCCTTCGGGGACGGCGAGGTCTTCGCCGAGCCGTACGTCGAGGGCGGCCGGCACGTCGAGGTCCAGGTCATGGCGGACGGGCAGGGCACCGTGTGGGCGCTCGGCACGCGCGACTGCTCCCTCCAGCGCCGCCACCAGAAGGTCATCGAGGAGGCCCCCGCGCCCGGACTCGGCGAGGCGCTGCGCGGACGGCTGCACGACGCCGCGGTCGCCGCGGCGCAGGCGGTCGGCTACCGGGGCGCGGGGACCGTCGAGTTCCTCGTGTCGGCCGACGGCCGCGCGTACTTCCTGGAGATGAACACCCGGCTCCAGGTCGAACACCCCGTCACGGAAGCCGTGTTCGGCCTCGACCTCGTCGCCCTGCAACTGCGCGTCGCGGAGGGCGAGCCCCTTCCCGCCGAGGCGCCCCCCGAGCCGTCCGGGCACGCCGTCGAGGCCCGGCTCTACGCCGAGGACCCGGCCCGTGACTGGCAGCCGCAGACCGGAGCACTGCTCGCGCTCGACGTGCCCGGCGCACCCGGTATCCGCCTCGACACCGGGTACACAGGCGGCGACACCATCGGGGTCCACTACGACCCCATGCTCGCCAAGGTCATCGCCCACGCCCCCACCCGCGCCGAGGCCGTCCGCCTCCTGGCCCGCACCCTCGAACGCGCCCGCGTCCACGGCCCCGTCACCAACCGGGACCTGCTCGTGCGCTCCCTGCGCCACCCGGACTTCACCGCCGGGCGCCTCGACACCGGCTTCTACGACCGGCACCTCGCCGGACTCACCACCCCCGGCGACCCGGCGGACCGGCACCTCGCCGCCACGGCCGCCGCCCTCGCAGCGGCGACGGGCGCCAGGGCCGGACGGGACGCGGCGGGCCCCGCCCGCTTCGGGGCCTGGCGCAACCTCGCCTCCGCGCCGCAGACCAGGCGCTATGTCGCCGAGCCCGACGGCACCGCATACGAGATCGCCTACCGCACCGGCCGCGACGGCACCCCGCTGCCCGAGTCGGGGGAGCGGACCATCACCGTCCGGCCTGACCTCGTGGTCCTCGAAACCGGCGGCGTGACCAGGCGCTTCACGGTCACCACGCACGGCGCCCGCACCTACGTGGACACGGCGTCCGGCGCGTACGCCTTCACCGCCCTGCCCCGCTTCACCGACCCCGCCGAACGCACCGAACCCGGCTCCCTGCTCGCCCCCATGCCCGGCACCGTCGTCCGGCTCGCCGACGGGCTCGCCCCCGGCGCGTCCGTCGAAGCCGGGCAGCCGCTGATCTGGCTGGAGGCGATGAAGATGGAGCACCGCATCCTCGCGCCGGCCTCCGGCACCCTCACCGCGCTCCACGCCGCCCCCGGCCTCCAGGTCGAGGTCGGTGCCCTGCTCGCCGTCGTACAGGACGCGGCCGTGCCCGCACCCGAGCAGGCACCCGTGCACGCATCCGCGCACCAGGAGGAGACGACCCCATGAGCACCGTCCTCGAAACCCAGGAGCACAAGGACCTCCGCGCCGCCGTCGCCGCCCTCGGCAGACGGTTCGGCCGCGACTACACCACCGCCCTCGCCCGCAAGGGCGAGCACCCCCGCGAACTGTGGGACGAGGCGGGCAAGCTCGGCTACCTCGGCGTCAACCTCCCCGAGGAGTACGGCGGCGGGGGTGGCGGCATGGCCGAACTCTCCATCGTCCTGGAGGAGCTGGGCGCGGCCGGCAGCCCGCTGCTGATGCTGGTCGTCTCCCCGGCGATCTGCGGCACCGTCATCGCCCGCTTCGGCACCGAGGCCCAGAAGCGCACCTGGCTGCCCGGGCTCTCCGACGGCAGCCTGACCATGTCCTTCGGCATCACCGAGCCCGACGCGGGCTCCAACTCCCACCGCATCACCACCACCGCCCGCCGCGACGGTGGGGAGTGGGTCCTCAGCGGCCGGAAGGTCTTCATATCCGGCGTCGACATCTCCGACGCGACGCTCGTCGTCGGACGCACCGAGGACGCCAGGTCCGGAAAGCTCAAGCCCTGCCTCTTCATCGTCCCCCGGGACACACCCGGCTTCACGCGCACCCGGATCGACATGGAACTCCAGGCGGCCGAGAAGCAGTTCGAGCTGGTCCTCGACGAGGTGCGGCTGCCCGCCGACGCGCTCGTCGGCGAGGAGGCGGACACCGGGCTGCTCCAGCTCTTCGCCGGGCTGAACCCGGAGCGCATCATGGGCGCCGCCTTCGCCATCGGCATGGGGCGTTACGCCCTCGAACGCGCCGTGGACTACGCGAAGACCCGCACCGTCTGGAAGGGCGTGCCCATCGGCGCCCACCAGGCCATCGCCCACCCGCTCGCCCAGGCGCACATCGAGCTGGAACTCGCCCGGCTCATGATGCAGAAGGCCGCGAGACTCGTCGACGACGGCGACGACATCGGCGCGGGCGAGGCCGCCAACATGGCGAAGTACGCCGCCGCCGAGGCCTGCGTCAGGGCCGTCGACCAGGCCGTCCACACCCTCGGCGGCAACGGCCTGACCCGCGAGTACGGCCTCGCCTCCCTGATCACCGCCGCGCGTGTCTCCCGTATCGCCCCCGTCAGCCGGGAAATGATCCTCAACTACGTCTCCCACCAGACCCTGGGCCTGCCGAAGTCGTACTGAGGCCTCAGGCCGCAGCGCCGATTCCGGTCGCTCCCGGGTCTCCCCATCCGCCCCCGCAGGGGCGATTCTGGCTCTCCACCCGCGTCGAAGGGGACCGCCATGGTGTTCCACAGCGAGTACGCAGACGTCCAGCCCCTCGAAAGACCCATCCACGAAGCAGTCCTCGGGAACGCCGCGGACTTCGGTGACACGCCCGCCCTGATCGACGGCACCAACGGCATGAGCGTGACGTACGCCCAGCTCGACACCTTCCACCGGCGCATCGCGGCGTACCTCGCCGCGGCCGGGCTGCGCAAGGGCGACGTGCTCGCCCTGCACAGCCCCAACACGATCGCCTACCCACCCGTCTTCTACGGGGCGACCCGGGCCGGCGCCACCGTCACCACGATCCACCCGCTGGCCACACCCGAGGAGTTCGCCAAGCAGCTCCAGGACTCCGCCGCGCGCTGGATCGTCACCGTCTCCCCGCTCCTGGACGTCGCCCGCCGTGCGGCCGAGATCGCCGGGGGCATCGAGCAGATCTACGTCTGCGACCAGGCCGAGGGGCACACGTCGGTCCTGGAGATGCTCGGCTCCACGGCACCCGAACCCGACGTGGCGTTCGACCCGGCACACGACATCGCCGTGCTCCCGTACTCCTCCGGGACCACCGGCACCCCCAAGGGCGTCATGCTCACGCACCGCTCCATCGCCACCAACCTGGAGCAGCTGCGGCCCTTCGTCCCCCTCGGGCAGCGCGACCGCATCCTGGCCGTGCTCCCCTTCTTCCACATCTACGGGCTGACCGCCCTCATGAACGGGCCGCTGCGCTACGGCGCCACGGTCGTCGTCCTGCCCCGCTTCGACCTCGCGCAGTTCCTGGAGACGATCCAGGACCAGCGGATCACCGGCCTGTACGTCGCACCGCCCATCGTGCTGGCCCTCGCGAAACACCCGCTGGTGGGCGACTACGACCTGTCGTCGCTGGAGTACATCGTCAGCGCCGCCGCCCCGCTGGACGCCGAACTCGCGGCGGCCTGCTCGGCGCGGCTCGGGCTGCCCGCCGTGCGGCAGGCGTACGGCATGACGGAACTCTCCCCCGGCACCCACGTCGTGCCGCTCGACGAGGAGAACCCGCCGCCCGGAGCCGTCGGAAAGCTGCTGCCCGGCACGGAGATGAGGATCGTCTCCCTCACCGACCCCGGCACCGACGTGGGCTCCGGCAGCGACGGCGAGATCCTGATCCGCGGACCCCAGGTGATGAAGGGCTACCTCGGCCGCCCCGACGCCACCGACGCCATGATCGACGCCGAGGGCTGGCTGCACACCGGGGACGTCGGCCGGGTCGACGCGAACGGCTGGCTGTACGTCGTCGACCGGGTGAAGGAACTCATCAAGTACAAGGGCTACCAGGTCGCGCCCGCCGACCTCGAAGCCCTCCTGCTGTCCCACGCCGGGATCGCCGACGCCGCCGTCATCGGGGTGTACGACGCCGAGGGCAACGAGGTCCCCAAGGCCTTCCTGGTCCGGCAGCCCGTGGCGGGAGGACTCACCGAGGACGACGTCATCGCGTACGTCGCCGAACGGGTCTCCCCGTACAAGAAGGTCAGACAGGTGGAGTTCATCGAGGCCGTGCCCCGCGCGGTGTCCGGCAAGATCCTGCGGCGCGAGCTGCGCGACCGGGAGAAGCAGCGATGACCCTGGCACCCGTGGCCCACGACCGTGGCGTCACCACGCTCACCCTCGACTCGCCGGCCAACCGCAACGCGCTCTCCGCGCGCCTGGTCGGCGAACTGTCCGAGGCGCTGGCGGCATGCGCGGACGACGACTCGGTCCGGGCCGTCGTCCTCACACACACCGGCAACACGTTCTGCGCGGGCGCCGACCTGACCGCACCCCCCGAACCGGCCGCGTTCGTCGGGCTGATGCGCGCGATCGTGGCGCTGCCCAAACCCGTCGTGGCCCGGGTCACCGGCCACGTGAGGGCCGGCGGACTCGGGCTCCTCGGCGCCTGCGACATCTCGGCGGCGGGACCGGACGCGACCTTCGCCCTCACCGAGTCACGGCTGGGCCTCGCCCCCGCCGTGATCTCCCTGCCCCTGCTGCCACGCCTCGACCCGCGGGCCGCCTCCCGCTACTACCTCACCGGGGAGCGGTTCGACGCGGCGGAGGCCGTGCGCATCGGCCTCGTGAGCATCGCCGGAGAGGATGTGGACAAGGCGCTCGTACCGGTACTGGACGGGCTCCGCAGAGCCTCGCCGCAGGGGCTGGCGGCCTCGAAGGAGCTGGTCACGGCTAGTGTGCTGAGGAGTTTCGACAGCCACGCCGAAGACCTCATCGCCCGCTCGGCCGCGCTCTTCGCCTCCGACGACGCGCGGGAGGGGATGACGGCCTTCCTGGAACGACGGGATCCCTCATGGGTGCTGTGACACCCCCCAGACCCCCCGCCGCGAAGTCCCCCAAGCAGGACCGCAGCCGCGCCACCCGTCAACGGCTGCTCGAAGCCGCGGTCGCCTGCCTCGCCGAACACGGCTGGGCGGGCTCCACGGTCTCCGTGGTCGCGGAACGCGCCGGGGTGTCCCGGGGCGCGGCGCAGCACCACTTCCCGACCCGCGAGGACCTGTTCACGGGCGCCGTCGAATACGTCGCCGAGGAACGCTCCGCCGCCCTGCGCGCCCTCCCCGTCCAGGGCCGCACGGCGGTGGTCGCCGCGCTGGTCGACCTCTACACGGGCCCGCTCTTCCGCGCGGCGCTCCAGCTCTGGGTCGCGGCCTCCAACGAGGACCAGCTCCGCCCCCGCGTCACCGAACTGGAGGCGCGGGTGGGCCGCGAGACCCACCGCATCGCCGTCGAACTCCTCGGCGCCGACGAGGAGAGCCCCGGCGTCCGCGAGACGGTCCAGGGCCTCCTCGACATGGCCCGCGGCCTGGGCCTCGCCAACGTGCTCACGGACGACCGGGCACGGCGGGAGAGGGTCGTCGCGCAATGGGCGCGGCTGCTGGACGAGACCCTGGGCTGAGCGGGGCGCACGGGGCGCGCTCAGCGGGACCTGAGCAGTTCCCGGACGTGGCCCGCGCGGGCGCGGACGTCGGATTCGCCGAGCGAACCGGCGGGAGAGCCGACGTGCTGCGACGCGTCGGGGCGGCCGCAGGGCCCGCAGAGCCCGTCGGGAAGGGCCTCGGGACGGCCGGGCACACCGCACTTGGTGCACTCCATCATCGCGCGGCGGACGGTCTCGCCGGGGGCGGGAGGTACTGCCGCCTCGGGGACGTACGGCGGGATCTTGTCGACGAGACGGCGGCGGACCAGCCCGACGGGCGACCCGACCCGAGCGGGCAGCCCCGAGGTGAGGGCGTGCGTCAGGTAGTCGACGGTCACGCCCCTGGCCAGCCACTCGGCGGCCCGCGCCTCCAGGACCGCGCAGTCGGCGGCCGACAGGGCCAGGCGCGGATCGGTACGACCGAGCTGCGCCAGGGCCAGATAGGCGGGCGAGGGGATGCCGTCCGCAACGGGTGCGGGCTCCGGGGCCCGCTGCTGCGGCACGACAGGCGATACGGGCGCTTCGGCCGCCGGGGCCGGGTCCTCCGAGGGTGTGCAGGACGGCGGCGGCTGTACGGCGGAGGACGGCGCCGCCTCTCGTCGCTCCGGGGCGAGGCGGGAGCTCCACCACTCGTTGTCGCGCGCGGTACGGGACCAGAACGTGCGGAAGACCCATCGGACCTGGTCGCCCTCACCGACCAGGCAGCGCACGCGACGCAGATACCCGGCGACGGACAGGGTCCGCAGGGCCGAACCGACCGCCTGCTGGCCGTAGAGCGGCAACTGCTTGGCAAGGCTCTTCACGTCCATGGACGCGCCGTCGGGAAGGTGGTCGATGAACCCGGCGATGCAGCGCTCACGCGGCGGCAGGAGGGTGAAGTCGTCGGCGCACGCGGGGGACTGGTCGGGCATGGACCGCTTGCCGTAACCGGGATTGGCCATCGGGTACGGGCGGGAGAGTGCGGGGGTGCTGAGGGCAGGACTAATGTGCTGGGTAGCCACGGGATCGCCTTTTCGATCGTGCGGTGAGACCCCGGCCGGTGCTGCTAACACCGCGTCGGGGTCGTTCGTTTGGTCGCACCGTAAGCAGTCGTGACGCTTCGCCGCAAGCTGGTCACGATTAGTCATACTTGCTGGCCGTGACGGGGAAGGGTGGTGGGGGAGGTTTCCCAAAACCCTTCTTTTCCCTACCGGTTACAAGAAGGCGCTCGAACCCCGGCGCCCGAGTCCCGTCCCTCGCATCCCGAAGCCCGAGCTTCGGGCGGGGCCTCGATCTCGTACACCCTCAAGAGTGAACCGGCCGTTCCCGGGGCTCGGGACGCGGGACGCGAGATCCGGGCATCGGGGGCGAGCGGACGGAGCAGTCACGCTCCGAAGGAGCCGGACCTGACGGCTTCGACGAAGGCCGACCAGCTCGCCACGGACATCACCATGGCCGGACCGTGGGCGACCTTGCTGTCCCGGACGGGGACGGCGTCGTGGCCGCGGGCGACTTCGAGGCATTCGCCTTGGTCGCCCCCGCTGTGTGTCGACTTGAACCAGCCGTCGAGGACGGATGCGTCGGCGACAGCGCGTTCACTGCTGACCATGATCGTGTTCCTCCGCTGCAGCCCGGACCAGGGCCAGTGATTCGTCCTGCGACAACGCGTCGCTCAGCGAAAGAGCGTAGGCCGTGTGACTGGCACTCACCAGTGCCGGGTCGTCCATCAAGTGCCCGGTCTTGAAGCCCTCGACGTAGGCCACGGGTGCGGAGTCGGCGAAGTTCAGCAGGGTGACCAGGCTCTGGAGCAGGGCGTGTGCGCCCACCTCGAACGGGACGATGTGAAGCCTGATGCGTCCGGCGTCGGCAAGCCTCGCGATGCTACGCAGTTGCTCCGCCATCACGGCCGGCCCTCCGATGCGGCGCTGCAGAACTGCCTCGTCGAGCAGCGTCCACACGACGGGGTTCAACGGGCCGTCGAGCACTCGGCCGCGCTCCGTTCGAATGACGACGTCCTCGTCAAGTTCTTCGCGTCGGTGGTTCGGCCGGTAGGCGCGGAAGAGCGCACGTGCGTAGTCCTCCGTCTGCAGGAGGCCGGGCACGAGAGCGAGGCCGAACTGCCGGATCTCCGTGGCCTGTCGTTCCAGTTCCGCCACCGCCGCGAAGTGGTCGACGAACTTGGTGTCCAGATCCTCCAGCCACCGCGCGAAGAAGCCGTCCGTGTCCAGCGCCCGGTCGATCCGCTGGGCGTCGTCCGGATTCGGCAGGCGGCGGCCCGCCTCGAAGTGGCTGATGAGCGTCGGCGAGCACACGATCTGCTCGCTCAGCGCCTCCTGGGTCAGGCCTGCCGAGGTGCGCCTGAGCCGCAGCTCCTCGCCGTACTTCGTTCGTGCCGTACGTGGCCTGTGATGCGACGCCATGCGACCAACTCCCCGGGATGACAGGCGCGCTGTCAGGTGCGAACACCTGGAAGCGTATCGACGAGCGGCCCCACGCTGTGAAGAGTTGAGGACGGAGCGTAGCCGCGCCCGAGGAAAGCAGGCAGACATGAGCAAGCGCCCGTATCAGGCACCCACGCACGGACGGGGTGCTGCGGCGTGAGGGCGAGTGCCGGAAGTGCGCGGTTGCTCCCGTGGACGACGGCGAGCGGCGATCCCTGCTATCTCCTCGGGGACGGGGCGGGCAAGGTGTCCCGGATGGCCGACCGGGTCGAGGGCGCACAGCTGTCCATGGCCGACGAACTGCTCGGCCACGCGGCGGACATGCTCGCCGACCGGCGGTCGACGAGTGCCCAGGTGCACTATCTCGCCTGCCGTCTGGCCGAGTCGCTGCACGACGTGCGGCGCGTGGCCGAGAGCCGGGGCCGACGGCTGGATGCCACTGTGAAGGATCAATAGCCGTGTCGTGACCGGTGGTTCGGGGCCGGCCGCCCCTTCAGCGGTCGGCAGGTGTCCCGTGTACCACCGGCATGCGCCGCTGCACGCCCGAAGCGCTCCGCCAAAGGGTTGATACCGCGTCAATTCGCTTGGTGGGAGCTCACTCCGATGGGTCAATTCAGGTATCCGCCCCCACGGGCGACGGCCCGTCGAGGCCCTGCGGGAAGTCGCGCTCCCGGGCTGACTCATCGCGTCCGAACGGGCCTTCACGGATCACATCTGCCGTCGGCCGAACGCGTCGGCCTGGGCCGGTTCGGGACGTCCGCGCATCCGAACACCCGGTCGCCGCTCGGAGTAGGCGTCCGAGTGAGAGGAAACCGTCATGCCCATCAGCCCCAACCAAGGCTCCACCGGCGGTGGAACGACCATCACCATCACCGGCGTGAATCTGTCCGGTGCCACCGCCGTCCACTTCGGGTCCCGGACGGCCACGATCACCGCGAACACCCCGACCTCGATCACCGTCATCACCCCCGCGGGCTGCGGCGTCGTCGATGTCAGCGTGACGACCGCGGGAGGGACCAGCAACTCGCTCGCCTTCTTCTACATCAGCCCGCCGATCGCGGTGTCCATCAGCCCGGATTCCGGTCCCACCGCAGGCGGCAACACGGTCACCGTCGACGGCTACGGCCTCTCCACTGCCGCCACCGTGTCCTTCGGCTCCAACAGCGCGACCCCGACGGTCGTCTCGGACAGCCGGCTGTCGGTGGTCGTTCCGGCCGGCAGCTCCAGCGGCTCCGTCGCCGTCACCGTCACCACCACGGGTGGCACGACCGCTCCGCTCACCTACGCCTATGCCGACGCGCCGACACAGAGCTCGCTCACACCCGCCTCCGGACCGGCGTCCGGCGGCACCTCGGTGACCGTCACCGGCACCGGGCTGGCATCGACCACGGCTGTCACCTTCGACGGCGCCACCGCGTCCTTCGCGGTGCTGAACAGCGCCACGCTGGTGGCTGTCGCACCGCCCGGCACCGTGGGCTCCGTCGATGTCGTCGTGACCACCGACGGTGGCAGTGCCACGGCCGTCGCAGGCTTCACCTATGTGTCCGGCCCCGGCATCTGACGGCGGCTCGCAGGCACAGCCCCGCACGGCTCGGTGTCCTCCCGGTCCACCGGCCCGTGCCCAGCGGAAGCGGTGGGAGCCCGCGTACGCCCGCCCTCATCGCTTCCGTGCCCCAGCCCGCGGCCCAGTCAGGCCGATTACACCCCCTGGAGTCACCGTGGCCCCTCCCGTCCTCACCTCGGTCGCACCCAACACGGGTCCGGCAGCGGGCACCAATCCCGTGACCCTCAACGGAAGCCAGTTCACGGGCGCCATCGCCGTCATGTTCGGATCCGCGGCCGCCCTGTCGTACACGGTCAGCACCCCGTCGACGATCACGGCGACCGTCCCGCCCGGAAGCGGCACGGTGAACGTCACCGTGCGCACACCGGCCGGGCTCAGCAACACGATCGCCTACACCTACGCGCCCACGCCCTCTCTCAGCGCGATCGCGCCGAACCAGGGCCCGACGTCAGGCGGTACCGGCGTGGTCCTCACGGGTACGGGCCTGACGGGGGCCACCGCCGTGACCTTCGGCAGCACCCCAGCGACCTCCTACACCGTCAACTCGGCCACCCAGATCACCGCCGTCACCCCGGCGGGCACCGGCACGGTGGCGGTCACCGCGACCACCCTCGGCGGCACCTCGGGGCCGGTGTTCTTCTCCTACGTCAACGCGCCCTCGCTGCTTTCCGTCTCACCCGCCGCGGGCCCGACGTCAGGCGGTACCGGCGTGGTCCTCACCGGTGCGGGCCTGACGGGGGCCACCGCCGTGACCTTCGGCAGCACCCCAGCGACCTCCTACACCGTCGACTCGGCCACCCGGATCACCGCCGTCACCCCGCCCGGCACCGGCTCCGTCGCGTGTACCGTCACCGGTCCCGGCGGCACCAGCAACTCCGTGATCTACACCTATCTGGCGGCGCCCACACTCACCGTGCTCTCTCCCGCGCAGGGGCCGACGGATGCCGGCACCTCGGTGACCTTGACGGGCACCGGGCTGAGCACGGCATTCGCGGTCCGGTTCGGCAGCGCACCGGCGGCCTTCACCGTGGTGTCGGACACGACCGCGGTCGCGATCGCGCCGGCGGGTTTGGCGGGTCCGGTGCCGGTGAGCGTGACGACATCCGGGGGCACCAGCAACTCGCTCGCCTACCAGCGCGTCGCGCCTCCCTCGATCTAGCCTTCTGCACCCGGCCCAACCGGCCTCGCCGGCCCCCGCCGCCGGCCCGCTCCGGTCCATTCGGGGGAGCCGGTGACTCGGGTGGGTCCGCCGGTACCCGCGCCTCCCGCCCGAGCCGTCGGAAGTGACCTAGGGTCACGGTCCGAAACGTCGGGCGAACCCCCGCCCGACGATCAGACCGGGGAGGCACTCTCAGTGAAATCGTGTCTTGCGCGCAAAGTCGGAGTCGTGATCGCCGTGGCGGCGGCCACGGTGCTGTCCCTCGCTCCCTCGGCCGCGGCCGCCGATCCGTCGTCGACCACGGTCCAGGCCACGCCCTCCTCGGCGGCGACCGGGCAGCTGGTGACCCTCGACGCGACGGTGACCTGCGGCTCCGACCCGAGCGGCGGCCTCGGCGTGTCGTTCTTCGACGGTCCGGACCTCCTGGCGACGGCGCCCGTCTCCGCCGACGGACACTCGACACTGACCACCGGTTTCACGACCACCGGCACACACACCATCACCGCCGCCTACAACGGCGACGACAGTTGCGACGCTTCCAACGGCACCACCACCGTCACCGTGTCACAGGCGCCGTCTCCCCCGTCGGGCAACCCGGGCTGCCTGCTGTGCGGGCTGATCGGCTTCCAGGTCGGTGACGTCCACAACGAGGTCAACGTCAACAGCCGGAACGTGACGCGCATCCACAAGTGAGCCCGGCCCACCGGGCGCCGAAGGGGCGGGGGACGCCACGTGCCGTGGTGCCCCCGCCGCGAAGTCCCCCAAGCAGGACCGCAGCCGCGCCACCCGCCAACGGCTGCTCGAAGCCGCGGTCGCCTGTCTCGCCGAACACGGCTGGGCGGGCTCCACTGGACGAGACCCTGGGGCGAGCGGGGGCCGGTCACGCATCCCGCCGGGCGGGCGCGGCCGATCCATGACGGCCCGGCACCGAAGTGCCCTAGAGTCGCCGCATGCGGCGGAGGACGGGACTCGCGGCGGCCGGGATCGCGGCCCTGGTCTGGGGCGAGTGGCTGAACCGGCGCTGGTCCCGCGCTCTCGTGGGGAACAGCGAGGGCGAGTCCGAGGCAGTGGTGGTCCTGGGGTACCGGAATCCGCAGACGACGGCGAACGTGATCAACCGCTGGCGCGTCCGTGCGGGCGTCCGTTCCCTCACACGTGACGGTGCGCGGAAGGCCCGACTGATCTTCAGCGGGGGCGCGGTCGGCAGCGACGCCGCGGAGGCCCGGCTGATGGCCGACTACGCGACGTCGGTGCTCGGGTTCGACGGCACGGTGCTCATCGAGGACCGGAGCAGGACGACGTGGGAGAACATCACGAACGTGATCCCCATGGTCGAGGACGTCGACCGCATCAAGATCGTCTCTCAGCCGGCCCACGCGCTCAAGGCACGCGCGTATCTGCGGCGGCAGCGCCCCGACCTCGCGGCGCGGCTGGTGCGCGGCGAGGACCACCGGCCCGGCGAGTGGATGCTCGTCAAGCCGCTGCTGGCCCTGTACGGACTTCGGACACTGCGCGGTCTCACCGCCGATGAGCGGAAGGTCTCACGGGCCCCGCGACGGGGCCCGTGAAGTGCCGGTCACCGGAGGGAGGGAGGGAGGGCGAGGCGCGCGTGCCGTGGCGCCTCGCCCTCCTCGTGGAACGACCCCCGTCAGTTCCCCAGGTCCGCCAGCTGGTCGTAGCCCGGGATCGAGCGCGGGTCGCGGGTGCCCGGGCCGACGTACGTCGCCGAGGGGCGTACCAGGCGGCCCGTGCGCTTCTGCTCCAGGATGTGCGCCGACCAGCCCGCGGTGCGGGCGCAGCTGAACATCGACGTGAACATGTGCGCCGGGACCTCGGCGAAGTCCAGGACGATCGCCGCCCAGAACTCCACGTTCGTCGCCAGCACCCGGTCCGGGCGGCGGGCGTGCAGTTCCTCCAGGGCGGCCTTCTCCAGCGCCTCCGCCACCTCGAAGCGCGGGGCGGCCAGCTCGCGCGCCGTGCGCCGCAGCACGCGGGCGCGCGGGTCCTCGGCCCGGTAGACGCGGTGGCCGAAGCCCATCAGACGCTCGCCCTTGTCCAGGGCCTGCTTCACGTACGCCGTGGCGTCGCCGGTCCGCTCGATCTCCTCGATCATGCCGAGGACCCGGGACGGGGCGCCGCCGTGCAGCGGACCGGACATCGCGCCCACCGCGCCGGAGAGCGCGGCCGACACGTCCGCGCCCGTGGAGGCGATGACCCGGGCGGTGAAGGTCGAGGCGTTCATGCCGTGCTCGGCGGCCGAGGTCCAGTAGGCGTCGACGGCCTTCACGTGCTTCGGGTCCGGCTCCCCGCGCCAGCGGATCATGAACCGTTCGACCACGGACTCCGCCTTGTCGATCTCGCTCTGCGGAACCATCGGCAGGCCCTGGCCGCGGGCCGACTGCGCCACGTACGACAGGGCCATCACGGCGGCCCGCGCCAGGTCGTCGCGCGCGGTCCGCTCGTCGATGTCCAGCAGCGGTTTCAGACCCCACACCGGGGCCAGCATGGCGAGCGCGGACTGGACGTCGACGCGGATGTCGCCGGAGTGCACCGGGATCGGGAACGGCTCGGCGGGCGGCAGGCCGGGGTTGAACGCCCCGTCGACCAGCAGACCCCAGACGTTGCCGAACGAGACGTGTCCGACGAGGTCTTCGATGTCGACGCCGCGGTAACGGAGCGAGCCGCCCTCCTTGTCGGGCTCGGCGATCTCCGTCTCGAACGCGACGACTCCTTCAAGTCCGGGTACGAAGTCGGACATCGGGCGGCTCCCTCGGATCGGCGGCTGGATGACGGCCACGAAGGCCTGTGCACGATACTGGCGGGTACCCACGACGCGGGGAAGGGTGACGTCCGGCACAGCCTCCCGGCCCGCCCTCCGGCGATCTCGCCCTGTCCGCCGGGAACAACGGCCCGCTGCGGCAGGATGGCCCCGTGCCCACAGCTGATGCCACTCCGTCCTCCGCTTCCGCCTCCTCTCACGCCTCTGCATCCGATTGCACCACCGATCCGGCCGTGATGCGCGAGCAGTACCGTTCCGAGGACTTCACCGAGAAGGACCTCGCGGCCGACCCCATGGACCAGTTCGCCCGCTGGTTCGGCGAGGTCGCCCGGGGCGGTGTGCTCCACGAGCCGAACGCGATGGTCGTCTCGACCGCGGCCCCCGACGGCAGGCCGTCCTCCCGCACGGTGCTCCTGAAGCAGTACGACGGCCGCGGTTTCGTCTTCTTCACCAACTACGGGTCCCGCAAGGGCCGCGAACTGACCGCGAACCCGTACGTATCGCTGCTCTTCCCCTGGCACCCGCTGGCCCGCCAGGTCGTCGTCACCGGCACCGCGGCCCGGGTCGGCCGCGAGGAGACCGTCGCGTACTTCCGCACCCGCCCGCACGGCTCGCAGCTCGGCGCCTGGGCGAGCGAGCAGTCGTCGGTGATCGGCTCCCGTCAGGAGCTCGTCGAGCGGTACGACGAGCTGGCGGCGCGCTACCCCGAGGGCGAGAAGGTCCCGGCGCCGCCGCAGTGGGGCGGTTTCCGCGTCGTACCGGACTCGATCGAGTTCTGGCAGGGCCACACGAACCGGCTCCACGACCGGCTGCGGTACGTGCGTGAGGACGCGGGATGGCGGGTGGAGCGCCTCAGCCCCTGAGCTGCGCTCCCGGTCCGTGGGCCCGCTCCCGCCCCGGAGCGGGCCGGGAGCGGCAACGCAGAAACCCGCAGGCTCTGGTCCCTCCTTGCGGAGGAGCCGGCCGGACTTACCGGCGAGCCTGCGGGTCGGTGACTGCTTGGGTTTCGGCAGACAGCCTGCCGAGGTGCACAGTGTGCGACGACGGGCTGTCAGCCCGCAGCCACCTCACGAATCCGATAAGACTGCACTTTTCGGATCACCTCCTTTCAACGTGTACGCACAGCCTAGGAACCGCCCCGCGGCCGCACAAGCGATTTATCCGGGGCCTCGTCCGTACACCCCCCGTCGCGCGTGGACACCGGATTTCCGGGAAGTGGCCGTGCGGTGGCCCACGTTCGAGTTCAATGGTCTGACGTGCGGCAATGCGGAACACGGCGCGGAACACGCCCTGTGGGAGGTGCGGAGTGAGTGCTTCCAGGAGCACCGGGACCACCGACGCGCTCGGTCCCGACGAGGACCCGGAGCGGGAGCCCGTCGCGGCGCCGATCCCGGGGTCGAGACTGCTCGCCGCGCTCCTCGACGGCATGGACGCGGCCCTGTGCGCCTTCGACGCGCAGGGTGCCGTCACCCACTGGAACCGTGAGGCCGAGCGCATCCTCGGCTGGTCCGCCGCCGAGGCCGTCGGGCGGCGGGGCTTCGCCGGCTGGGCGGTGCGGAGCGCGGACGCGGGCGACGTGCAGAAGCGGCTGATGTCGGCCATGGACGCCCCCGGACGGCAGGTCCACGAGTTCGCCCTGCTGCGCAAGGACGGCGGGCGGGTCCTCGTGCGGACCCAGTCGTCGCGGGTGCGCGGCGAGGACGGCCGGCCGGCCGGGGTCTACTGCGCGTTCAGCGAGGTGCACGCGCAGATCGATCTGGAGCGGTCCATCGCGCTCAGCGAGGCCCTCTTCGAGGACGCGTCCTGGGGCGTGGTCCTGGTCGACGTGGACCTGCGGCCCACCGTGGTCAACGCCTACGCGGCCCGGGCGCTGGGCGGCGGGCGCATCACCCCGCTGGGGCGTCCGCTGGGCGAGCTGGTCGTCCAGGGCGTCGAGGACCTGGAGGGCGCCCTGCAGCACGTCCTCGCCGAGGGCGCCCCGTCCGCCCCGGCCGAACTCTGGGTGACCCTGCGGACCGCGGAGGGCGACCGGCGGCGCTGCTGGCGCAGCGGGTTCCTGCGCCTTGCCTCGCCGCTGGCGGAGGAGCCCGTGCCGCTCGGCGTCGGCTGGCTGTTCCGGGACGTCACCGCGTCGAAGCTCGCGGCGCAGGAGGCGGACCGGGTGCGGTTCCGGGCGAACCAACTGCACCGGGCCGCCCGCCAGGCGGCCGAGTGCGAGGACCCGATGGAGGCGGCGACGACGTCGCTGGACTACGCGCTGGCGGGATTCGCCGACCACGTGGTCGTGGACCTGCTGAAGGACCTCGCGACGGGGGAGCGGCTCGTGCGGGCCGCCGCCACACCGTCCGACGCCCCGGGTCCCTGCCTGCCCGTCTCCGGCGGGTCGATCCCGGTGCGCTACGGGACGGGGCACCCGGCCCTGCAGGCGGTGGAGCGCACGGGGTCGGTCCGCGCCGCGGCGCCGGCCGGGTCGGGCGAGTCGTGGGCGGCGGAGCACCGCTGGCCCAGCGACGCGGTGCACGCCCTGTGCGCGGTGCTGCGGAGCCGGGGGCGGACGCTCGGCGTGGTGACGTTCCTGCGCGCCGCGAACCGCAGCGCCTTCGAGCGCCCGGACGTGATGTACGCGGAGAGCGTGGCCATGCGGGTCGCCTCGGCCGTGGACCTGGCGCTGCTGACGGCCGGGCCCGAAGGGGCCCCGGAGGAGCCGTAGGCCGTACGTACCCCGGGGCCCGGCGGCCTGCCGTCTCAGTGGCGGTAGAAGATCCGGTCCCCGTACTCCCGCATCACGCGGCCGTTCCACTCGTGTCCGCCGTCGACGTTGCCGGAGCGGAGCAGCGGCGGCTCGATCCCCCGGGCGACCAGCTCCTCGGCAGCCGTGGCCATCATCGCCTGCATGAGCGCGCTGGTGACGACCGTCGACGCGGGTGCGAAGGGGGCCTCGACGCCGTCCGCCGTCAGCTCCGCGTCACCGACGGCGATCTTGCTGTCCAGGACGATGTCGCAGTGGTCCCGCAGGAACCCGCCCGAGACGTGCCGCGACTTCGTGCCCGTCGTGTAGGCGACGGAGGTGACCCCGACGACCGTGAGCCCCAGCGCGCGGGCGTTCTGCGCCATCTCCACGGGAAGGGCGTTGCGGCCGGACAGGGAGATGATCACGAGGAGGTCGCCGGACCGGGCGGGGCTGGAGTCGAGCACCGCGCTCGCCAGTCCGTCGACCCGCTCCAGCGCGGAGCCCAGGGTGGCCGGCATGACGTCGACCCCCACCGTGCCCGGCACGGCGAGCAGGTTCATCAGGGCGAGTCCGCCCGCCCGGTAGACGACGTCCTGCGCGGCGAGCGAGGAGTGGCCGGCACCGAAGGCGAAGAGCCGGCCGCCCGAGGCGACGGTCTCGGCGATCGCGGCACCGGCGGCCGCGACGGCTCCGGCCTCCTCGTCACGCACCCGCTCCAGCAGGCCGATCGCTGCGTCGAAGAACTGACCGGCGAGCTTGCTGTCGCTCATCGAGGAGGCCTTTCCAGCGGGGGGTGGGGTCCGTGCGGTGCCCGTGTCGCGGATCACGTTGCGGTCTGGACCAGTGGGCTGTCAATAGCGCTCGGGGGCCCGTCCGCCGCACGGGCTTGCGACGGCGGGGCACGGTTGTCGGCCGTATGCGTCAGAATTGGTAAGGGCCATCGCACGACGACTTCATGTCACAGCATCGAGGGGCACGTATGTCCGGACTGATCGACACAACGGAGATGTATCTCCGCACCATCCTCGAGCTCGAAGAGGAAGGCGTGGTCCCGATGCGCGCCCGGATCGCCGAACGGCTGGACCAGAGCGGTCCGACGGTCAGCCAGACGGTGGCGCGCATGGAGCGGGACGGCCTGGTCCAGGTCGCGGGCGACCGCCACCTGGAGCTGACGGAGGAGGGGCGCCGCCTGGCGACGCGGGTCATGCGCAAGCACCGTCTCGCCGAGTGCCTGCTCGTCGACGTGATCGGCCTCGAGTGGGAGCAGGTCCACGCCGAGGCGTGCCGCTGGGAGCACGTGATGAGCGAGGCGGTGGAGCGGCGCGTGCTGGAGCTGCTGCGCCACCCGACGGAGTCTCCGTACGGCAACCCCATCCCGGGGCTGGAGGAGCTGGGCGAGAAGGCCGAGGCGGATCCGTTCCTGGACGAGGGCATGGTCAGCCTGTCCGAGCTCGACCCGGGCGCGGAGGGCAAGACCGTGGTCGTGCGCCGGATCGGCGAGCCGATCCAGACGGACGCCCAGCTGATGTACACGCTGCGGAGGGCGGGCGTGCAGCCCGGTTCCGTCGTCAGCGTCACCGAGTCGGCCGGCGGTGTGCTGGTCGGGTCGAGCGGTGAAGCGGCCGAACTGAATGCCGAAGTCGCCTCGCACGTCTTCGTCGCAAAGCGCTGAACAGCGACGACGTATGCCCCGGCGGGGTGTCGGCACATGCAGGCGCCGGTGCGGATGCACGTGCAGATGTGAGCCGGTAAGCCCGCTTTCTGTTTTCCGCCCGGAATCGCAGCGCCCGGGCGAAACGCGTGCCAGGCTGTGGCCAGGCATATGACCTGAGGGTGCCGGCGGAGTCTGCCGCGCGGTCGGGGAGGGAGCAGGGAATGCGCCCGTCACACTGGCATGTGCGCCGCGGGGCGCCTGCCGGACTTCCCGGTGCCCACGCGGTCGCACGGCGCGTTCCCGCTGCTCCGCACGGCCGCCGGACCCGCCCGCATGATGTCCGGCCCGTGTCCGGCGCCGTCGCGCCGGGCGCGTCCGGCGTCCCGGGCGCGCCCCCGGGGCCACCGCGCTCCTCCTCGCGCCCCCCGGCGTCCTCCCGGCGGCCGGGCCCTCCCGTGAACCCGTTGGTCGCCGCGCACCGGCCCGGCGCCCTTCCGGGCGGCCCGTGGGGGCCGCGCCCCGGGTGTTCGGCAACAGCGGAAGGCCCCGGCGCCCATGGGCGCCGGGGCCGGTCCTCCCCCGCGCTGACCTGGAGCCCCGAGCTCTCGAGGTCAGTCCCCGCGAACCCCTGTCCCCGAGTGGTCCGCTTCCCGCTGAAGGTCTCCCCGGGGCGGCGTGCGTCAATCCTGAACCGCTGTCACTCAAACGTGGGATGTTGCGAGCCGAACACGAGTTTTCGAATAAAGGTTCGATAGCCTGGCGCACACGACCACACGGTGATCGAGGACCAGAAGGGGGTGCCAGAGCCTATGGTGCGGCGCATCGACGTGACCGGAGCCGACGGCGTACGCCTCGCGGCCTGGGAGTTCGCGGATCAGCCCAAGAGCCGTGCCGAGGCCGGTCACGGCGCCGGGATCTTAATGCTGCACGGCCTGATGGGCCGGGCCGCCCACTGGGCCTCCACCGCCCGCTGGCTGTCCGAACGCCACCGCCCCGTCGGTCTCGACCAGCGGGGCCACGGCCGCAGCGACAAGCCGGCGGACGGCCCGTACACCCGGGACGCCTACGTCGCCGACGCCGAGGCTGCGATCGAACAGCTCGGTCTCGCCCCCGTCACCCTGATCGGGCACTCGATGGGCGCGCTCACCGCCTGGCAGCTCGCCGCGAAGCGCCCCGACCTGGTCAAGGCCCTGATCATCTGCGACATGCGGGCCTCCGCGCTCGGGGCCGCCTCGCAGCGTGAGTGGGAGGACTGGTTCGACGCCTGGCCGCTGCCCTTCGCGACCCTCGCCGAGGTGCGGAAGTGGTTCGGCGAGGACGATCCCTGGGTGGAGCGGCCCAACCCCTCGCGGGGCGCGTTCTTCGCCGAGGTCATGGCGGAGAGCGAGGACGGCTGGCGGCCGGTGTTCTCGCAGGAGCAGATGCTCACGTCCCGGGCCACGTGGGTCCACGACGCCCACTGGGAGGAGCTCGCCCAGGTGCGCTGCCCCACCCTGGTCCTGCGCGGCATCGACGGAGAGCTGGGCAGGGCCGAGGCCCAGGAGATGGTCCGCGTCCTGCCGCGCGGACAGTACGCGGAGGTCGCGGACGCGGGCCACCTCGTCCACTACGACCAGCCCGAGGGCTGGCGGAGCGCGGTGGAGCCGTTCCTGGAGCAGCTGGCCGAGGACGTCCGGGAGCACGTCAGTCCCTGACGGCCCCGGCCCCCGAGCGCGTGCGCGAGGCCCGGACTCAGCCCTTGCTGACCGCCGTCAGGATCTCCGGGAGGCGGTCCGCCGTGCGCGGCGCGGCCAGCCGCAGGCCCAGCCACCCGATGAACGTCCCGTACGCCGCGCCCACCGGCAGCAGCAGCCAGAGCCAGTCGTGACGGCCGCCGAGGTGCAGCCAGACCGTCAGCCCGATCACGGGTGCGCTCAGCACGGCCGCCGACACCACGCCCCCCAGGATGGAGATCCAGGCCAGACCCGCCTGACCGGGTGCGACGTTCTTGAACGCGCCGTCCTGCGGGATCGAGTACGGGAACAGTGCCGAGGCCACCGCGCCCGTCGCCAGCATCGCCCCGAGCAGGGCGAACGACAGTCCCATGACCCCGGGCAGCGCCGCCCAGTCACCGAGCACGGCCGCCGTCACCACCGTCACCAGGACCGTGTACGGCAGGGTGATCAGCAACAACGCCAGGGCCCGCGCCCGCAGTTCGGCGTACGCGTCCCTGGTGGACGAGATCGTCTGCGCCACCATCCAGAAGGCCGAGGTGTCCTGGCCGAACTGGTTGTACATCTGCATACCGAGCATCCCGGCCGCGAAACAGGCGACGTAGAGCGACCCGGCCCCCTGCGCCGCGTTGAGCACCGGCACGATCAGCCCGATCGCCAGCGCCGTCACCCAGGACGCCTTGGTCTTCGGGTCCCGCACGACGTACCGGAGACTGCGCTCGACGACCGTGCCCGCGCGCCCGTCCGGAAGCCGCGCGAAGAGCCCCGTACGGCCGGTGCCGGAGCCCGCCCCGGACGGTTCCGCCGCCGCGATGGTCGAGCCGTCCGGCGCGGTCATCAGCTTCACCAGGCTCCGCTGCCACAGCCCCATGAGCAGGCCCAGGGCGAGCAGCGAGACGAGCAGCTGTGCCAGGGCCGTGCCGTACGCCCCGTCGGACGCCGACCCCACCGCGCCCAGTGCCGAGGCCGGGGGCAGCCAGCGCACCAGGTCCGCCGCCGGCTCCAGCGAGGAGAGCCCGCCGGCGCTGCCCAGGCGCTGGGCGCCGTAGTTGACGAACTGGATGCCCACCGCGATCACCAGACCGCTCAGCACGGCGAGGTCCCGGCCCTTGCGCGAGGTCAGCAACCGGACGTTGGCCGTGGCGACGGACCGCGCCAGCGCCACGCACACCAGCAGCGTCACCGGGACGGCGACCACCCCGAACAGGGCGGCCACCGCCCCGTGCGCGACCGCGATCACGGAACCCACGGCCAGGGCGAGCGTGAAGAGCGGCCCGATGCCGATCAGCGAGGCCGCGAGCAGCGCCCCGATCAGCGGCCGGGGGCGCAGCGGAAGCATGACCAGCCGGCTCGGGTCCAGGGTCTCGTCACCGCTCGGGAAGAACAGGGGCATCACCGCCCAGCCCAGGGCGACCACGGCGGTCAGCAGCACCACGAGCGTGCCCGCCTGCGCGTGGCCGCGCAGCAGGACGAGGCCGGTCACCTGGCCCGCCGCGATCAGCAGCGCGGCGACGAGCGACGCGATGTACGCCGCCCGGCGGCCGGACGACTGGCGCAGCCCGTTGCGCAGCAGCGACAGCTTCAGCCGTACGAAGACGGGGACGAGGCCCTGGCCGCGTACCGCCGGGACGGTGGTTCCCGCAGGGGCGTCCAGCACGGTCATCGGGCACCGCCCAGCCAGTCCAGGGACTCGCCCGTGTCCCGCGTGCCCGCCCCGACCAGCTCCAGGAAGGCGTCCTGCAGCGAGTCGGCGTCCCCGCGCACCTCGGCGAGCGTGCCGTGGGCGCGGATCCGGCCGCCGGCCATCACGGCCACCCAGTCGCACAGCGACTCGACCAGCTCCATCACGTGGCTGGAGAAGACCACGGTCGCCCCGGAGCGGGTGTAGCGCTCCAGCACGCCGCGGATCGTCTGCGCCGACACCGGGTCGACCCCCTCGAACGGCTCGTCCAGGAAGAGGACTTCGGGATTGTGCAGCAGGGCCGACGCCAGCCCGATCTTCTTGCGCATCCCGGTCGAGTAGTCCACGACCAGCTTGTGCTGGGACCCCGCCAGGTCGAGGACGTCGAGGAGCTGGGTGGCCCGCTTGTCCACCTCGGCGCCCGGAAGTCCCCGCAGCCGGCCCGTGTACGCCAGGAGTTCACGGCCCGAGAGGCGCTCGAACAGCCGCAGCCCCTCGGGCAGCACGCCGATCCGGGACTTCACCTCGACCGGGTCGCGCCACACGTCGTGCCCGCCGACCTCGATGCGTCCCATGTCCGGCCGCAGGAGCCCGGTCACCATCGACAGGGTGGTGGTCTTCCCCGCGCCGTTGGGGCCCACCAGGCCGATGAACCGCCCGGCGGGCAGCTCCAGATCGATCCCGCCGACCGCGACCTGCTCCCCGAACCGCTTCCACAGTCCCTCGACCCGAACGGCGGGCGGTGGCGTGGGAGCCCCGTCAGCCGTGTCCGTCCCGCTCGCGATGTCCACCTGGTCCGGCATGGCACTGCCTTTCGCTATCCCCGCGTGTGGGGACCAGCCTACGAAAGGCGCGTCCTGGCGTCCGCCGCCTCGCGTGCACAGGCGTAGGCGAGCGGGCTGATCAGCTCCTCCGCCTCGGGCAGCCACATGTTGGCGCGGGACGGGCGGCGGGCCCACTGCACGACGCCGCGGGCCGTCCGGGTCGGCGGGCCCGCGATGTACTCGCCCTCGCCGCGCCCCACCAGGCCGACCCCCCGGGCGTCCCAGCCCAGTTGGCGCACCAGCTCCGGCGCCTTCGCGGCACCGCCCGGGAGGACCAGGAACAGCATCCGCCGGTCGGGCGTGCGGGTCACCGGGCCGAGGGTGAGCTCCATCCGCTCCATCCTGGCCAGCGCGAGGAATCCGGCGGCCTCCGGCACGTCGAGGGCGTCGAAGGTCCGGCCGGCCGGCAGGAGCACCGACGACCCGGGCTGCCGCGCCCACATCCGGCGGGCCGCCGCCGCGCTGCCCGTCGCCTGGCCCGCCCAGTCGGCCCGGGTGGGATGGGCCCCGGGCGCTCCGCAGCCGGCGTCCCCGCACGAGCACCGTTCCGTCGCGCCGACGGGCTCGAGCCAGGTGCCGGGGAACACGTCCCAGTGCCGCTCCTGTGCGTACCAGGCAGCGGCCTCCAGTAGCTGTTCACCCCGCTGCTTGGGTACCTCTGCGGCTTCCGTCACTCCGATGGGCTCTTCCACGCACCACTCAACTACCGGCGCGACCTGGGGTTACGGGCGCACGGGCACCCTTCGCGACGGATCGATCCTGCACGCGGGGCGCACAGAGGCATGGGCAGGGGCGCGCGTGGGGCTGCGCACCGATCGGCGGGTAACCACTCGCAGGACTGTGCCAACTCGCCACCGCCCGTACCCAATACAGATGAATATGCGCATTTCTTGTGTCGTGCCGGGCAGTGATCCCAATCACCGGTCACTGCGGTCCCAGGGGGAAAACATGGCAGCCAGGCCTCTCGTCGCCCGCCAGCCGAACGAACGGCTCCAGACGCTCATCCAGGAGGCGGCCTGCTCCAACGCCGGTCTCGCCCGGCGCGTGAACATGGTGGGGGCCGAGCGCGGCCTGGACCTCCGGTACGACAAGACGTCGGTGGCCCGGTGGCTGCGCGGCCAGCAGCCGCGCGGCAGGGCGCCGGGCATCATCGCGGAGGCGATCGGCCGCAAACTCGGCCGCACCGTCACGATCGACGAGATCGGCATGGCCAACGGCAAGAGCCTGGCCTCGGGCGTGGGACTGCAGTTCGCCCCCACCGTCCTCGGCGCGATCGAGCAGGTCTGCGAACTGTGGCGCAGCGACGTGGGCCGCCGTGACCTGCTGTCCGGGTCGGCGGTGGCCGCCTCCGCCCTGGTCGAGCCCAGCCGCGACTGGCTGATCACCGGTGCGGACCCGCAGGTGGCGAGATCGGCCGGGAGCCGGGTGGGCATGCCGGACGTGGAGGCGGTGCGCGCCATGACCGCCGCGCTGGTCGACCTGGACCACCGCTTCGGCAGCGGACACGTGCGTCCCGTCCTCGTGCACTACCTCAACAGCGTGGTGTCCGGGCTGCTTTCGGGCGCCTACCGCGAATCGGTCGGCCGTGAGCTCTTCGGGGCGGTGGCGCGGCTGACGGAACTCGCCGGGTACATGGCCGTCGACACCGGCCAGCCGGGCCTCGCCCAGCGGTACTACATCCAGGCGCTGCGCCTGGCCCAGGCCGCGGGCGACCGGGCCTACGGCGGATACGTGCTGGCGGCGTCCATGAGCCATCTCGCCGCGCAATTGGGCAACCCGCGCGAGATCGCCCAGCTCGCGCGCGCCGCCCAGGAGGGCGCGCGGGGACGGGTGACCCCGCGCGCGGAGGCGATGTTCCACGCCGCGGAGGCGCGGGGCCACGCGCTGATGGGCGACGCCCGTACCTGCCAGACGTCCGCGGCCCGGGCGCTGGCCGCCCTGGAACAGGCGGACCCGGACACCGGCGACGACCCGACCTGGATCTCCCACTTCGACGCGGGCTACCTCGCGGACGAGCTGGCGCACTGCCACCGCGACCTGGGGCAGGCGGAGCCGGCCGCCCGCCGGGCGAAGGAGGCCCTGGCGGCTCTCCCGGAGTCCCGTGCCCGGCGCCGCGGCATCGGTCTCGTCCTGCTGGCCACGGCGCAGGTGCAGCAGCGCGAGGTGGAACAGGCCTGCCACACGGGTCTGCGGGCGATGGAGCTGCTGGGGACGGTGCGCTCCAGCCGGGGCGCCGAATACCTCGACGACCTCCAGCAGCGGCTGGAGCCGTTCGCGAGCGAGCCCTCGGTCCGTGAATTCGGCGCCAGGCTCGAACTCCAGGCCGCCTGAATCCGCCCCGTGGGCGAGTCGCCCAAGAACAGCGTCGCGGGCGCGCGGCGCGTTACCCGCCCTGTGAAGGGGTGGTGAGCGCTCACGGGCACTTGGCGCCCGGAGGCGGCCACCCGGTAGCGTGAGCCGACGATTCCATAGGTTGACACGTAGGAGTCCCGGTGACGCAGAGCGGACAGGGTGACGAGCAGCAGCTCCCTGCTGTACGGCCCGCGCACGAAGGTGTCGTGCTGCCCGCAGAGGGTGGTGCCCCCTGGACCGCGGGGGGCACCGGGGGCGGGCAGCCGGACCAGGCGGCCCCCGCGGGCGGGCAGCCCTGGGGCAGCCCCTGGGGGCCCGGCGGGTCCCAGGACGGCCACGCGGCACCGGGTCAGCTTCCACCGGAGCAGCCCCAGCAGGGCTACGCGCCGCAGCACGACCCGTACCAGCAGCAGTACGCGCCCCGGCACGACCCGTACCAGCAGTACGCGCAGCCGCTGCCGCCCGAGGCCGGGCACGGCCCGGCGCAGGGTGGGGACGCCGACGCCACGCAGTACATCGCGCCCGTACCCGGCGGCCACGGGCCGGGCGGGCTGCCGCCCGAGCGCGCCGCCGAGTCCACCCAGTACCTGCCGCCCACGCAGCAGGGCGACGCCGACGCGACCCAGTACATACCCCCGGTGCCCGGTGGCGCCCCCTACGGCATACGTCCCGGGGCCCCCGGCGACCGCCAGCCGCCCGCGGAGTTCGACAGCCTCTTCCGCAGCGACGAGACCGCGGCCGGGACGCAGCAGATGCCGCGCTACGACCAGGGCCGGCAGCAGCAGCCCCAGCAGGCGTACCAGGGCGGCCCGGCGCAGCCCCAGCCGCAGGGCGGACAGCCCTACCCGTCGGGTCTCCAGGGCCTCCACGGCAGGCAGGAGCCGGAGGACCAGGACCGCGGTCCGCAGCGCAAACGCTCCGCGCACATCCCGCTGATCGCCGCGGTCGTGATCGGCTGCGCCGTCATCGGTCTCGGTGCGGGCGCCCTGATGAGCGGCGGCGACGACCCCGAGGACGCCAAACAGCCCGTCGCCTCGCAGAGTTCGGCCGGCGGCGACGCCTCCACGCAGGCCGCCGACGACCCGGCGAAGCCGCAGGCCGAGGCGCTGGACAAGCTCCTCGCCGACAGCAACAACAGCCGCGCGGCCGTGATCGGCGCGGTGGAGAAGACCAAGAACTGCCGCGCCCTCGACCAGGCGGTCACCGACCTCACGGGCGCGGCCGGCCAGCGGCGCGACCTGGTGACCCGGCTGGAAGCGCTCAGCGTCGACAAGCTCCCCGCGAACGCCGAGCTCAAGGCCTCGCTGACCAAGGCGTGGCAGGCGTCGGCCGAGGCCGACGACCGCTACGCCGCCTGGGCCGGGCAGGCGAAGAACGACAAGAAGGTCTGCAAGGGCGGCCATGCCCGCTCCACGGACCAGACGGCCAAGGCGAACGCCGCCAGCGGTGAGGCCACCATCGCCAAGCGCGAGGCGTCGAAGCTCTGGAACTCCATCGCGCAGAAGTACGGGCTGACCGAGCGCGCACCCACGCAGCTCTGACACCGGATCGTGCGGGGGAGCCTCCGGCGCGGGTGACGCCGGAGGCCGTCGCCGGGGGTGACGACAGGTCAGCCGGCGTCCAGGAGCGTGTCCGTGACGTCGACGAAGCCCTTCTTCGACGCCGTGAGGCGGCCGTTCCTCACCACCTGGAACGTCACCTGGCCGTTGACGACGCGGGCGTGGGCCCGGGAGCCGACGCCGTCCTGGAAGCGCCAGCGCAGGGGTGGCGTGAGCCCGCCGGTGTCCACCTCGGTGCCGCGGTTCAGGTTCACGGAGACGCCGCCCGCCCAGATGTCGGGACGGTCCATGGCCTCGATGACGGCCTCGAGTGCGGTGTACGCGATCCAGGTGGTCTGCACCCCGGTGTCCTCGGGATCGACCTTGTTGTCGCCGAAGGCGTACTTCTGGATCACACCGCGCATCTTGTTCCAGCGCGCGTCGCCCGGGGCCGGGTACCAGCCGGTGACGTAGGCACCCTCGAAGGGGCTGGAGGGGCCGCCGGTACGGTTGATGAGGGGCTGGCCGACACTTCCGGCGACGGAGGAGATCCGTACGCCGCCTCCCGCGTCCCCGAGCCGGCGGAACGAGTCGAAGAAGGTCTCGGTGCCGTCGCCGAGCACCGCGGTCACGCACCCGTCGCCCGCCTCCTCGATGGCCTCGGCCGCCTGGTCGGCGTAGGACGTGGCCTCCTCGGGCGCGCGTATGTCGTGCGCCTTGGGCAGCCTGCGTTCGCGGAGGCTCACGTCGAGCAGTCCGGGCAGACTGTCGCCGACGAGGGTGTCGGGCCGCACCAGGGCCACCTGCCCGCAGTCGTCGGCCAGTTGCTCGCCGTTGCCGGCGACGAGCGCCGCCAGGCCCCCGTTGACCGGGTAGGAGATGTAGCTGGTGAACTCCTCGGCCGAGGCGCCGTATCCGCCGATGTACGGAATCCCGGCGGCCTCCAGCGGCGCGAGGAACGCCCGCCCGTGCCGGCTGTACGAGCCGACGACCGCGGCGACGTCCTTGTCGGCGGCCAGGCGCGCGCACTTGGAGGCGCCCTCGGGCGTGTCCTCCTCGCTGCAGGTGAGCACCCGCAGCTCGTGGCCGTCGATCCCGCCCCGCTCGTCGGTCCAGCGGGCGTAGGCCCGCGCCATGGCCGGCATGCCCGCCATGTTCACCGCGTCGGTCCCGGAGGTGTCCGGGGCCCAGGTCATCACCGTGACCGGTTTCCTGGAGCTCTCCGAGGCGCCGGGGAGGGAACCGCACCCCGACAGCAGGAGCGTTCCCGCCACCGCCGATGTGAGGAATCCGTAGGGGCGGTGTGGGCTGATGCGTCGCCGTCCGGTCATGGGCATGAACTTTTGCGGGCCACGGGTAACGCAGTGCCGTGCCCCGGGCGACACGGAGTGACGCGGAGGTGAATTGCGGGGGCCGGTGCGAGCCCGGCGCGGGGGAACGTACGATCGGCAACCGTGCAGCAAGGTTCGGAGAACACTTCCCGTCGCGGCCGTCGCTCCTCCACCATGGGCGGCATGCCGCTCAACGACATGCCGTGGTGGCGCTGGCGCAGCAACGTGCGCTCGGCGCTGCACATGCTCTCCGACCCCGTCTTCCACCACGAGTGCTGGCTGGCCGGCCAGGAAGGGTACGGGGACGTCACCGACGCCGTGTACCGCCTGGTCGAGGACACCTGGCTCGACAACTGGTCCGCCGAGAAGTACGTGGGCACGATCTTCCGTGACTCCGCGGAGGCCGCCCTCGTGGACGTCGCCGCCCTGCGGGTGCTGCGGATCATGCACCAGATAGGCGCCGACGCCCCCGTCTCCGCGTATCTGGAGCATCCGGGCTGGCCGGACGCGGTCCTGGCGGCCCGCGAGGCGCACGTGATGCTCGCCACCAACGACGCCGAGGACCCCGACGTCCCGCCGCGGTCGCTGGACGTGCTCCGCATCATGACCAGATCGGCGTGACGGCGGGACGGTGTGGCACCCTACGGGGATGACCGCGCCGCAGCCCGCCGAATCCGTACCCGCTGCCTCGGACGGCCCCGCCGAGCAGTACGTCCTCACGCTCTCCTGCCCCGACAAACAGGGCATCGTGCACGCCGTGTCGAGCTACCTCTACATGACCGGCTGCAACATCGAGGACAGCCAGCAGTTCGGCGACCACGACACCGGTCTCTTCTTCATGCGCGTCCACTTCTCGGCGGGCGCGGCGGCCGACGTGGAGAAGCTGCGGGCCGGCTTCGCCGCGATCGGCGACTCGTTCCGGATGGAGTGGCAGATACACCGCGCCTCGGACCGCATGCGGGTCGTGCTGCTGGTGAGCAGGTTCGGGCACTGCCTCAACGACCTGCTCTTCCGGTCCGGCACCGGCGCGCTGCCCGTCGAGATCGTCGCCGTCGTCTCCAACCACACGGACTTCGCCGAGCTCGTCGCCTCCTACGGCATCCCCTTCCGGCACATCCCCGTGACCCGTGAGAACAAGCCGGAGGCCGAGGCGCAGCTGCTGGAGCTGGTGCGCGGGGAGAACGTCGAACTGGTCGTCCTCGCCCGGTACATGCAGGTGCTGTCGGACGACCTCTGCAAGCAGCTGAGCGGGCGGATCATCAACATCCACCACTCCTTCCTGCCGAGCTTCAAGGGTGCGAAGCCCTACCACCAGGCGCACGCGCGCGGGGTGAAGCTGATCGGTGCGACGGCGCACTACGTGACCGCCGACCTCGACGAGGGGCCGATCATCGAGCAGGAGGTCGAGCGGGTCGGTCACGGGGTCACACCGGACCAGCTCGTCGCGATCGGGCGTGACGTGGAGTGCCAGGCGCTGGCCCGCGCCGTGAAGTGGCACGCGGAGCGCCGCATCATGCTCAACGGCCGCCGCACGGTCGTCTTCCCGTAGCCGGCCCTCCGCGGGCTCCCTACAGCCTGCTGAGCGAGGCGGCGGCGAACAGCACGTCGCGGATCGCCTCGCGGTCGCCCTCCTGCCCGGCGGCGGCCTCCACCGGCGGCACGTGCCCCGCGACCAGCCGGCAGAACTCCACGCCGTCGAGTGCCACCTGCGCGACCGTGTGGTCCGGGGAGCCGAGGGCGGCGGGCGAGTCCAGAGCGATGTACCAGTCGCCGCCGCCGCGGCCCTCGACCTCCAGGTGGAGGGAGCGGCCCGGCGCCCCTGCGCTCACGAGCTGCCTGGCCGGCGCCGCGAGACCGGCGCGGCGGCGCCCGGCCAGGGTGGCGGGCAGCAGCCGGGCCGCCAGGTCGATCATCCGGTTCAGGTGGGCGGCCGCCGGCGGCTCGTACGGGTAGTCCACCGCCTCCGCGATGTCCTCGCCGTGCACCCAGCACTCGAAGGCCCGCTCCAGGAGCGAGTCGTGCAGCGGGAGGGCGAAGCCTCCGTAGGGGACGGAGAGCTCGGCGACGCCCCGGCCCGCGAAGGAGACCGTGCGCACCAGGGCGTGGCTCTGGTCACGCCACGGCTCCCGCACGGTGCGGGTGGGCGGGCGCCGCGCGGCCGACCAGTACGACTCGGTGCGCTCGGTCGGCGACAGCGGCGTGTCGCCGCTGCCGAGCGGGTCGTCCAGGCCGAGTGCGCGGGAGACCAGGCCGTCGACCGCCATCAGGTGGCTGATCACTCCGGCTACCGTCGTCCTGCGGTTCACCTGGCGGTCGTCCTCGAACCACTTCAGCCGTACCGGCGCATGCCATTCCGAGTCGCCGATGTCCCGCAGCAGCGCGTCGAGCCTGGCCGTCTCCGCGTCGTACGGAGCGGCCCAGTCCGGGACGGGGATGCGCGCCGGACGGCGCCCGAGGCAGCCCTCCAGGACCCGGGAGCGCAGCATCGGGTCCAGGTCCAGCGTGCCGTCGGAGTGCAGCAGCCCGACGGCGTCGCGCAGCCGCAGGGCCTCGTCCGCGCACCGGGCGCACCCCGTGAGGTGCTTCTCCACCGCGGCCGTCTCCTCGGCGGAGCAGGCGGCCAGGGCCCAGGCACCGAGCAGCGATTTGAGGACCCGGTGGGGGAGCGCCTCGGGGACGTGGGCTGCCGCCGGCGGCACGTCCGCAGGCGGCAGGAACGCGCGGTCGTCCGCGGCCGCCCTCGGGCCGGGTATGCGGCGTTCGGCCGGTGTCCGTCCGTCGCGGTCGTCGCCGCCGTCGGCCCCGGTCATGAAGCGGGCCCGTGGCCGGGCGGTGACGACCCGGCCGGGGTCCGGGCGTCGGCGGTGGACAGCAGCTGCAGCCCGAGCCGCAGCCGGCGCCTGGCCTCGTCGCCGGTGACGCCGAGGTCGGCCGCCGTCTGGCGGTAGTCCCGGCGCTGGATGTACGCGAGCTCCAGGGCCGCGCGCAGCGGGGCCGGCATGGAGGCGACGATGTAGTCGGCGCGGGCGGCGGCGGTCGCGTGGAGCACCCGCTGCTCCAGTTCGTCGTCCCGCTCGTCCGTGTCGTCGGCGCCCCGGGCGGCGCGGAGCCTGCGTACGGCCTCGCGGTGTGTGAGACGTGCCACCCAGGAGCGCATCGAGCCGTTCCGGGGGTCGTACGCGTCGGGGTGCTCCCAGACGTGGCCGAAGACCTCGCGGGTCACCTGGTCCGCGGCGTCCTCGTCCTCGAGCATGCGGTGGGCCTGGCTGTGCACGAGCGCGGCGAACCGGTCGTAGAGCTCACCGAGGGCCGCCGCCTCGCCGCGGGCCAGCCGCTGCTGCATCCGGCGGTCCCAGCGCGGTGGTGCGTCCTTCACCATCCAGCCCCCAGCCCTGTTCCCCGCGTCACGTCGAATGTAGTCGGCGGCCTGGTCCGAGCACGTGTGTTTCCGGCAAGTACGTCCCCTGAGTGGCCTCGAATGATAGGGAATAGTGCGCGCTTTGCCGCTTGTTGATCGGGTAAACGCGCTGCGTGTGATCGCTTCCGATCGGATCCTGTGCCCGGCCCGAAGGGGACGGAACGGGGTTTCGTCCACGGCCGAGCGGGCAGCCGCGAGGAGGAACGGTAACTTCCGGATCCTCCGGAATCCCCGGAACGAGAGGCCGAGGCGCGTGACGCTGAAGGTGTACGAGACCGAGCAGGACGGGTGGACCGTGCTGCGGATCCGCGGCGAACTCGACCTCGTCAGCTCACCCGTCGTGCGCCAGTCCGTGCACGGGGCGGTCGCCGCGGGGCGCCACGACGTGGTCCTCGACCTCTCCGGTGTCCTCTTCTGCGATTCCAGCGGCGTCAACGTGCTGATCGCCTCCCGCCGCCTCATGAAGTCCTGCGGCGGCCGTCTGCGGCTGATCCTCCCGGCCCGCGGCGCGGTGGACGGCTCGCACGTCAACAAGGTGCTCGGCGCCCTCGGCGTGCGTCGGCTGTTCGACTGCTATCCGGACGCGGACGCCGCGACCGACGACGAGTCCCAGCCGCTCATCGCCTGACGCGGCGGGCCGTCACCGGGTCGTCACACCTCAGGGGGTATTCGGTGACACGGGACGCCGGCCGGCGTCGTACGCTCCCCGCATGGACAGCGCAGAGTACGAGCGCAAGATCGCGCACCGGTTCGCCGCCTTCGACCAGGACGGCAACGGCTACATCGATCGCGCCGATTTCAACGCCGCGGCGGCCCGCCTCCTCACCGAGTTCGGGACGACGGCCCGCTGCGACAGAGGCCAGGCCCTCTATTCGGGCGCCGAGGCCTTCTGGCAGGGCATGGCCGGCATCGCGGACGTGGACGGGGACCAGCGGGTCACCCGGGGGGAGTTCGTCGGAGGGGCCGTGAAGCGGCTGCGCGACAACCCCGACCGCTTCGCGGAGATCGCACGTCCCTTCCTGAGGGCGGCCCTCGCCGTGGCGGCCGGAACGGACCCCCGGGGGGCCGCCGGCGCCTCCGCCCCGGTCGCCTCGGTGGAACGCGCCCTGCGGGTGCTCGGTGCGCCCGACGACATCGCGAGCGTCGCGGCCCGGAGCCTGGACACCGACCGGGACGGGCGGATCGCGGAGGACGAGGCGGTCGCCGCACTCTCCGCGTACTTCACCGTGATCGAACCCGACGCGTAGCGTGCCCGCCCAACACGCCCGATGGAGGCAGTAGTTCGCGCCCTCCCCGGGCCCGGTCCGGCCGTCGCCGGACCCGGGCCCGGGGGTCCCTCCGGCGGTGAAGTGGCTGACGGGGAAGCGTACGGAACGTCATCGACCGGTGACCCGGAGCATCCGGAGCGCGGGCGGGTGCCGGGTGCGAGCCGTCACCGGGCGGAGTCACGGCGCGCCGCTCGGGTACGCTCGGGTGGATGCGAGTGGTACTGGAGCCCGAGGTTCCGGGTGTGGCCCCTGCGGCCGGCCCGGCCTGCGAAGGATGCCCTGCTCGCGGCCCACGCGGCTGCGCCGGACCGGCCGGGAGTCTGCTTCCCCGGGCGCGGAGGCGCGGCTGTTCGACTGTCCGCAGCACGCGTCGCACAGTATGCACCACGCGTACTCCTTCGCGCTGGAATATGCCCGAAGCGCTTGTTGCGGTGACTGTACGTCAACCATGCTGTGTCGCAGGGGAGTCACGTTCCGTGACCCTGAGGAGGCGCGAGGCGATGTGTCCGCCGGTTCGGATGGTGTGAGCGGTGCAGGTGCTTCAGGTGCAACTTGAGGTCGGGGCGGATCCCGCCGAAGTGGGACGGGCCCGCAGATGGGCGCGGTCCCGGCTGATCGGGTCCGGGGTGGAGGACGACGAGCCCCTCGCGGAGACGCTCATCCTGCTGATCTCGGAGCTCGTCACCAACGCGGTCGTCCACACCGGCTGTCCGGCCGTCCTGCGGATGCTGTTCGGCTCCACGGGTTCCTCGGAGACGGTCCGGGTCGAGGTGGCCGACACCAGCTGCCGGCCCCCGCAGCCGCGTCACGCGCGGGGCGAGGACACGGGGGGACGCGGCCTGGAACTCGTGGACGGTCTCGCGGACCGCTGGGGCTGGCAGCCGGAGGGCGCCGGGAAGCGGATCTGGTGCGAGGTCGACCGGGGCGGCCCCGTGATGGTCCCGGCGGCCCAGGAGCAGCCCGGCGACCGGGCACGGCTCTGAACGTCCGCCCCGCGTGCAGGCGTGTCCGTACCGTCCGCCGGCGCCTCAGCGTCCGGCCGTCGTCGCGCGGAACGTCCGCCGGTAGACCGTGGGGGACACCCCCAGCGCGGCCTGTACGTGCTGCCGCAGCGAGGTGGCCGTGCCGAACCCGGCCTCCCGCGCCACCTGGTCGACCGACAGGTCGGAGCACTCCAGCAGCTGCCGCGCCCGCTCCACCCGCTGCTGGGTGATCCACTGTCCGGGGCTGACACCCACCTCGTCGCGGAAGCGGCGGGTGAAGGTGCGCACGCTCATCGACCCCTGACGCGCCAGGTCGCGCAGCAGGATCGGTTGTTCGAGCCGCCCGAGCGCCCAGGCCCGCGCCGCGGTCGTCGCGGCGGACCCCCGCTCGGGAACGGGCCGCCGGATGTACTGCGCCTGACCGCCGTCCCGGTGCGGGGGCACGACGGTGCTGCGCGCCACCGCGTTGGCGACGGCGGTGCCGTGGTCGCGGCGCACGAGGTGCAGGCAGAGGTCGATCCCGGCGGCCACGCCGGCCGAGGTGAGCACGTCGCCGTCGTCGACGAAGAGCACGTCCGGATCGACGAGGACCTTGGGGAACAGCCGCTGGAAGTGATCCGCGGAGGACCAGTGGGTGGTGGCCGGGCGGCCGTCGAGGAGCCCGGCCGCGCCGAGGACGTAGGCGCCGGTGCAGATGGCGACCAGCCGCGTCCCGGGCCGGATGCGCGCCATCGCCGAGGTGAGTTCCCCGGTGAGTCGGCCTTCCTCCTGCACGGGGCCGAGTTCGTACGAGGTGGGTATGACGACGGTGTCGGCGGTGGCCAGCGCCTCCGGCCCGCGCTCGACCAGGATGCTGAAGTCGGCGTCGGTGCGGACCGGCCCGGGCGCACGGACCGAACACGTCACGGTCTCGTACAGGGCGCGGCCCTCGTCGAGCGGTCCCTGGCCCCGCGCGCTGCCGAAGATCCGCTGCGGGATGCCCAGTTCGAAGGGGAGGATCCCGTCCAGGGCGAGTACGACGACGCGGTGCGGCATGCGGTCTCCTGATCCTCGTCGGACTGGCCGCCGGCGTCCGCGGGCTGATAGACGTCGTGCCATGAAGGTGAAGCCGGCAGGACAGCCGTTCATTCCCGCCCCGTCGGCGCACCGCGCGGCCGCGGCGGCGGCCGCCCTCGTGACGGTGACGGCGGGGCTCGGCGTCCGGGCGGTGGCGGGCGGGGACTTCGCGAAGTACGCGGGGGACGCGCTCTACACCGTGCTGGTCCACACGGTGGTGGTGCTCCTCGCTCCGCGGGTGCGCCCCTCGGTGGCGGCGGGGGCCGCGCTGGTGTTCAGCTGGGCGGTGGAACTGGCCCAGCTCACCGGCGTACCGGCGGAGTTGTCCCGCAGGAGCGTGGTGGCACGGCTGGTGCTCGGCTCGACGTTCAACGCCCCTGACCTCCTCTGGTACGCGGTGGGTGCCGGGTGCGCCTGGGCCGTGCACGCCCGGCTGGTGGCGTGGCGTGCTGCGGGCCGCCCGTGATCCGGTTGGCCCGATCCCTGCGAAGGGTGTCTGTCCGGCCACTCGTCGGCGTGGCGCACCGGGACCGATGCTGGGCCGCGTGACTCAGACAACCGACAGCACGGCCGCCGCGGGCACCCCGCACGGGCTTCCCCGCCGACGGCGTGTCCACCGGGCGTGGATCGTCGCGGCCGTCACCTTCGTGACGATCATCGGCGGCGCGGCCTTCAACTCCCTCCCCGGGCTGCTCATCGACCCCCTCCACACGGAGTTCGGCTGGTCGCGGGGCGAGATCGGTCTCGCGGTGTCGATCGACATGGCGCTGTACGGACTGACCGCACCGTTCGCCGCCGCCCTCATGGACCGGTTCGGCATCCGCAAGGTCGTCGTCGTCGCGCTGAGCGCCGTCGCGGCCGGGGCGCTGGCGAGCGTCTGGATGACGGCCGCCTGGCAGCTGATGCTCTACTGGGGCCTGCTCGTCGGCCTGGGCACGGGATCGATGGCGCTCGCCTTCTCGGCGACCGTCACCAACCGCTGGTTCGTCGCCCGCCGGGGGCTGGTCACGGGCATCCTGACCGCCGCCGGGGCGTCCGGCCAACTGGTCTTCCTGCCGCTGTGCGCCTGGATCGTGGAGGAGCACGGCTGGCGTCCCGCCTCGGTGACCGTGGCCCTCGCCGCGGTCGTCGTCGTGCCGTTCGTCTGGTTCCTGATGCGCGACCACCCCGCCGACGTCGGACTCGCCCCGTACGGCGGCCCGTTCGTGGAGAAGCCGGCTCCCGCGACGGGTGCCGCCCGGCGTACCGTGCGCGTCCTCCTGGACGCGGCCCGCACGGGCCCCTTCTGGCTGCTCGCCGGGTCGTTCGCGATCTGCGGCGCCTCCACGAACGGCCTGATCCGCACCCACTTCGTGCCCTCGGCCCACGACCACGGCATGGCGATCACCGCGGCGGCCTCACTGCTGGCCGTCATCGGGATCTTCGACATCATCGGCACGGTCTTCAGCGGCTGGCTCACGGACCGCTTCGACGCCCGCCGACTGCTCGCGGTCTACTACGCGCTGCGCGGTGTCTCGCTGCTGTTCCTGCCGATGCTGATGGCACCGGCGGTGCACCCGCCGATGGTCTTCTTCATCGTCTTCTACGGTCTGGACTGGGTCGCCACGGTCCCGCCGACGCTGGCCCTGTGCCGCGAGCAGTACGGCGAGGACAGCGCGATCGTCTTCGGCTGGGTCCTGGCCTCCCACCAGGTGGGTGCGGCCCTGGTGGCCTTCCTCGGAGGCGTGGCACGCGATGTGACGGGTTCGTACGACATGGTCTGGTACGCCTCGGGCGCGCTGTGCGCGACGGCCGCGCTGATGGCCCTGATGGTCCGGCGGCGGAGTGAACCCGCGGACGCCCTCCGATCCGCGCCCGCCCGGCCAGCGGCCTGACGCGCACGGTCGGGGCGGCTCGACATCCACGTCCAGCCCGGTGGCGGTCGCGGGCCGGGCCCCGGATCCGTACGGCCGGGGTCCGGCCCGTGCACGGGCGGGATCAGCGCTTCGCCAGGCGCGCGGCTATCTTCCGCGCGTCCCGGGCTATTTCGCGCAGCATGCCGCTGATCGGGTTGGTGAACCCGGTGAAGTAGAGGCCCGGCGCGCCCTCCGGGGTGCGGGCGCCGTGGACGACCGGGCGTCCCCGGGCGTCCAGCACGCCCAGGTGCCCGACCATGCCCTCCAGGGCGCGGTCGTAGCCGGTGGCCGCGATCACCGCGTCCGGGGTGATCCGGCTGCCGTCCGCCAGCACCACACCGTCCCCGTCGAACGACGCGACGGCCGCGACGGGCACCACCCTGCCGCGCTTCACCGCGTCGATCAGGCCGACGTCCTGGACCGGGATCGCCCCCTCCTTGACCCGGGAGTACAGCCCCGTGTCCGGGCGGGGCAGCCCGTGCGCGGCCAGGTCGGGCACGGAGAGGCGGGTCATGAGGCGCCCGGCCCGGTCGACCAGCCGGACCGGCAGCCTGCGGACCAGGACGGCGGTCGCCTGCGCGGGCCAGCCGGCGGTCGAGCGGCGCACGATGTGCGGGGCGGTCCGGACCGCGATCCGCACCCGGGCCGCGCCCCCCTCGACCAGGTCGACGGCGATCTCCGCCCCGGTGTTGCCGATCCCGACGACGAGGACGTCCTTGCCGGCGTACGGCGCGGGGTCGCGGTACCGCGAGGCGTGCACCAGCTCGCCGGTGAAGTCCTCGCGGCCGGGCCAGGCGGGCACGCGCGGGGTGTGGTTGAAGCCGGTGGCCACGACGACCGCGCGACCGGTCAGCACGCGTCCGCCGGTCGCGCTCAGCTGCCACCCGCTGCCGTCCGCGGTCCGGTCGATCCGTGAGACCTCGACGCCGGTCACGACCTCCAGCTCGTGGTGCGTGGCGTACTTCTCCAGGTAGCGCACCATGTCGTCGCGCGACACCCAGCGGCCGAAGCGCCGGGGCATCGCCAGTCCGGGAAGGGCGGACCAGCGGCGGATCGTGTGCAGGTGCAGCCGGTCGTAGTGGCTGCGCCAGGAGGCGCCGACGTGGGCCGACTTCTCCAGGACCACCGTCCGTACGCCCTGCGCCCGCAGGGTCGCGGCCGCGGCGAGGCCGCCGGGGCCGCCGCCGATCACGTAGACCGGCCGGCCGTCGGCGCGGTCCTGGGGGGCGGGCTGGGCGTCGCGGGGGGTGGATGTGCTGTCTGGCATGGTTCGGAGCGTAATCGGACATGAACATGATGGGTTCCGGGGACGGGCCGGAATCGGTTGCGAAATGATCACGGGCGGGCGATTCGGCGCGTATCGGCGCCTGTTCACAGCCCCGGGGCGCCCCAGACCGGGAACCAGCGCGCGAGATCGGCCTCCATCCGGAGGTCCTCCCCGAGCACGGCCCGTATCTCCAGCTCGAGTTGGCTGTCGCGCTTCTCGCCGCCGCCCTGCGCCGGGGCGAACGGGTAGAATGCGCCCCGCTTGTACAGATAGACGAGTGCGAGCGAGCGCCCCCGCGGATCACGGAATCCGACCAGGGAGCAGAGCAGCTGTGGTCCGAAACCGGCGTCCTGGAGCAGGGTGTTGACCGCGTGCAGGTCGTTCACCAGGCCCGCCGTGTCGTCGGGTGCCCGGCGGGCCAGGAGCCAGGTGTACCCGTAGCCGTCCCGGCTGAACTCCACCGGGGCGCCCGATCGCCCGGCATCCGCGTCCAGCAGGTCCAGGACGTCCTGCCGCACGCGGGCGAACGCGCCGCCCTCCACCCCGGCGAAACACACCGAACCGAGTCCGGTGGGCGTGAAACCCGTCCCGGCCTGGAGGGTCAGCGCCGCGGAGGGGACGGCGAAGAGCTGGTCGAGATCGGGGCGTACGGGCTTGCTGCGCCCCAGGATGCTGTCGAGCAGGCCCATGGGGACTCCTCACGGCCGGGACAGGCCGGCGGAGATGCGTGCCAGCTGGTCCAGGCGCTGTTCGAGGGTCGGGTGGGAGGAGAGCAGCCTGCTCAGGCTCTCCTTGGCGGCGAACGCGGGCACGAAGTAGAAGGCGTTGTACGGCTCGGCCTTCCGCAGGTCCTCCGTGGGGATCCGGGCCATCTGCCCGCTCACCTTCGTCAGGGCGGAGGCGAGGGCCGAGGGGCGGCCGGTGAGCAGGGCGGCCGTGCGGTCGGCGGACAGCTCGCGGTAGCGCGACAGCAGCCGGGTCAGCAGGAAGCTGAGGGCGTAGACGACCGCGCTGATCAGTGGGATGAGCATGATGATGATGCCCGCCGGATCGTTTCCCCGGCTGCTGCGGGCCAGTCCGCCCCACAGGGCGACCCGCGTGACGATGCCGGCGAGGACCCCGAGGAACGAGGCGATGGTCATCACCGCGACGTCGCGGTGCGCCACGTGCGACATCTCATGGGCCAGGACCCCTTCGAGTTCCTCGGGCTCCAGTCTGCGCAGGAGTCCGGTGGTGGCGCAGATGAGGGCCGATCTCTCGCTGCGGCCGGTCGCGAAGGCGTTCGGGACGTCGCTGCGCGCGATGGCGACCCGGGGTTTCGGCATGTCGGCCAGGGCGCAGATCCGGTCGATCGCACCGTGCAGTTCCGGCGCCTCCTGCGGGGTGACCTCCCGGGCGCCCATCCCGTAGGCCGCGATGCGGTCGCTGAACCAGAACTGGGCGACGAAGAGGCAGCCCGCGACGATCAGGACGACCGGCCAGGCGCCCCGCAGGACGGCGAGGAGCACGCCCACCAGGACGACGTACAGCAGCCCGATGAAGAACATCGTGCTCACCATGCGGGTGGTCAGCCCCCGGTCGGGGGCGTAGCGGGAACGGGATCGTGCCATGGGTGCCTCCGGCGGCTCACCTGCCGCCTGCATCCCATAGTGCTCCTTTCCTGGCCTAATCGGACGGCTTCCGGCCTTCCGGCCCTCTCGGGCCCCGACCCGCGCGGGGACCCGCTCCGCGCGGCGCCGGGCCGCCGGGCCCGTCCGTGCCGGTCAGGTCCGGGGCGGCCGGCGGGCGGGCCCGTCCGCCGTGCTCACACGGGCCCGTCCGCCCCTGCTCACGGCCGGAGCAGCTCGCGGGCCCGTCCGCACCGCCTCACGGCCCGGGGCGGTTCGCGAGTCCGCCCGCCCGTCCCCGCCGCCTCACGGCCAGAGCAGCTCGCGGGTCCAGTCCCCGCCCTCCCGGCGGTAGCGCAGCCGCACGTGCCGCCGTCGCGCGTCCCCCTGGAAGAACTCCACCTCCCGCGGCTCGACGACGTACAGCGTCCAGGTGGCCGCCTCGGTGTCCGGCGCCGCCCGCGCGCGCTCCCAGGCGGCCTCGGAGGCCCGCACGAGGTCGTCGTGGGAGGGCAGCACCTCGCTCTGCGCGCCGGTCAGTGCCGAGGCGAGCGCACCGGCCGACCGGGCCCGCAGGTCCGCCGTGCTCTCCTCCCTGCCCGCGGCGGCGACGGTGCCGCGTACCCGCACCTGGCGGCCCTGGGCGGGCCAGTAGAAGCCCAGGGCCGCGTGGGGCCGGGCCGCGAGCTGGCGACCCTTCGCGCTGGTGGAGTGCGTGCCGAAGTGCCAGCCGCGGCCGTCCGCGTCGTGCAGCATCAGGGTCCGCACGTCGGGCCTGCCCGCCGCGTCCGCCGTGGCCAGGGTCATGGTGTGCGGCTCGGTCTGCCCGGCGGCCACCGCCTCGGCGAACCAGGCGTGGAAGAGGGGGAGGGGCTCAGGCGGTGCGGTGGACGGGTCGAACCGGGGGAGGCGTACGTCCCAGACGCGCTGGGCGCGGAGCAGTTCGCGGAAGGTCTGCTGTGCATCGCTCATGGGCCCATTCCACCGTCCCGGGGGCCGGCGCGGAAACGCCGAAGGCGGACCACGCGGGTGGTCCGCCTTCGGCGCGACAGGACTGGGCGAGCCGCGAGGAGGTGCGGTTCCCGGTGTGAGGTGGGGGAGTCCTGGCCGGCGCCTACCTGGCCGGCTTCTTGCCGGTGATGCCGAGGTGTACCAACAGGGCGAGGTTGGAGCGGAGTTCCGCCTGCTTCACGCCCCAGGTGGTGAAGCCCTTCTGGTGCGAGGCGGCCCCCACGAGCATGACGACCAGCGAGCCCGCGACCGCCGCGGGGCTGACGTCCTTGTCCACCCTGCCCTTGCTCTGCAGTTCCTTGACCGCGTCGGACAGGGAGCCGGTGACGGAGTTGAGGACCTTCATGCGGATCTTGTAGAACCGCTTGTCCCCCTCGGCCGCGCCGAGGTCGACGACCCGCAGGATCGCGTCGTGGCGGCGCCAGAAGTCGAGGAATCCGTCGACGAGTTCTTCGGAGGTCTGCCAGCCGGCCTTGCCGACCCAGGAGCGCCCGCCGACCAGTTCGGTCAGCTCGGCGGCCTCCTTGGCCATTTCCTCGGCGAGTTCGAGAACGGCGCCCTCGACATCGGGGAAATACTGGTAGAAAGTCGCGGGTGAAGTCCCCGCCTTCCGGGCCACGTCGATGACTTTGACGTCCCGGTACGGCGAGGAGCTGAGCATCTCGCTGAGGCAGTCGAGCAGCTTCTGCCGCGTCTCCTGACCTCGCCGACCAGCCACGCGGCCGTCGACGGTGCGCACTTGTCCTGTCATGCCGTCAGCTTACCGAGGGGTGATCCGAGCGCGATCTGACCGACTGCAAATGGGGAACGGGCCAGTGCGCACGGGGTGAACGGTGCAATTCCCCGATGCGCCGGAGCGCCTTTCGCGCCGGTGCGACTGGTAATTGAATTGCGCTCTATTCGCGCCGGAGGAGCGTCCCGGTGCGATGTTGTTATCAACAGGCTGTGGATAACTTCGGTGGACAACGCGCGTCCACTCGCCGGGGAGAAGCTTCACGAGTCGGGCAAAGGTTCCATTCGGGCTGCTCGGAGCGCGCCGCGCGGCACTCGACGCTACGTTGAGTGTGACGGGGATCACCGCTGCCCTCGTGGCGGTGCGCCGGGCACCGGGGCCGTCCCCACCCCGACCGGGACCCCTGCGGCTCCTCTGCGACATCCTGCGACGGAAGGATCCGGGCCATGGCCGTATTCGCGTCGGTGCCGTGCTGGGTGGACGTCCAGCTCTCCGACCTCGAGGCGGGCAAGCGCTTCTACGGCGGGCTCTTCGGCTGGACCTTCCGCGCGGGCGACGGAATGCCCTTCGCCGACGCGTACAGCGAGGGGCGGCTCGTCGCCGCCCTCGCCGCCAAGAAGGACGGCCGGATGCCGACGACCTGGGGCGTCTACTTCTCCACCGACGACATCGTCGCCACCGTCGCCGCCGTCCGGGACGCGGGCGGCCACATCATCACCGACCCGGTGCGCGCGGGCCGGGCCGGCGTCCTGGCCCAGGCCGTGGACCCGGGCGGCGCGGTGTTCGGCCTGTGGCAGGCGGGCGACCGGGCGGGCTTCGAGCGGCAGAACGAGCCGGGCGCCTTCTGCTGGACCGAGGTGTACACCCGTCAGCCGGAGCGCGTGGACGCCTTCTACGAGGACGTCCTGGGCTTCCAGGGCACCGACGTCGAACTCCCGGACCCCTCCGGGGGGACGGGAACGGCGGAGAGGTTCCGGATGTGGTCCCCCGCCGGGACCGAACCGGGCGACGACACCGCGATCGGCGGGCGCGCCGTCCTCACGGACGCGTTCCCCGAGATGCTGCCCAGCTACTTCCTCAGCTACTTCGCCGTCAAGGACTGCGTCCGCACCGCCGAGACCGCCGTGCGCCTCGGTGGCCGGATCACGGCCCCGCCCATGGACATCCCGTATGGGCGGATGGCCGTGCTGCAGGACGACCAGGGCGCCGCCTTCGCCGTGCTGCAGCCGACCGAGCTGCTGCCCTGAGCCCTGAGCTGACACGGGGTGGGGGCGGTACGGCCCTGCGGTGCGTCAGGTCCCGGGCCCCGTCACGGCCCTGTCCTGAAAGGTGCGGAGTGCCACAGGACACCCCGATCCGCCCCCGGGTTCGCAACCAGGCCCCGAGCCAGGAAGAATCAGGGTGCGCACCGCCATGTGGTGTCCAGTGGTGAGACGCTGCAAGGGGCGTGTTTTCGCGGGCTTCTGTTCCTGAGGCCCGTACGGGGAGGTGGCAGGCAAGTGGAACAGCTGACGCAGCATGACCCGCGGCGGATCGGCCCGTTCGAGGTGCTGGGACGGCTCGGAGCCGGGGGCATGGGGCTGGTCTATCTCGCGCGGTCGGCGTCGGGCCGGCGGGTGGCGATCAAGACCGTGCGTACGGAACTGGCCGAGGACCAGCTGTTCCGGGTCCGTTTCACGCGCGAGGTGGAGGCCGCCCGCGCGGTCAGCGGCTTCTACACCGCCGCCGTGGTCGACGCCGACCCCAGGGCCGCCGTGCCCTGGCTGGCGACCGCCTACGTCCCCGCCCCCTCCCTCGAGGAGATAGTGAACGAGTGCGGGCCCATGCCGACGCAGGCCGTGCGCTGGCTGGCCGCGGGGATCGCGGAGGCCCTGCAGTCGATCCACGGTGCCGGGCTGGTGCACCGCGACCTGAAGCCGTCCAACGTCCTCGTGGTCGAGGACGGGCCCCGGGTGATCGACTTCGGCATCGCGTCCGGTGTCTCCAACACCCGCCTGACCATGACGAACGTCGCGGTGGGCACCCCCGCCTACATGTCGCCCGAGCAGGCCCGGGACTCGCGCAGCGTGACGGGCGCGAGCGACATCTTCTCGCTGGGATCCACCCTCGTCTTCGCGGCGACGGGGCACGCGCCGTTCCACGGGGCGAATCCGGTCGAGACCGTGTTCATGCTGCTGCGTGAGGGCCCCGACACCCACGGGCTGCCCGACGACCTGCGTCCGCTCATCGAGTCCTGCATGCAGATGGACGCGACCCGGCGGCCCAGCCCGGCGGACCTGCAGGCGCAGCTGGCTCCGCACCTGTTCGGCTCCGGCAGCGACGACAGCGGGACCGCCTCCGCCTGGCTGCCGACCGTGGCGACCGCGATGATCGAGCGCCGCCGGGGCGGTGGCCGTACCGTCGCCGCCCCGCCCGCACCGGTCGCGGTGCCGCCGCCCCCGCGGCAGCCGCCCGCCGGGGCGGGCCGCGGGACGGCGTGGGGCGACGCGGCGGAGCAGCGGACCGCGCCCGCTCCGGCGCCTGTGCCCGACGGCGGTCCCGTGCGGCTGACCGGGGCGAAGGTGCCGATCGGGCCCGGCCCCCGGCCCGTGGACGTGCGGGGGCCCGCCGCCGCGCACGCCGACCCGGCCACCGGCTGGGTGCGTGCGCCCGGCGGGCAGGCCGCGACGCCGCCCACGGCGCCGGTGGTCCCCGCCCCCGTGCCCGCCCAGGACGGGACGGCCGCCGCGCCGGAGCGCTGGCGGCCGTGGCGCTTCCGCATGTCGAACGACGTGTGGGGCACGCCCGTCGTCGTGGGCGACCTGCTGTACGTGACGTCGTTCGAGGTCCACGCCCTGGACGTGGGCAACGGGCGGCGCCAGTTCAAGACCCGGGACGTGGCCTGGACGATGGCCGTGGACGGCGGCAGGATCCACGCCTCGGACGGCCCGTCGCTCTACGCGCTGGACGCGGCGACCGGGGCCGAGCGCTGGCGGCTGCAGACGGATGCCTGGGTCTACTCCCTCAAGGCCGACCGGGGCACCGTGCTGACCGCCACGCGCGGGGGCGGCGTGCAGGCGTGGGAGGCCTCCAGCGGCGACAAGCTGTGGGAGACCAGGGGCGCCCAGACGGACTTCGAGACGCCGGAGGCGGGGCCCGTCATCCACGACGGCACCGTGTTCCTGTGGCAGGAGTCGCGGCTGCGGGCCGTGGACGCGCGCACCGGCGCGGAGCGCTGGTCGTACCCGGTCGGCGACGCCGCGTCCTGCGGCGGGGTCCCGGTACGGGTGACCCCCGCACCGGACGGCTTCGTCTACGTCGCGGCGGGCACCCGGGTGCTGGCCGTGGACATCGTCTCGGGCCGGGTGCGCTGGCACTTCGAGTCGCCGGCCGTCTTCCTGTCCCCGCCCGCCTTCGCGCCCGGCCCGGCGGTCACCGGCGGCGGGGTGTACCTCGCCGACTACCTCGGCACCGTGTACGCCCTGGACGCCTCCACCGGCAAGGACCGGTGGCGGATCGCGACGGAGGCCCGCCAGTCGGTCGAGCCCGTCCTGGTGGGCGCCGGAAACGTCCACGTCGGCAGCGGAAGCGCCCTGTACACGCTGGACGCGGTCACCGGCACGCCCAAGTGGCGCTTCGCCGCGGGCGGCGAGGTCGTCGGCTCCCCGGTCGTGGCCGACGGCCGCGTCCACTTCGGTTCGGCGGACCACGTGCTGTACACGCTGGACGCGGCGGGCGGCCAGCTCCGCTGGAAGCTGGCCACGGGGGGCGAGATCACGGGTTCCCCGGTGGCGCAGGCGGGTGTCGTCTACGCGTGCAGCAAGGACCGCTGCGTGTACGCCCTGGACGCGCTCAAGGGCACGGGGACGGGCAACCGGGCCCACGCCTGACGCCCGCGGGAGCGCGCCGGGCGCGCGGGCGGACGGGTTCAGGGGTGCGGCGGGTGGTACCGGTCGCGCTCCGGGCCGTCGGTCCGTCCGGGATACGTGTCCCCGTCATGGACGTCCTGGACCGGGTAGGCGGCCGTGTCCTCGTCGGCCGGTGACGCCCGGTGCCGGCCCGGCCCCGTGTACGGGTCCGCCTCCGGTTCGGGCCCCGGCGACGTCATGGCGGCCGGACCGGGCTCCTGCGTCGGGGGCCAGGTGTCCGGACGGTCGTCCGGCGGCACGGGGTAGGGCTCGGCCGCGTCGCGCCGGCGGGGCGACCGGCGGCGGCCCGACATCAGCAGCGCGCCCAGCAGGAGCAGCACACCGCCCGCCAGCGCCTGGGCCACGCCCCACCGGAGCCCGGAGCCCTCGCCGCCGACCGTCAGGCTGCCCGCCGCCTGACCCTGGCGCACCATCCACAGGACGGTGAACCCGAGCACGACCAGGCCCGCCAGGGCCACCGCCCCGCGCGAGCGCAGGACGACCCCGACGAGGGTCACCAGGGCGGCGAAGAGGAACGGCAGCAGGATCGAGGTGATCACGGGCGACGAGACGCCGGTGATGCCGCCGAACAGGTCCTGGATCCGGTAGTCCCGGCCCAGGCGTTCGCCGTACCAACTCTGGAAGGGGCTCTGGACCGCCGCGGCGGCGCCGACGAGGGCGACGACGGAGCCGAGGACATTGCGGACCATCGTCAGCCTCCCGGGCCTTGGCGCACAGCTGTGGCGCACGGCTGTGCGCTCCGCTCCCCGGACCGACGCTACGCCTGGCCGATCCCCCCTGCCATCGGAGACCATGACGAGACCGTGACAGGGTCATGACTGGACTGCGGGTCGGCGCCGGGGATGCTGTGTGTCACGCTGTCGCGGGTGTGCGACGGCCGGAGAGGCCGACAACAGCAAGGGGGGCTGCGTCGATGATGCGGCGACGGATCAGGTTCGCGGCGGTACTGGTCGTGGTGGTGCTCGCGCTCACGGGGTTCTCCACGTCCAGCCACGGCGGCAGGAGCGGAAAGAGCCGCAGCAGCGGTTCCAGCGGCGGAGGGTGCTCCAACTCCAGCAAGAGCAACGGCGGTTACCACAGCCGTGATGACTACGACGACTACGACGACACCTCGTCGAGTTCGTCCGGCGGCTCCGCCTACGAGTCCACCACCCCGGAGCCGACCGCCTCGGAGGAGCCGGCGCTGCGCGTGGTCCGGTGCGCCGGGCCCCGGAAGGGCAGGCGCGCGGGGTCGACCTCCTCGTCGGTCGAGATCCGTTCCACCGCCACGACCGAGCACCTGTACGACGTGGTCGTGACGTTCGTCGACGCCAAGGGCCTGACGGTCGACACGGGCAAGGCCGACGCCGAGATGAAGGCCGGCGAGTCCAGGATCATCCAGGTCCCCATGGACAGCCCGCGCCTTGCTTCCCGCGTGAAGCGCTGCCTGGTCACGGCCGAGCTGCGCTACTGACCGAGGGCGCGACACGGGGAGGGCCCGAGCCGTCCGGCTCGGGCCCTCCCCGTGTCGCGCATACAGAGCGGCCGCGACGGCTCCCCCTCCGCGCCGCCGCGGCCGCTCTTCGCGCGGTCCGTCGAGGCCCAGGGCCCCGGGTCCGGATCGTGCCGGGCTCCCCCAGAGCCGGCCCGGTCCGGGCGACGGACCTAGTTGGCCGGCTCCGATGTCGCGTGCATGTCGTCCGTGGTGGCCTCGCCACCGGTCGCGTGCATGTCCTTCGTCGTGATCTTGCCGGCGTCGCCGCCCGTCGCGTGCATGTCCTGCGGCTTGATCTCAGGGTTCTTCTTCGCTGCGTCCGCCATGCTGATCCGCTCCCGTTGTGTCGAGTGGCTGAGGCCCGCCCGGCTGTTCCCCCGTGGACTGCCGGACGGGCGTGCCAGGGCCGCTCACGATAGTGCGACGACCACGACTTCAGCCCGCCTGCCCCCCGTTGGGACGGGTTGACGAGGTCGAGACTGCCGGACGGCGATAAACGAATGATGAACGGCCCGCGCCCGCACGGCCTCCGGACCGCCGCACGGCCACAGGGCCGCCACGGTGACGGGCCGCGAGACGGCGTCGGACCGCCGTCTCGCCGTCACGAGGTCAGACCGGCACGGAGGCACCGGAGGAGAGGAGGGCCCGTACCTCGTCGGCCTCGTGCGAGCCCAGCTCCTCGTAGAGGGAGAGCGCCTCGTGCCAGCAGGCCTGCGCCCGGCCGATCTGGCCGATGCCCGCGAGGGCACGGCCGAGCACGGTCAGGACGTTGCCCCGCCGCCACGCACCGCCGATGCCACGCAGGGCGGTCAGCGCCTGCTCCGCCTTGGTCGCCGCGTCCGCCGCCGCTCCGGCCGCCAGATCCACCTCCGCCAGGCGGAAGAGGGTCATCCCCTCCCACAGGCGCTGGCGGCTGTCCCGGAACACGTCGAGCGCCTCCAGGAGGCTGTCCGCGGCCTCGGCGAACTGGCCGCTCTGCGTGTGGGCCATGCCCAGCGCGTAACGGCCGTTGGCACTCCGCAGGGCGTGCCCCATCCCGTCGTAGATCGCGGTGCCCTCCTGGGCCAGGGACACCGCGCTCGTGATCCGGCCCGTCGCCAGGTGGATGCGCGACAGGTTGCACAGCGCGCTGGCCTCGCCGGGACGGTCGTCGATGCGCCGGAAGCTCGCGATGGCCTGGGTGAGGTAGGTCTCCCCGTCCTCGTGACGGCTCTGGTAGAGCGCCATGATGCCGCGCGCGTTCGCGGCCCAGCAGCCCGGCAGCGGGTCCGTGTCCGCGTCGACGAGCCGCATCACCTGCTGCGCCTCCTCCTCCGCCTGGTCGAAACGGCCCGAGGTGTGGTGGACGTCGGCGAGTGTCATCAGCGCCCTGACCTCGGTGCGCCGGTCGCCGCCCGCCCGCGCGGCGTTCCGGACCGAGACGGCGACCTTCTCGTACTGCTTGGCGTCGGCGCCGGACTCCCCGAGGTCGAGCGACGCCCACAGCAGGTCCACGGCCCTGCGCAGCGTGCCCGGACCGTACGACTGCTGGACGCAGGCGAGCAGTGGGCCCGCCTCGGCGTACAGCCAGTCCAGTGCCGTGTGCCGGTCGCCGAACGACAGGCCGGGATGCTCGGTCGGCTCCAGGTGGTCCACCAGACGGTCGCCGGGCCGCTCCAGCGCGTAGACGCCCGCGGCCGTCGCCAGGTAGAAGTCCAGCAGCCGCGAGAGCGCCAGGTCCCTTTCCACCGGCGGGTGTTCGTCGCGCTCCGCGCACGCACGTGCGTAGAGGCGCACCAGGTCGTGGTAGCGGTAGCGGCCCGGGGCCGCCGACT